>NZ_JANQDH010000001.1 GCF_029891735.1 Chrysosporum bergii ANA360D
TGTTTTATCGTTTTTACGAATGGGTACCACTGCGTTAACAGCACAAGCAGTCGGACGAGATGACCGAGAGGGCGTACTGTTGGCGGGACTGCTTAATGGTTTAATTGCTCTGGTGCTGGGGGTGGCGATCATACTGTTACAGTACCCGTTAGGGGTGTTGGGGTTTTCTATACTAGATGTCGCCCCAGAGGTGAAGTCTTCAGCTCAAGCGTATTTTAACACCCAGAGTTGGGGAGCGCCTGCCATTTTGCTCAACTTTGTCCTGCTTGGCTGGTTTCTGGGACGGGAAAAAAATGGCTTAGTTGTGTTGTTGTCGGTTGTGGGCAATGCTGCCAATATCGCACTCGACTACTTGTTTATTATCCACTTAGACTGGTCGAGCATGGGGGCAGGAGTAGCTTCTGCTGCAAGTCAATATCTCACCCTATTGGTGGGATTGTTTTTTGTCTGCAAAGAAATCCCGTGGCAAGAGGTAAAAGAATTAGCTGGAAAAATTTGGGACATAAAAGCTATACGCTCCACCTTAACTCTCAATGGAAACATCTTTGTCAGCAATTTAGTTTGTATGTTTACCAACTTAACGTTTAACTACGAAGGGGCACAAATGGGGACAATTATCTACGCTCAAAATGCCTTGCTCTTACAGATATGGGCTTTGAGCATCTACATTGTTGAAGGATTGGGATTCTGTACAGAAACTCTGGCAGGAAATTTTAAAGGGAAAGGAGCCACAGAACAGTTAGCACCTCTGGCAAAAGTTTCTGTGGGAATGGCTCTGCTAGTGAGTCTGGTTTTCGGCGGAGCGTGTTGGCTATTTCCCGATGATGTTTTTGGGTTGTTAACCAACCACGCAGAAATTATTGAGAATATTGATATTTTTATTCCCTGGTTGGTACTTGTCCTAGTATGCAATTCAGTATGTTGCATACTATGTGGGTACTTCTTGGGTTTGGCTCAAGGGCATACTCTCCGCAATGTTAACTTAATCGCGTTTGGTGTAGGATTTTTACCTGCGGATGTAGCTGCTGTTAAATTTGAGAGTAACCATATCTTGTGGTTGGCTTTCTTTTTGTTCAACGCCATTGGAATGCTGATGTTTGGGGCACAGTTACCTAGGACATTTGAGAGTGTAGTTGAGAATGATAGTGTATCTATTCCAGCTTTAGAAGCTTCTCGTGCCTTGACTCAAATGGAAACGCTACATTAAGTCCAAATAACAAGCGGTTTATCAGTTCCAGAGTATCCAATCAAACATCCCCATGTCATACGTACACCAGTTTCTATCTTTTTCACCGCATGAATTCTCATGGAATTGAATAGAATTAAATCTCCCTGGTTCGGTTGGATCTCAAGTTTTGGTTGTGCGATCTTTTTGCTATCAAGACCGAAACTAGCTGGATCATCTGTTTTGTATGCTATATATTCGCTTTGAGTTGGCCATTCATCCCAAAGCACTATTTCTCCTCCTGATGCAGACGTTTTTAAATATACATTTGCTGCGATTTGATTTATGATATTTGGTTTATCTTTATAATATTCGAGAAAACCCCATGCCATTACGTCACAATGTGGTGCGCCAGGGTTATCTTCTTTAAACTCTCTAACGATACCCGCAAACAGTTTTTTATCACCAAGTTTTGCTAAATTACAGCCATAACTCCAAATATCATCAACTTCAACCCTAAGTCTATCAATTGGACTTATGTACGGATGTACCAGCCTCCGCATTTCTTTAATCAATGTGGGTGCGTCTTCTTGATACTTTGCTAATTCAAGCTCACTTTCGCATTCATACAACTCTTGTCCCAAGCTACTTACTGATGGATGACCGGGATAAGCGCTAAAATATTTACTCTTTTTTATTCTCTCTGAAATTGTCATACACTCTTGCTCAAGAAAATAATTCGGTACTATTACCGCATCTATTGAATGGTCTAGAAGTCCAATTAAATGCCATTCTTCGAGTTCTTTTGCAGATATTATGGCATCTTGATTTTTTTGATAACTACTCAACTTATTTTCATATATGGTCATTGGTTTGCCCCTCCAGGTTTGATTCAGAAATGTTGTTGCAGATAAGCCTGTATCTATAATTTACCCTTAGCCATCGCTTCCATTAACACCATCTTTTTGTGAATGGGGTCAGCGGTCACACGTTGGCAGAGTTGTTGAGCTTGTACTTGCGCTTCAGCGAGAATAGCGGACTCATCTACCGTGAGGACTTGGTAGTCTTCCACTAAAAGTTTTCCCGCCACCATGACGCTTTTAACTTCATGTCCTGAAGCAGCATACACCAAGTTAGGTACAAGGTTACGAATAGGGTTGAGCAGGGTGGGCGAGAGGTTAGGGGAACTGAGGTCTATTAAGATCAGGTCGGCTTCTTTGCCCACTTGAAGAGAGCCAATCTTGTGATCTAAACCAATCGCCTGCGCTCCTTCGATGGTAGCCATACGCAGGACTTCCCAAGCCGGCATAATGGTTGGATCATGATATTTTATTTTGTTGAATAAGGCGGTCAGCTTCATTTCATTGAAGATGTTACAACAGTTGTTGCCACAGGCTTGATCAGAACCGAGTGCAACGGAACCGCCTGCTTGTCGAAAAACATGAGCGGGCGGAACAAGACCGTCAATGATGCCAATAGCGCCCGAACAGAGTGCCATGCCAGCACCACTTTTGGCTACTTGTATCACTTCTTCATCTGTGGCATCGGTGAGGTGAACTGCCAGCAACTGTTCGTCCAAGTAGCCAATTTCAGCTAGAAATGCGATCGGACGCTTACCATATCGTTTGACAATTTGTTTTGTTTCTCGATCTCCCTGGGCCACATGAATATGCAGCATTAAGCCTTCCCGTTGGGCAATCTCTTTAGCTGCGTGTAGGATCTCCAGTGGTAGCATATCCGCCGCCTGTAGTCCCAACATAGTGGTGATACGTCCCTCTGCGGCTCCATTCCATGCACAAGCAAAATCCACAGCCTCTTCCATACCACGTCGTCCTGCCTTCATATCGAAGGGATAGAGGTCTCCCTCCTTCCATGCCGACCATTCTAGTGGAAAGGCGTTAAAGGCAGGGGATAGAATAGCACGTACCCCAATTTCATCGAAAAACTCTCCCCAGAGCGGGTAAGGAGTCTCAGAATCGCCGAATGTGGTTGTTCCTGCTTTCAGCCCTTCGAGTACACTCAAGCGCGTTCCGGCTATATTTACTGCGGGTGTCATCTGAAGTGCATAAGGAATTGTCGCGTCCATTAGCCAATTGGTTACATCCTGTGCCACTCCACGCAGAATAGCACAAGTCGTATGTATATGAGCATCAATTAGTCCAGGCAACACTGCACAATTTACCGCATTAATTGTTTTATTTCCTTCAAAATGACTCAGCAAAGCCTCTGTCGAATCCACTGCTACGATCTGGCTACCCTGAACCGCAATTGCCCCATCGGCAATATATCCCAGGCCATTGCCCTGCATGGTAAAAAGATGAGCGTGTATTAACAATGTGTCTACCTGTTTTTTATTCATAAGACCTTATCTGCGGAATGTGGGTTCTATTCACCAACGCCTGAAATTTAGCCTCTTTCGAGACCAAGGACATCGGCATGGCGGATAATACGACGATATGTTTCTTCGATCGCTCCATCGAAATCATTGAGCTGGAAAACCGTACTAACTGCGTGACCACCAGAATCTCGATCAGGTGGATAACCGTCTCGCAGAACACGAAACGATGGGGTAACAGGCCAGTCGTAGACAGAAAGTGCAATAAACTCGTCCATTGGGATACCATCCTCGTCAGTCAGCGCAATATACTCTTCCGGCGATTTTCCTGTTTGACTGTGGTATTTGGCATAACCTGGCATTGCCAGACAGACAAAGATTGTGTCACGACCAGTTTCCCGCAGCATCAATAAAGTCTGAAGCGTCATGAGGTGGCTGGCTACCGTGGGGAGGTTGCTAGACCCACCCGCGACAATATACACATTGCGTCCACTTGGGTCGAAGGTTGCTTGCAGTTTACCTTGGTCAGTTACTTCATCCCAACTTCCATAAGTATATGGATCAACAGATGTCGGTTGTAGCACCTGCCACGCGCCCAACTCTCCTGATCGCTCCATTACCCAGAACCAAGGCATATCACCACTGTTGAGTAAATTGATGCGATCGGCAATGAGATGGGGCGGGGCGATCGCTCCTTCTCCGATCCAGCCATAGGCCTCTCTTTCAAGTTGGCTTAGTTTTGTTACATCTGCCATTACCGCAGGTCTAACCGTCCATGGAGGAAGATGCAGGGAGTGGGAAGCAGGGGATAAGCCCAGCTTGGTAATTGCAAAAGACTGCTCCTCAACTGATATCTCCTGTTTAGAAGCAAACAAGGATTCGGTGGGAACGTCCTTTTGGTCTGCCTGCGGCACAATTCTGTCCAGTACGAAGTTAGTTAACTGCTTAATCGTGGGATGGTCAAATACTATTGCCACTGGCAGTTCCAACCCTATAGCAGAACGGAGCTTATTACGCAGTTCGATCGCCATCAAGGAATCAATTCCTAAGTCAGAAAACATTTGTTCATCGGAGGGAACACTTTTGATAATCGTTTCGATTTCAGATTTGATCAGGTTCTTCAATATTTCATATCTGTCCTCATGGGAAGTTTGACTTATTTTTTGTAAAACTGTTTGAGGAGTTGTGGTTGAGCTTATTTGTCGCTGTTGTTCCTCTACCAAAAACTCCAAAATACTGGGTAGTGCAATTCGTTCAGCAGCAGAGAGTTTCCGTTCATCATCCAAAAGCCCAACTAAAGATTGGACATCACCTGCTTGCAAATATTCCATCAGTAAAGTGGACACAGCGCTAGGATTTTGTGATGATGCGCTGCTCTGAGCTTGAAAGGTATCTAAATCGGAACTTTGTGCCAACTTAGGGTCGGGAAGCCAATAACGTTGTCGCTGAAACGGATAGGTTGGCAATATCACCTTGCGTCCTTGATATCCCCGATTAAATGCACCCCAATCAATATCATATCCATGTACGTACAACTCACCCAGACTAGTGAACATCTGCTGACAATCCTTCTGGCTTTCCCGTAAACTGGGCAGGTAGCAAGACGAAGTTCCTTTTGAGGCATTTGAATCTTCCTCATTTACTCGCAGTGCCATGCCCAACAGGGTAGCGGTAGAACCGATTTCCAGAAAGATATTGACACCTTGTTCATTCAGCGTCCTCACTCCATCGGCAAAGCGCACTGCCTCACGGACATGGCGTACCCAGTAATCTGGTCTGGTGATTTCAGGGCCGGCCACTTTCCCGGAGACGTTGGAGACAAGTAGCAACTTGGGCTGGTGATAGGTGATACTGGCTGCCACCTGGCGGAACTCATCCAAGATGGGTGTCATAAGTGGTGAATGGAAGGCATGGGAAACCGTCAGTTGGCGTGTCTTGATGCCAACGGTGGCGAGTTGTTCAGCAATTGCCATCACAGAGGTGCGTTTGCCAGAGATAACCACGCTTTCTGTCCCATTTATCGCTGCGATTGACACATCATCTCGGTAAGGTGTAATAGCTTCCTGGATACGAGCTTCACTTGCCAAAGAAGAAACCATCGTTCCGTCTTGAGGTAGGGATTGCATCAGACGACCACGAGTAGCAATTAGTTTCAGCCCATCCTCTAAAGAAAATATGCCCGCCACACAAGCGGCGACGTATTCACCTACACTATGCCCCATCACGATATCTGGTTTGATACCCCAGGAGTGCCACAACTGAGCGATCGCATACTCAAGAGCAAAAAGCGCGGGCTGAGTATAAGCGGTTTGGTGAATGGCTTCTGATTTTCCCTCTGGGTAGAGAATCGAAAGTAGTGATCGGTCGAAATATGCACCAGCACGCAAGATGTCATCACAATGGGCGAGTGCTTTTCGGAAGGTAGGTTGGTTTTCGTAAAGTTGACGACCCATTCCCACATACTGTGAGCCTTGACCTGTAAAAAGAAAGGCTATCTTTGGTAGCGATTTGACTTCTCGCCCCACACCCCCTGATTGTGCAAATGCATCCAATTGCAAACGCAGTTGCTCTTTAGATTCCGTGACTACCGCAAACCTATGTTTAAAATGTTTACGCCCTATGTGTGCTGTGAAACAAATGTCCGCCAGAGGAACATCGGGAGAGGTCTCTATCTGAGTCGCATAACGCCGAGCCAGTTCTTGCAGGGCTGCGGGTGTTTTTGCAGCTAAGGTCAAAATATGCGGCGTTTGATTAATATCATCAGTAGGTTGCTCTATGTTTGGG
>NZ_JANQDH010000002.1 GCF_029891735.1 Chrysosporum bergii ANA360D
ACTCACCTAACCTAACCAACTCTTTTATAATTGGTTGCCACCATCTAAGGTTAAAATTATGCGTATCAATCACGCTTCTACTTCTATGGCTAGGAAATACCAGGTCACCTTCGTTAGGTATTCTGTCAAGTGAGTCAATTAGTTCTCTAAGCTGCTTGTTTCCAGGAAAAATTCTTGCCTGTACTCCATTTTTTGTGCCTGCCTGGACACTTTTATCTTTCATACCAGCGACACGCTTAGAAAAAATTACTTGACACTTATCGTCATCTAAAAGTTTTATGTCAGACCAAGTTAGAGCAATTGCCTCTGAGGGTCTGCAACCGGTTAAAAACCGAAACTCTACAAACCCGGCATAGTAAGTAGATGAAACAACACTGCTATCCTTATCAAATCTACCGTCATAGAAGGCTTTAAGAATGGTAGCTATTTCTTTACTGGAATAGCTCTTAATTTCCTTTTTAGGAGGTAATACAAGCAGTTCTAGGAGACCTGCTATGGTATTGCTCTTAATTGGTTTACCTAGTTTTATTGACAGGTTTACAGCAGCGTTTAGTGTAACTAGTAGAGGCTTTAAAGTACCATCACTGTACTTGGTTCTAAGTTTACTAAGTAATTTGTCTGCATTAGTCAAAATCAAGCATTCAGAGGGTAGCCATACAAACCAGTTATCTATGGGATACCATTTTACCTCTTTAGTCCTAGGAGCTACACTACTAGCCTTAGCTGCTTTATAGATATCCCAAATTTCTTTGAGAGTAGGCTCCAAGTTGACAGGCAAGTTGACTATTTCAGTCAATTTTGGGTCACTTGCCTTAGCTAACCCATACTTGACTAGTGTCGGGTCAAATACCCTTCGATAAATGTCTGATTCAATTTCTTTCGCGATACTTAACGCGCTCTCTATTCCTTCTAGCGTGTATGGCGCTACGTGCTTACTGAAAGTAATACCAGTTTGTCTACATCGTAGTCTAACCCTGTTATTGTTGACATCTAGTTTAACGATACTAAGTTTTAATTTAGCATCAGTAAGTTTTTTCTCTAACTTAGACTGGTTTGAATTGTATACCATAGCCTCTTAAACCACCGTGGAATAAGAGTTATGGGTTAACCCAAATCTAACCCGATAGCCTTACTAGGTTTTATGTCAAAGTGGTTAAAACCCTTGAAAAAAATAGGTTAGCGTCACCTTGCCAAGGTGAATGTCGCGCGTTCGAATCGCGTTACCCGCTTTGATACTATATAACACTTTCAAGCATTATCAGGCATAGACATAAAACCCTATAACCTGAGTTAATACCAATTTTATAAAAAAGCAACATAATACTTTTAGGGTTTACGGGGAGGGTATAAAGCCTGTAATCCTTAGCGTTAGCTAGGCAGAAGTGACAACAAAAACCACCGTAGTTTTAACACCTAGGGCATGGTATATCAGAGGTATTATTGCAAGCGAATTAGTTGAAGAATGGGGAAGGCGATTAAAATCGCCAACGAAAATCGCCAACGAAAATCGCCAACGGCTAACCCCCATGTCTGAAGCCATTGGCTCTGCTCGCCGTTGATATTTCGGTCAACTGGTTTTTTGTAGATGTACTAAACTGGATAGAGTCTGGCTATCTTAAGGGTTATTGTCCCGGAAAATGAAAAACACACTCAAGTTATTAGAACTGTTGTGCAACCTCAAAAAACCGAAAAAATAGAGTTAAACAAGGAATATCCCTGTCCTTGCCGTCGCAAAGGGCAGTTAACTTCCATTGCACTAACAGAGGCATTTGGTTGCGATCGCTGTCAACAAATCTTTGTGGTAGAAGATAATGGTCATGTCCTAGAACAGCTGTCAACCACCTATCCCTACAAGCGAGGTTGGAACTGGACGGGAAACAGTTGGCGTATGATCCCGACTCAGCTAGGAGAAGGTTATCTACCCATAGCGCTGGCCATTATTTTCGTGTTAGTGATTATATGGTTACCATTAGCACTGCGACTGGCAAATGGTTCTAGCTTAATTGCTTGGGCTATAGTAGCGGTGCTATTGGCCGTTCTGCCAGCACTGATGGTCTGGCTTACTTACAGACGTTAATTCAATGACCGTTGAAGTTTTGGATGATTCCCCCGAACCAATGACCAGCGCTAAACGCGCCTATCAAGCTTCCCTGAAGTTGGCATTGACAAAGGGAGTAAACCGCAGTGGCGCAGTGTTGGCAATGGCACAAGCCCTGGCAAATTCCTTTGATGACATTTTGGAAGCCAACACTTTGGATTTAGAAGCCAGCAAAGAAATGGCTGTCCCAGAGTTAATTTTAGATTGGCTGAAGCTGACTCCCACTAGACTAGAAGCAGCAGTGGAAATTCTACAGAGGTTGGGGGAAATCTCAGATCCTTTAAGACGAGTGAGGAACGCTGAGTATCAACTAGATGATTGCCAAAGTTACACTCAGTTGATGCCCTTGGGAGTAATTGCATTTGTGTATGAGGCTTTTCCCGATTTGGGAGCGATCGCGGCTGGTTTATGTATTAAGACTGGTAATAGTATCATACTCAAGGGTAGCACAGAAGCCAGTCATTCTAACGAAACCATAGCCAATGTCCTGCGAAGCGCCATTGAGGAAGTTGGTTTACCCCCTGGATGTGTAGAACTGATTACAGCGGAACATGGTGCTTCCATTCGGGATTTAGTCACTCAAGACAAGTATTTAAATTTAGTGCTACCTTACGGACGTTCTAGCTTAGTCCAGCAGGTGATACGGCAATCAACTTGTCCAGTGTTAAAATCAGCAATGGGTAACTGCTACCTTTACTGTTCACTCAATAGCAGCTTGGAGATGGTGCAGGGAGTAATTATTGATAGCCATGAAAGCCAACCAGACCCAGTAAATGCCATTGAAAAAGTATTAATTCACCGTCACACTTCACTATCATCTTTAGCTTTTCTGTGGAACGCCTTAAAAGACAAAGGTTTTAACATCAAAGGAGATCAGGAGCTAGTGGAAGCTTTTCCCCAGTTGCAGCCCATGAAGTCTGGTGAATGGGGAAATTGTTATTTAACCAAGACAGTGGCCTTTAAATTGGTAGATAGTTTAGAAGATGCCATTGACTGGATTAATCAATACAGTAGCGGTCATGCTGACTGTATTGTGACTGAATCCTACCAAGAAAGTCGGCAGTTTGCTTTAGGAGTTAATAGCGCTTCTACCTACATTAACGCTTCTCCCCGCTTTTCTCGTAACCCTTCTCGCGGAGATTCGATATTTCTGGGGATGTCTAACCAAAAAGGCCACCGCAGGGGATTTATTGGTTTAGAAACCTTCACCACTGCCAGGCACATAGTCCAGGGGAACGGGCGATTTTAGCAGTTAAGTTATTCCCTTCCTGGTTACATATTTCACTTTTATCGTCCTATTTTGTAAATTTGGAGTCTAATTATTTCTTTTTAAGTCGTAGCATAACACACTAAAAAGGATAGAAATAATGGGTTAGGCTAGCCGTAATGCAGTTGAAGAAAACATACATTTACAAAGTCAAATTGTGCCTGATATAGCCCTACATAAATATCTCCCTCGCCTCCCTGAAGCCGCACTACAAGAATTTATAGAATGGTGTGTTTTAGAGCAGGCAAAAGCGGCAGAATGTAACTTTACTCCAGATCACAGTAAGTTAAATCACTTGCCGCCAACAGAGTACATTCCCAAACTGATTGATCAGTTTATGAAAGTTAAACCAGACCCCATTCGAGCAGGTTTAGTAGCTGCGATCGCTGGTAAGGAAGCTGACCAACATGGTTTATCTGGTATGGCGGTTATAGCTGACTTTATAGCACTTTATGTTAAGTATTTAATCCCTAAAGATGGTAATACTCCAGAACAAGCAGAAATGATCTTAACTGAGGCATCACAACAGCAGTGTCAAAAATTCACAGAAATTGCTAACAAATATGGTGTAAAGCTGTAAAATTTTGGCTGTAAAGCTGTCAGGGGTTTTATCTGTTCCATCAGTCAAAGCCCCTGCTTCACCAACTCATGATGGACTAATTTAAATCAAAATTCTGGTGCTAACTATCATTGGTTGCGGAAACCTGAACCGCAGTGATGATGCTGTAGGGGTAATTATCGCCCAACGCTTACAACAACATCTAACCCAAAACCCCCATCCTCATGTCCGAGTGTTTGACTGTGGAACCGCAGGGATGGAGGTAATGTTTCAAGCTAAAGGTAGTAGGGCATTAGTAATTATTGATGCCAGTTCCACAGGTTCGCCACCTGGTGCTATATTTAAAGTCCCAGGCAAAGAACTGGAAGCTTTACCACAACCTAGTTATAACTTACATCATTTTCGCTGGGATCATGCTTTAGCCGCCGGAAGTAAAATCTTTGCAGACAATTTTCCCCAAGATGTAACAGTTTACCTCATTGAAGCGGCAAATCTGGACTTAGGACTAGAATTAAGTCCTCTAGTCCAACATTCCGCTAATTTAGTTTTTGAAGAATTAATCACTCTCATCAATCAGTATAAATGATCAAATTACCGAGGGGTTGGAAACTATACCCCTCCCCGATGAAATTGGCTGTAGCTTATTTGATGATCATCATGCCCAATCACGATAAACAGAAAGTTCATCGACTCTCATTTCAAAGGGTAGACCTTGACTATCAGGCGGACAAATACGAATTTTAGCACTGCTGATCATGGAGTTTAGCAAAGTTCCCATGGGCACAAGTTTCTGTAAAACACGCCAATTAGTAACTTGATCAGGACATTCAATGACTAACGTCATTGCATTAGCGCGAGTTGTCACGTACCAGCGACAATTAGATAGTAGATTTTGAATAGTGCGATCGCATCCTTCATAAAAATACCTACTAATAGAATCCTCTAGTTGTTGTCGCAGTATAATATCCGCCGATGTAGGTTGCATATGATGAGAATCATCACTATTAAAATAAAATCTATTGTTAGCCATCTTTCCTTATGATCCTACTTACTTGCCAATAGCCATCCCCTAGAGAATATCTTTATTGGTTTGTAATACTTCTGGGGTTTCATCATCCTTATCAGCAGCAATTCCCCAATAATTACCAACCAAATAAATTATTTCTCCCACCAACCAACTAACTGCATAGCAGTTTAATAATTTACATATTCAGATCCAAACAACAAAGTTACAGCGCCATCTGTGACCATGGCTTGATTTACGCATAAGTAACTTGTTTATTCTCTGAAAATACCTGGTTTCAGCAGATGCGTACCTTTATATAATCTAGGTGATATCCCCTCTATTCCATACACAACACAGTAAATTTTGACTTCTTCACAATGCTGTATTGGTATCGCTTTTTCTATTTGTCGCGCGATATATAGATAATCTTCTTGACAAATTAACTGTTTCCGGAAACGTCTGCTATATAAAACCTAGACAAAGCTGAAAGGTGCTGGGTATAAGCTGATGCTGTCATCGCTCTTCAAAGCAATACCTCAGCTTTCTATCCTGATATTTCCAGCTAGACCTATAATAAACATAAATCATTAAAAAAAAGCATCTTTTGATACTTTTTTGCCGGGTTATCTAAATTTGTCAAATTTGTCATCTTATGTTATATATGATATACTGTAATATATCGGTTCTAGTAAAAATCAGCTATTAGAGGTAACGGGGAAAGTCCTGTGTAAGTCCGGCACTGTCCCGCAGCTGTAAACCAATTTTAGATTTTTGAGTTCAACATCCCCAATTTAAACCTTAAAATTGTGTAAGTCAGAATGCCCGCCGATAAAAAAGTAACTTGAGCTACAATCTACGAGGTATAGATGACAGCAGAACATACAATATTTGTTTGTACAACTTGTGCCAGTAAGTGGCAAGATGGTAAACCTGTAGGTGAAAGTGGCGGAGAAAAGCTTCTCCAACACCTGCAAGCCCATTACCCCCATTGGGAATTAAATACAGAGTTTGTAATTCAACCAGTGCAATGTATGAGCGCTTGCAATCGCTCATGTGTTGTTTGTTTCGCTTCACCCAGTAAATCTACATATCTTTTTGGCGATATTTCTGCTGATTTATCAACCGCAGAAGTGGCTGGGGTGTTTGCCTGTGCTAGTA
This sequence comes from Chrysosporum bergii ANA360D, assembly GCF_029891735.1. GTDB lineage: Bacteria > Cyanobacteriota > Cyanobacteriia > Cyanobacteriales > Nostocaceae > Umezakia > Umezakia bergii. The sequence continues at coordinate 6,089 of NZ_JANQDH010000002.1, forward strand.
AATATTATGCACACTCAGAAGGTTTATTACCTTGGAGTGAACGCCCAGAACCACTCAAGAAAGGAATTGTGGCACGTATTCCAGCAGTAGCCACTAAAGTGGAAGTGTGTAAGTAACAGTAGCACATTTTGAGTAGATGGAGGCGATCGCCTGAAAAGTCCCCCTTAAAACAGGGCTTTAGGGAGAGCTAAAAGTTTTTGTTTTAAAACATTCTCTAATCAATTTTGGATTTTAGATGAAGGATATAATGTATATCCTTCATCCTAGCCATCAAAACCAAACTCTAGACAAGATATGGTTCTTGATGAGTCTTAATTGTGCAATTAGACCGGGGATAAGTAACGCAAAGAAGAGCAAATCCTTTAGACATTTGCTCGTCATCTAAAAAGATTTGATCAGATTGGTCAACTTCACCTTCAACTACTTTGCCTACACAACTAGAGCAAGAACCAGAATGACAAGAGAAAGGCAATTCAATACCATTTTCTTCTGCTGCGTCTAAAATGGTAGTTTCTTCATCAACCTCAATTGTAGCGTCGATGTCTTGCTTTTTGTTGATTAATCTAACTTGGTAGGTCGCCATTTTCCGATTCTCCTCAAAAATTATAGAATTAGATCAATTACCTGCAAGGTGTACCCGTGGGTGTACCATCATCAGTTTTGAAAGATTTTCCGCAACCGCAGGTATCACTTGCATTGGGGTTAGTGAACTTAAAGCCACTGTCCATTACCCCTTCCACAAAGTCGATCACCACCCCATCTAATAACGGCGCACTTTTGGCATCAACGTAAATCAACACATTACCCTGCTGAATTACTACATCATCTGCTTGTGGTTTGCTAGTGATCTCAAGTCCATATTCATAACCACTACAACCACCGCTTTTTACAGATACACGGATACCTTTTTTAGCGTCATTATTATCAGAGGCTGAACCGCGTAAAAATGCCCGCAGACGAAATTCTGCTTTTTCAGTTAAGCTAACAGCCATTACCTCTCCTGATGTGTAGCGATAAATTTGTACTGATTTGAAGTGTGGGACTGTTTGTTAGTTACCTAATGACTACTTTGTACAATTGCTGCTAGGTTCCATAGATGGGGTTTGTCCATATCTCCAGGGTGCTGTATTACCGCATACAGGACAATTGCGATCGCGTTGAGAACGACGCTTGGCGAATTCCATCCGATTCAAGTCAATGGTCAGCAATTGAGATAACAGAGGTTGACTGAACCCAGTAATCAGCTTAATAGCCTCTAACGCTGTCAAACAAGCAAGAGTCCCAGATACAGCCCCCAGAACTGAAAAACCACGTCGATCCCATTCTGGCTTTTCTGGAAACAGACAAGATAAACAAGGAGTCACACCAGGAATAATTGTAGTTAGGTAGGCATCCATCCCGTCCATAGCTGCTTCCACCATGGGTTTACGCCAGCGCACACAAGCTTCATTGAGCAAATTACGTTCTGTAAAATTGTGAGCGCAGTCTAGAGCCATATCAGCTGATTGTACTAAGGAATCTACATTTTCCGGGGTGACGTAATCATGAACTACTTCCACCTGGATATCAGGATTGATAGCCTCCAGAGTTTCTTTAGCCTTGAATACCCTTGGTTTACCTACCCAATCATCAGTCATTAAAATCTGACGATTCATATCATCTAACCGCAAGTCACCACCCCGGACTAGGATTAGTCGCCCAACGCCCGCTACTGCTAAGTAAAGCGCCGCCGTACCGCCTAATCCCCCCACACCCGTCACCATAACTGTCGCTGACTTCAGGCGTTTTTGAGCTAGTTCACCAAAATTTGGCAGCATCATTTGGCGACTATAGCGCTCTAATTCGGTAGGCGTTAGGTTGATCACTTTTTACCTCCTAATCAGACGTGATTTCTGTCAGCGTAACTACATTCTTAGGTTTCTCATTAAAGACCTTGAACAGCTTTTGTTCATGGGGTGTTGATTCCAGAAAAACATCATAGGCTTTTTGCAAAGCCAAACAATATTGATGTAGTTTTTCTTCTGGAGTCAAATTAGGATAACTATCATCAACTTCTGCCATGTATTGAGAAAATTTCTTCAAAATATGCAGCCTATTGACATTGACAATTTGTTGGTCATAGGGCAAATTAAAAAACTGGAAAAATTCTTCTGCATCCACCAGCTTTTGCAAATCATTAACAGTTTTACTCATGGTGATTTCTCCATTTTTTTGAGCTTTTGCTTTAACTCATCTAGCTCTTGATAGATTTGATAAGTCGCAGTTGCCACATCCATAAGTTTTTTGTAATCTGTGGGCAAACCTTCGGCTAAATCATGCAGATCCATTTTCATTTGACCTGCTTTACTATTAAGCCGCTTAATTTTAGTTTTTAGTTCTTCAATATTTGTTTGGCTCACTTGCAGACCACTCCTTCTCATGACAGAAAATCCAGATCAGGCAGTTTTAAAGTTTACCTACTTCTGGGTAAGTCTGTCCTAACTCAACTCCTTTTTTGACATAAGTTTCTCCCTCTTCTGCCAGTTTTTCTAGGGATTCAAAACCAAACCTGTGAGCATCACGCAAGGTTTTTTTAGTCAGCAAAAGACGACCAGAAAAAACCAGCGCCCAGCCGAAGCCTTCATGACTCAAATCCAGCACTACTTGAGAAATTAGTCCTGTTTCTTGTTCAATCCGAGCCGCTATCGCTCGGAAAAATGCCATAATTCGAGACTGAGTAACCGCGTCAACTTCACCCTCTAGAGAAATTTCCCGTTTCTTTTGTTTGCTAACTACAAAAGGTTTGAGTATTAGTTCATCAGACCAATTACGATAAACTCCATAAGTATCTTGTCCGCGAATTTGTTGTACTAATGTCTTGAGAAAACCAGAGTTTAACACAACTGTATTGTTGCTTCCGTTCACACTATTATCTGTACTCATACCGTCACTTTAAATTCAAATTAATCTGCAAAGTTGGGAGTAGTTTGTCTTAAAGCTTTACGTAACCAAGGCGGGGGATTACCCTTGAGAGTTTGTACCAGTTTATTCAGGACTTCATTAATTTCCTCAGATTCTGATTTAGCTTTGACTGGGGTTACGCCTTTCTTAATTAAACGCGCCGCAGCACTACCACCAATAGCCGCAACATAAACGATGGTACAATCAACTAAAGCATCAAGTTTAGGAGTGATTTTATCTTCATTCCCATCTTCTTTAAGGTCACCATCAAATGTCAGAGTTTGCAGAAATTGATATCCCTGATCAGAGATTTCATAAACATCAATTTCCCTCGCCCATCCAAAGTGAGCATTAATGTGAACTCGGTCACTTGTCGTAAAAGCAATTTTCATTTTCTTTTCCAGGATCGGGTATTAGTTATTGACTATGGAGAAAAAATTGATTCTGATTACTCAGATACCAGTTGCCATAAATGCTTAACTCTCTCTTCTTCGGCTGCTACAAATAAGTTACCCATGCCAAATAAAAGCTCCATTGTGCCTCGATAGCCAACTTTAGTAAAGTATCCATTACCTAAACGGTCGTAAATAGGAATACCTAAACGATAAAGAGGAATGGCAAGACGTTTAGCCATCGCACCTAGATGAGAATTACCAATCAACAAATCAGACCCCTCAGCTAGTTGCTCAAAATCATCTAAATCGCCAATGGTGACACTTTTAACCGGGAGTTTTTCTAGTAAAGGCGATCGCGTAGTTGTCACCACACCATGAATTTGAGTCCCCATGGATTGCAAAAAGTGGACCATCGACCATAATAAATCTGGTTCCAAAGCCAAAGAAACCCGCTTGGCACCAAAATAAAAATGAGTATCTAGCATGGCATCTTGCAGCTGGCGACGTTGGCGACGGTACTTTTGTGGTACACTGTTACTGCTAAGAATAGCCAAAGCTTGCAAAAACTCATCCACTGGTTCCAGTCCAGTTAATTCACCAAACACCTCATAAGGGATGTTAAATCTGTCCTCTAGGATTTTAGCCGCGGGTCGCATGCTCTCCCCCAGAGCGATGGTAAAAGCAGAACTACCCACATCTCGTAACTGTTTGAAAGTAGTACCACTGGCTGTAATGGCACTATAACCATCTTCTAAATGACCATCCAGAGCAGCCCCCAAATCAGGTACAAAAATTGGCACCAAGCCAAAAGCAGTCACCATTTCTTTGATTTCCTGCACATCTCCTGGTGTCAGAGATGGACCAGCCAAAATCGTTACTTGCTCAGTTCTAATACCACCAGCTTGAGGAATTTCCCTAACTATACTTTCCACAGCTGATGCAAAGCCATCTTGCAGCGCCCCCTTAAAATCTGGAGTAGAAGCAAATATAATAGGTAAGTGATTTAGTTCAGGATGGCGCTGGCGAATTTCTTTTATAAAACGCTCTAGCTCATCTCCTCTAGTTTCCGTTAGCCCTGTACTACATAAACCAATAATTTCTGGTTGCACCTTTTCTACTAAAGTGAGAATAGCTTGTTCCACATTATCCTCACCCCCCAAAATAGTGGTGACCTCCGTCATGGCTGTAGTGGCCAAGGGAATAGCTTCCCGAAAATGCCGTACAAGCACAACTTTGGCAAAAGCAGTACAACCTTGGGAACCGTGGAACAGGGGTATCATTCCTTTCAAGCCCAAAAAAGCTAAAGATGCACCCAAAGCCTGGCTTTGCTTGAGAGGATTAACTGTCAGTGGTTTATTGGGAAAATTAACAATCGCCATGGCGTTTATACTTACTTAGGGTTGGCTGAAAAACTCTTATAGTGGTAGAGAACAGGGAACAGGGTTGTAAAGATTTCTCAAGTCTTATTCCAGCACCTTTTAACTTCTCAGGTACAATAATTCTTGATATATCTTGATATATTCAGCCAGAGCTTATTCTTCAAATCCTGCCCCCTGGACTTTTTCATCTCTCGGTTTCTTCCCAAGGAGCAGGCTTACGTATTTGTTCCCAAATGGGGCTATAAAGAGCTTCATACAATTCCCGTGCCATCTCCACCATACCCACATAACCTGCATAAGGATGGTGACGCTCTTGGTTGATATCAAGAAAAGGAATCCGGGCTTTAAGGGCAGTGTATTGGTTACGACCACCAGCAATTAACATATCAGCGCCAGTGTCCTTCACCAGTTTTAACAACTCTTTGGCGTTGCCCTTTTCCATCATGATGCCATCCTTACCAATCAACTTTTTAATCCGGGCTTTATCTTCCTCAGTGCTTTTTCTGGTACTGGTGGCAACAACTTCTATTCCTAAATCCTTAGCTGCGGAAATAATTGACCAACTCTTAACACCACCTGTATACAATACAACCCGCTTACCTTGGAGTCTAGCGCGATAGGGGGCTAAAGCCAAATCAAGGGCAGTAGTTTCTTCAGTAATCAGCTTTTCCGTGCGTTCCTGTAAATCAGCATCACCCAACTTAGCAGCAATATTCCGCAGACAACGATTCATATCATCGATGCCATAAAAAGACTCCTCAATATAAGGAATGTTGTAGCGTTCCTCCATCTTGCGGGCCATATTCAGCAAAGCCCGTGAGCAAATCATTACATTCAGCTTGGCACGGTGGGCGTAACGAACCTCGTCATAACGAGCATCCCCGGTTATTTTGGATAAAACACGAATACCTAACTTTTCTAGCAGTGGTGTGACTCCCCACATTTCTCCGGCGATGTTGTACTCACCGATTAAGTTAATATCATAAGGTGTAGTTGTTTCCGGTTCTGCTGTACCAACTACATATTCTAGTAAAGCCTCCCCCGCGAAACGGTTACCTAAATTTTTACTGCCAATAAATCCAGGAGCAATCACGGGAATCACAGGAGTGCCGGTTTTTTCCCCAGCAGCCTTACACACAGCTTCCATATCATCGCCAATCAAAGCTGTTACACAGGTAGCATAGACGAAAATTGCAGCCGGGTGGTAACGTTGTTGAAGTTCAACAATTGCTTGATAAAGCTTTTTCTCACCCCCAAAAATCACATCATTCTCACTCAAGTCAGTGGTAAAGCCCATCTTGTAGAGTTGCGGGCCAGAGGAGAGACTGCCACGACTACCCCAAGAATTACCAGCACAGGCAATAGGCCCGTGGACTAAATGAGCAGCATCAGTAATTGGCACCAGGGCAATCATTGCACCATCAAAAGCACAGCCTCCTTGAGCCGCTCCCGGTTGAGCTTGTTGAGTGCAAGATTTATTTTTCTTTTCTCTTTGTTTATGTTGATTATGTTCACATCCTGATTCACTGAGCAGCTCGTTAATTTTACCTTGGGTACTTTTCATCTCTCTTCTCTTGCTGGATCGACAGTGTTAATATTAGTTATTAGTCTATGGACTTCCTGCAAAAATCTTGTTTATTAGTGTTCTTCTGTGGTGTAGTTTTGATCAAATTGACTTTTGCAAGATACTTAATCTGTAATCAGTAGAGGCAAGTATTTAACAAATGTATTTCGTGATATCCTGGCCACACTCATCAGCAAGATAAGATAAAGCCCTAAAACGTATTGCCACCAACTCGTCATACAAGGGATTTAGTTTACATAGCGCTGGAATATGAAAAGTCCGCCCCAATAAATCAATATTCCTCTCAAAAGGACAACAGCAAGGAATTACTTGACAAATTACATGGGCAATGCGATAATTTTTAATGGAAACTCTATTGAGCCAATCACGCACGGGATTGAGCAATGATTGATTGAGCAAATTATTCAACCATCCTGATTTTGTATGGTTGGGTGGATGATAACTAGGATGAGAGTGAGTGTGATTGATAGTTGTCATGATATATACCTCATATCAATGCTAAAAAGACCAAGAAAAGTAAGTTGGAGATTAGGGATTGGGGATTGGCTATTGAGAATAGCTATTGAGAATATATTTACTCCCAGTGCCTAGTTACGATTCCCCAATCACCAGTTTTTATGTCCCCTCCTTACCCTCAATTAGCACACTGCGTACAGCAATTCTTAACGAATTAAGTCGTAAGAAATATCAGTCTTAGAAGGAATATTGGTGTTGCGATCGATTTCTTCAAAGATTGTATTCACAATCCAGTTGAGGAGGTTGATTACACCTTGGTAGCCAATGGTGCTGTAGCGGTGTAAGTGATGGCGATCCATGATAGGATAACCGATTCTGACCAAGGGAACCTTACAATCACGCCACAGGTACTTACCGTAAGAGTTACCAATTAGTAAATCTACTGGTTCTGTGAACAATAAAGAACGCATATGCCACAGGTCTTTACCACCCCAGATGGTTGCGCCTTGACCGAAAGGACTAGAATTTAACAACTCTTTAAGTTCTTTCTCAAACACTTCGTTAGTGTTGTGAACTAGGATATGCACGGGTTCTGCACCCATTTCTAACATGAAACCAACTACACTGTATACTAAGTCAGGTTCACCGTAGATAGCAAAGCGCTTTCCGTGAATCCATGAGTGGGAGTCGGTCATGGCATCAACTGCGCGACCCCGTTCGATTTCCAATTCTTCGGGAATGGGCTTACCACTTAATTCGCTGAGTTTCATTAAGAACTCGTCAGTAGCCTTAATACCCCAAGGGCGAGAAACTACAGTTGGTTGATTCCACTCTTTTTCAATGTACTCACGGGTTTTGACGGTGGAATGTGCTTGCAGAGCAACTGTAACTTTAGCGTTGATAGAATCTGCTGCATCTTCCAATTTAGTACCACCTGGATACATATCAAACTCACCAGTGTTAGGTGAATCCAAGTAGTCGCTGTTTTCAGCCAAAATGGTGTAGTCAAAACCAAACAAAGAAGCAATACGCTTCAATTCGCGGTTGTTACCTACATAGGTATCAAAACCTGGGATAAAGTTGATTTTGCCATTGTTGATTTGTTTCTTCTTACCGGCAGTTAGGCAAGAAAGAATACCCTTCATCATGTTGTCGTAACCAGTGATGTGGGAACCAACAAAGCTAGGAGTGTGAGCGTAAGGTACCGGGAAATCTTGAGGAACAGAACCAGCATTTTTAGCGTTGTTGATGAAAGCTTGTAAGTCGTCACCAATTACTTCTGCCATACAAGTGGTGCAGACAGCAATCATCTTGGGCTTGTAGAGTTGATAAGAGTTAGCCAACCCATCAATCATGTTCTGCATACCACCAAACACCGCAGCGTCTTCAGTCATGGAAGAAGACACACCAGAAAATGGTTCTTTATAGTGACGGGTTAAGTGAGTACGGAAGTATGCAACGCAACCTTGGGAACCTTGTACAAAAGGTAAAGTACCTTCAAAACCCACAGCCGCAAAAATTGCGCCCAAAGGTTGACAGCCCTTAGCAGGGTTAATGGTTAATGCTTCCCGAGCAAAGTTCTTTTCACGGTATTCCCAACCCTTAGTCCATTCAGCAACTCGCGCAACTTCTTCTGCGCTGTGACCGTTTTCAAATTCCTTTTTGTTTTGGAATAGTTGTTGGTATTCTGGTTGGTGGAATAACTCAACGTGGTCTTGAATTTTTTCTGGATTCTGAGGCATTTCTGGTTCTCCAAGTTTACTGAAGTCATTCGTTAGTATTTGAGGAAGTTTTGGCGGCGGGTGGGAATATCACTCAAAATTCAGAATGCAAAAATCAAAATACATACTTTTAACTTTTGAATTTTGAAATTTGAATTCCTCACTCCCGCCCCTGGGGCTAAAACCCCAGGTTATCCCCACTTATTCCGTTTCCATATCCCTAAGCAATAGCTTTAGCTTTAGCCTTAACTTCAGCTTTCTTGCTCCAGGGAGCGCCAATTAACCCCCAAGTTGGGCTATTGAGTGCTAAGTCCATATCACGAGCAAAGATAGCAAAGCCGTCATAACCGTGATAAGGGCCGGAGTATTTCTTGCCATGGTTTAATATTTCTAAATAACCTAATGTTTATGGTGAGCAGTGCTAGTGATAAACATTGTTTGTTATCAACAAATTTATTTTTAGCCTAAATATAGGCTAAACCATAATGATATATAACCAAAGTAGACATATAACTTAGGCTATTTCCAAAATGGACTAACAAAATGGACTAACAAAATGGACTAATTGGTTCAAGTCTGCAACCACACCAAGAGAACACATGAGAACACAAGTATTAGTAGAGTTAGAACAAGTAAATCTGCGCTTGAAATCTGCAAAGACGAAGGTAACCGTGAGAGAATCAAATGGAAGTCTGCAATTGCGGGCGACCTTACCAATTAAACCGGGAGACAAGGACACAAAAGGAACAAGAAAAAAGCAATATAATCTCAGCTTGAATATTCCCGCCAACTTGGATGGACTCAAAACGGCTGAGGAAGAAGCTTATGAATTAGGCAAGTTAATCGCTAGAAAAACCTTTGAGTGGAATGATAAATATTTAGGCAATGAGGCGATTAAAAAAGAGTTTAAAACCATCGGTGAGCTACTAGCACAATTTGAAGAGGAGTATTTTAAAACTCACAAACGCACCACCAAAAGTGAACATACTTTTTTTTATTATTTTTCCCGAACTCAACGATTTACTAATCTGGAAGATTTAGCAACACCAGAAAATTTAATTAGTGCCATTGCAAAAATAGATAAGGAATGGGCAAGATATAACGCCACCAGAGCCATATCTGCATTTTGCCAGACATTTAACATCAAAATAGATTTATCTCCATATTCTAAAATACCAGAAAAAAATTCCCGGAATATACCCACTGATGCTGAAATAGCCGCTGGAATTATTAAGTTTAAAGATTATTTAAAAAAACGAGGTAATCAAGTTAATCAAAATGTCAAAAATAGCTGGCAGCTTTGGCGCTGGACTTATGGAATGTTAGCAGTTTTTGGTTTGCGTCCACGGGAATTATTTATTAATCCTGATATTGATTGGTGGTTAAGTGAAGAAAATACAGATTTAACTTGGAAAGTCCATAAAAATTGCAAGACTGGAGAAAGACAAGCATTACCGTTATATAAACAATGGATTTTAGATTTTGACTTAAGAAATCCTAAATATTTAGAGATGTTGGCAGAGGTAATTGGTAAGAAAAATCAGAATAATTATGCAGAAATAACGGCATTAACTCAAAGAGTTAGTTGGTGGTTCCGTAAAATAGGCTTGGATTTTAAACCTTATGATTTACGTCACGCTTGGGCAATTCGGGCGCATATTTTAGGGATACCAATAAAAGCGGCAGCGGATAATTTAGGCCATAGTGTGCAAGTGCATACTCAGACTTATCAGCGTTGGTTCTCTCTGGATATGCGGAAGTTAGCCATTAATCAGGCGTTGCATAAGAAGAATGAGGTTGAGTTAATGCGGGAGGAGAATGAAAGATTAAGGCTAGAGGTTGAGAAATTAAGAAGTTGTTTGAAATCTGCTTTACCAGAAATTTGATTCTTTCAAAAAAATATTGTAACACAAGCATCCTGCTTGTTATTCAACAAAAATAACTCTTGTAACACAAGCATCCTGCTTGTTAATGATTTACCTCACCAAGCAGTAAAACCCCTATCATGTAGTAATACCCAGCTATGATAATTATTGTCGCTGTTGATTTAACCAGGTTTGCAAATCCTCAACTGTGGTAAAGTCCAATAATTCCACTGCCAAAGCCTCCAACTGGTCTACACTCAGGTTTTGTAGCTCTTGGGCAATGGTAGCAGAAATACTACCAAAGCGATGATTTAACATCCGAGTAATTAACAGCAGTTCCCCTTCTATTTTGCCTTCTATTTTGCCTTCTATTTTACCCTCTTGAACTGCTAACTCTCTATCCTGCTGATACAACGGTGCTAGTCTCATAATTATCTCCCTTAGCATTTATCAAACACGAAAACTCTTGTAACACAAGCATCCTGCTTGTTAATGATTTACCTCACCAAGCAGCAAAACCCCTATCTAGCGATCGCTTTCCCGTAAATATAAAGGTCAACATACCCAGCTATAATGATCATTGAAAAATTATTGTAACACAAGCATCCTGCTTGTTAATGATTTACCTCACCAAGCAGCAAAACCCCCATCTAGCGATCGCTTTGGCGTGAATATGAAGGTTAACATACCCAGCTATAATGATCATTGAAAAATTATTGTAACACAAGCATCTTGCTTGTTAATGATTTACCTCACCAAGCAGCAAAACCCCCATCTAGCGATCGCTTTCCCGTAAAGTGGCACTTTTACCACATCATTTTGATGAGATTTTCATGGAATTAATCTAAAAAAGCTGATGGAAAAAATGTTTATCATCTAACAAATTTACCCATCAGCAAAATTTAACAATTATCCAAATACATATAAATTAAGATATTGATGATTGACTGTCAGCAACAAACAATGTTATTATAGAACATGATAAATTTAATTTAGGCTAAAAATTAACCGGCTTTCATGCCACAACTGCAAAACCCTGATTTAATCCACCTTGCCAATAACGTAATCAGGGCCGGAGTAATCCCAGGAGTGCATTTGACGGAAAGGTAAGCCCATCTTTTGGAAGACGTACTTCTCTTTCACACCAGAAGCAATTAAGTCTGGCTTAAGTGCTTTAACAAACTCCTCGAATTCATAGGCGGTCACGTCATCGTAAACAATAGTGCCGTTTTCGATGTAGTGAGTGGTACGCTTGTAGTCGTCGTTGTGAGCGAACTCATAACCAGTACCAATCATTTTCATACCCAAATCTTGGAAAGCTGGGACAACGTGGCGGGGACGTAAACCACCAACCATCATAGCCACAGTTTTACCTTCTAAACGGGGGCGATACTTGTTAACGATCGCATCCATGGTAGGCTGATACTTAGCAATAACTTTCTCAGCGTTTTCTTGGATTTTGGAGTCAAATTTAGAAGCAATTTCCCGTAAAGATTCAGCAATCTTGGTAGGTCCGAAGAAGTTGTATTCTAACCAGGGAATACCATATTTTTCTTCCATGTGACGGCTGATGTAGTTCATCGAGCGGTAACAGTGGATGAGGTTCATCTTCACATTGGGAGTCATCAACATTTCGTTGATAGTACCGTCGCCAGACCACTGAGCAACCACGCGCAAGCCGATTTCTTCTAGTAAGATACGGCTAGCCCAAGCATCACCACCGATGTTGTAGTCACCGATAATTGCTACGTCGTAAGGAGTAGATTCAAACTTGAGTGAACCGTCAGCCTTAGCTTTATCAGCCCTAGGGAATACCCAGTCACGAATCATGTCATTAGCGATGTGGTGACCCAGAGACTGAGAAACACCGCGGAAACCTTCGCAACGTACAGGAACAACAGGTTTGTTGATTTCTTTAGCTGCTTTCCTAGCCACAGCTTCGATGTCATCCCCAATTAGACCAATGGGACATTCTGATTGAATAGAAATACCACGGTTAAGAGGGAATAATTCTTCCAACTCTTGGATTAGTTTCAGTAGTTTTTTGTCACCACCGAAAACAATGTCCCGTTCTTGGAAGTCAGAGGTAAAGTGCATAGTACCAAAGGTATCAACACCTGTAGTACCGATGTAGTAGTTACGACGACCAGACCAAGACCAGTAACCGCAACCTACAGGACCGTGGCTAATGTGGATCATGTCCTTAATAGGACCCCAAACCACACCCTTAGAACCAGCATAAGCACAACCACGGGCGGTCATCACACCAGGAAGAGATTTGATGTTAGACTTAACGCCGCAATCGCTCTTACCTTCTTCAAATACGTTTAAGTGCTTTTCGCGCTTTTTCTTAGCTTTATCTGGATAAGCCTCAAGAACTTCTTTAATTAGTTCTTTTCTTTCTTCAACGATGTTTTTGTTTTCTGGAGGTGTCATTTTAGCCTCTCAAAGTCGTAATAATTAGTGAATAAGGTAGATGGAGATCCCCTAAGAATGAATAGGGGGGGAGAGAGAAGAAGGTCAAAGGTAAGAAAGGTAAGATATGTGTTCTTTCTTGCCTTTTTCCTTTTTCCCTGAGTGATTACTTAGCTGCTGCTGCTTTAGCTGCTGCGTCTGCTGCAAGTAGTTTTTCTGCTTCTTCGTCGCTTTCGAGAATACCAAACTCGATCAACAGCGCTTCTAATTCATCCATTTCGATAGGTGTGGGGATGGTTAGTTTGTCGTTGTTGATGATTTTCTTAGCTAATGCGCGGTATTCATGAGCTTGATTGCTGTCGGGTGCATATTCGTTAACGGTCATCCGACGCAATTCAGCGTGTTGAACGATGTTGTCGCGAGGTACGAAGTGAATCATCTGGGTGTTCAAACGTTCAGCCAGAGTTTCAATCAAATCAATTTCCCGGTCAACCTTACGGCTGTTACAAATTAAACCACCCAAGCGAACACCGCCAGTGTGAGCATATTTCAAAACACCACGAGCGATGTTGTTAGCAGCATACATCGCCATCATTTCACCAGAAGTAACGATGTAGATTTCTTGAGCTTTACCTTCACGATTAAGAACTGGTAATTGTTCATTTTTAACAATATTTGCAGTGATGATTGTTAATCATAAACAGTTTTTTCAGCAGGGTAAATCTAGGGTATTAACATAACACAGGAAGCATTTGCCGACTTTTATTAAACAGCCAGTAGTGACGGAGATATATAGGCAAAATGCAACCGGTTAAAAATCAAGAACTACTAACAGAATTAAAAGCAGTAAATACTAGGCTAAAAGCCGCCAGGGTGAGTGTTTCTGTGAGAAAGTCTGGTAATTCACTGCAACTGAGAAGCACTTTACCTATTAAACCAGGAGATATTGATAAAAACGGTATAGGTACAAAGCAATATGATATTTCCCTGGGGATTCCCTTTAACTTTAATGGTTTAAACACCGCCGAGGAAGAAGCCCACGAGTTAGGAAAACTAATAGCCAGAAAACAATTTGCCTGGAATGATAAATATTTAGGTAAAAATTGTTATAAACTTAAAAATCAAGTTGCACCCCAAACTATTGGCGATTTAATTGCAGATTTTGAGAAAAATTATTTTCAAACTAGAAAAATGACCCTAAAAAGCGAGAATACATTTAATAGTTATTTGTATATTGCTCAAACACATCTACCAAAGAATCAACTAGCCATAGGCGATAATTTTATTCAAGCTGTACAAAATTGTACCTCTTCTGATAGCGTTAGGAATGAGCTAATTAAAGTAATTAGGGTATTGTGTAAATGTTCAGGTTTACAAGTACCGCAGCTAAGTCATTTAAAAATCAAATCTACTCCTAAACGTAAGCGTGATCTACCCACTGACCCAGACATAGAGCAAGAGTATTTCAAGTTTGAGCATTACGCACAGCAGCGTCCTAGTAAATTGGTGACTAGGAATGATAGAAATAACTGGAAATTATGGCGCTGGGTGTATGGGATGTTAGCCACCTATGGTTTAAGACCAGGGGAAATTTTTGTTAATCCTGATTTAGATTGGTGGTTATCTTCAGATAATCTCATGAATACTTGGCGAGTCAGTGAAGAGTGTAAAACTGGAGCCAGGGAAGCCTTACCATTGTATCCCCACTGGGTGGAAAAATTTAATTTAAAAACTGATGTAGAGGCTATAGAATTATTAAACCTAAAAATTCAAGGCAAAGTTACTAGTAAACAAATTAACTCGGCTCGCCACGGTACAGACCGATGGTTTAGATTTGTGGGGATTAATTTTCAACCTTATGATTTACGCCACGCTTGGGCTATTAGAGCGCACTTAATGGGAATTCCCATTAAAGCTGCTGCTGATAATTTAGGTCATTCAGTGCATATGCACACATCTATTTATCATAAGTGGTTTAGTTTAGAAAATCGCAAAGTGGCTATGGAAGAAGCTATGAAGAAAAAGTCTAAGGTGGAGGAGTTGCAAGATATGATTATTCGCCTAGAACAGGAAAATAAAAGATTGACAGGGGAAAACGAAAGTTTACGGTTACATATACACAGTTTCCCTAGCTATTAGAGGCTATATTCCCTGGATAAATTCAATAATCTACCTAAATTCCCACAACTAACACATCAATACTAACCGACCTGTAAGCATCCTGCTCGCTGCTTAATATACGACTATATACCGCCTCAGTACAACTACTATGGCTACGCCAACCAGGCTATGGACTGACTTCAGTACAACTACTATGGCTACGCCAACCAGGCTATGAGGTATGCTCAGTAAGGGTCTTGAGTCGCGGTATTTCACAACTAACCTGCGGCCGCGCCAAATCTCATAACAAAAACCTATAAATACTTAAGTGGTATTTATAAGTACATATCTAACTCAATATGAAAACTTTAAGGAAAAAGCGTGAAAAAAAGCAGTAATCTTACATATTGTCAAATTTAATCAAATTGTCTTACACTCATAAAGTGTGATGCAGATGACAAATTTATATAATATTCAAAACACACCGTTACCATCACACTGTTCAATTCTCAAGCACAACAAAGATCAATATCATGTCTACTTCTAAATTAATCCGCAAAGCTCTCAGCCTAACCGGTATCACTCTTCTGTCCGTTTCTGGTTCCATGTTATGGATGTCTCCTAGCCGCGCTGGTAACGAACTCCAAATCGAAGCCATTGCGAACGTGATCCCTGCTTGCGACATTCTCGGTCAAAGTGTTGGGGAACTAGCAGAATCTGTTTCTGGGGATGCTACTGATGGGTTTACACGTGGGGTTGTAGCTTCTCTTCCAGTTATAGCACCTGCTACACTCCCAACTGGTACCCTGGCTTATGTTGCCCTCAGCTGCACCGCCGGGGATAGCACAATTGCCACCGTTACCTCTCCTGTACAAACCACTGGTACTGATTTGGATATTTTCACAGCCACCACTCGGCTGTATGCTCCCACAGTTGCTACTTTAGCAAACACCTTTGACACAGTTACACCTGCTACCTTAGTAACTAATTTCACTGATGCCTTACCAGTAGCTTCTGTCGTTGGTGATGAAACTGTCAGAACTAGCGATGCTGCAACCATCTTAGGAACAACTTCTTCTGCTGTCGCTGCTACCAGTTCTGTCTTTGGTATTGGTTTTGAAGTTATGGTGAGTGGAGAACGGGTTCCCTCTGGTCAGTTTGGCTTTGCCACTACTTTGAGTGTTGTTCCCCGTTAGTCCATAGTTTCTAGGGCTATAAAAATTTAAGTTAGTAAAAATCATGGGTAATTGATGATCCAACATTAATTACCCATCACCTAGTTGTTACTAATGTTTTTGTTGCCTCAATTAATCAACATCTTTTGAAGCTTGGCAGTTTAATTTATGTTTTGGCGACTGAAAAAATTGACTTTTTTAGCGTTGAGCTTGGGTTCAACTGTATTAGTAATTTTGTTTGCAGTACCGACCCATGCTCAAGTGAGTATGTCCCCCTTAATGGTAGTCATGAATGTGCAAAATGGACAGGGGCAACAATTGGTAACTGTTCGTAATCGCACTGACCAACCTTACCGAGCGCGGGTTTATACAGAACCCTTCACTTACACATCCAACGGTTTAGAGCCTTTGCAACGCAGCCCGGTAGACCTCACACCTTATATAGTCTTCTCGCCTAGGGAGTTAGAATTAAAACCAGGTGCTGAAAGAAATGTCCGCTTAGTAGTTAAAGTTCCCCCCAACTTAAACAATACAGAGTTGAGGTCTGTATTGTTTGTTCAAGACTTAAAAGAAGTAGCATTAAGCGATCCTAATGCTAAAGCTCAAACTGCTGTGGTCAGTCGTATCGGAATGCCCATATATGCCAGAATTGGCAATGTTGAACCTAATTTGAGCGCTTTAACGGCTACCTATGATGACGGCAAAGATAGAATCAGTATAAGGGTAAAAAATAGTGGAGCGGGTTCTACCAGGGCTTGGATTAACTGGACTTTAGAAGGAAACGGTAAAGTTGTTGAAGGCAAAGCAGCGCCCAGTTCCATTGTAGGAGAATCAGAAAGGGATATTTATATTGAAAATGACCCAGTAATTAAGTCCCTCCAGCCTGGTAAATACCAATTAAAAGGTTCACTGGATACTGAGCGGGAAAATAGTCAAAAAACCTTTCCTTTTAGCTTGACTTTGGAAGTTCCTGCGCCCAAGCAGTAAGATTCTACCTAAGATTTTACCTAAGATTTTACCTAAGATTCTACTGACTGCTTTTCTAGTAGGTTGACAACTTTGGCATCTAGTTATTTCCCATTTGCTGTGTTCATCGCCAGTCCTATTTAGCTAAAGCTAGCTAAAGCTAACCAAAGTCAAACCTAAGCTAAAAACCTTATGTATTATTTAATTTCCCGATTCCGGAAAGTCATACTTATTCTGGCTATCTGGATGACAATTTTCACCAGATCCGGTTTACTGTTGGCAGAACAGGTAATTGACTTTACCCTACAAGCCAATATTGCAGAAGCCTGTAACATTAATTCAGGACCGACAACGGGAAATTTAGTAGAAAGTTTCAGTGGTGGAAGTACCACCACTTTGGTTGCGTCAATTGGATCTACTACTGTCAAAGGCTTACCTAGCGGATTGGAATTGTCTTGTAACAACAGCACTGGAACTTATGCCATCATCACCTCCCCCGTACTAGAAAGCTCTAGCGTACCTGGTTTTAATACCAGTGTGACAACCGCAATAACTACTCTATACCGAGATAGTGCCGGCGGAACTGTTGGTCAAGCTGATAGTACTGATACTGATTTGGTCAGCGTAGTAGGCAATGGTACAACCTCAACTAAAAGCACACCAATTTTGTTGAGTAGCACTGCATTCACCAATCAATGGTTTTTTATCGGTATGGAAATTTTTGCTGAACGTCAAGGTATACCTGCTGGTACACATACTTTTACCGCTTCTGTAACTCTCATTCCTAACTAAATTCCTCACTCAGATGAAGATTAGACTTAGCGGTACAATAGCCTCCCACCAACAAAACAACTATTGGTCATGTTTGCCTATGATAAGTGGCGATTTATTTTCATTTTACTGATTTCACCGCTATTAATAGCAAAATCAGCCATGGCAAAATCAGCACCTCCTCAAGAACAAAAAATTTTCACTACTTTATCAGTTACAAGAAATAATCCAGAATATCTACAAATTCCTCAAGAAAACAATGTCATTAGTGATGATTTGCTGTTGGTAGAGTCTTCCCCCCCTCCCCCACAACCATCTTTAGATATTTTACCTATTGGAATTAAAATTGGCGCAAGAGATGTTTTATCAGGTGTCTTAGTCAAAGGTGCTGAAGACGGTTCTCAAGCCGTGAATTTTGAACAATGGCTTGTACCCTATCAATCTATTTTAAAAGCTTTTCGGTTTACAGAAACCCCCATGGAGGATGGCTCTATTCAATTACGTTCACCAGGTTTAGTCACTCGTTTTGAGCCAAAATTTTTAATTAAAGATCCAGACATAGGCGATGCTCTCACCATTGAAGAAATAAACCGTCAGCTACCTGTTAAAGTCAAATTTGACATTGATAGTTACGCTCTGATTTTTGAAGGTGACTGGCTAGAAAAAACCAGCCGCAAACAAATAGAAGTTACTCCCGTGGTGCTAGATGGTTTACCAATAGTTACTCCTCCTGACTATGCTTTTAGTGCTTTGAGTCAAAATGTCAACTCTGCTGTTGCCAACAGTGGTAATTTAGCTAATAACGGCTCAACTACCCTTGGCGGTAAATTGGGAGAATTTACCTTTAATACTACTATTTCCCAGCCAAATTTTCAGGATTTGAGACAAGCTTACCTCCAGAGCTTAAAAATTCAAAATCTCAACAAAACCACAGACCATATTTTAGGTAACCAAGAGCTATTTTATCCAGGGTCAAACAATTTTGGAGAATTTTGGGGTTATACTTATATCCAGCGCTTTGGCTATGAAAGTCATATTGGCGGTTCAGCTGGTGACCTAAACTCTCGGCTGATAAACCAAGACTTTGTGCGTACCATCCAAGGAACCGCCTCTGAGGGAACTTTAGTTCAGCTTTGGCAAGATAGCCTGTTATTGGGAGAATACCTAGTAGATAAGCAGAAAAACTATGTTTTTCCCAATGTTAAAGGCAATCGTTTCTTGATAGTTTCCTATCCTGATGGTAATCTAGCCGCTACTCCTCAACGGGAAATCAGAATTTTAGAACCCCAATACCAACAACTCCCCGCCGGTAGTAGTGCTTTATTTACTTCTTTAGGTACTTGGCGCAATCTCAATAAAGGTGATTTTCTCGGGTCTTTTAATGGTTTAGTAGCCGGACTAGGTTACCGTTACGGCATATGGAATGATTTAACCATAGGAGTTGGTGGCTTTTACGATAATAAGGATTTAGGTTTTTTTGGGGAAGTTTTTTATACTAACTCTGATTTCCCAGTAGCTTTAACACTTCGCGCCATTTCCCCAACCGCTAACAAACCAGCAAATATTCTCTTAACCGGCAATTTCAAGCCTAGTAAAGATTTTACCCTAGCTTGGAGTGGCAACAATCAAGGATCATGGCAGGTACAAAGCAATGTACAATTTAGCCAAAAATCCAAACTACAACTTAGTTTGAATAATTCCGGCTTAACAACTCAAGCATCACAATTTTTCTCCCTGTTAGGGATATCAGGAAACTTATCTCTAGGATATCAATATTCCAATTCAAGCCGGGCTTTTCTGGAAACAACAATGGATTGGCGACAGGGAGATTTAGCCCTATCTTGGAATAGTCGGCTAAACTCAGAGGGTGGCTGGCAGTTACGCAATGCTGTAAAGTGGAAAAACTGGCAACTAGGCTTAACCAAATCCTATAAACAATTCTCTAGAAGTAGATTTTATTTACCTAATTCCGAAATTTGGAATAAACTAACTATTCCCTATAATTCTAATGGTTCTTTTCAAGATATCTATTTAATTAATCAAGTTGCCAAATACCGGGATGGCTCCGTCAAAGACCAAATATATGCCCGTCATCTGCAACCAGATCATAACAGTTCTTTGGGTGTTGTGGCTTGGCATCGTAATGGCAACCCCGCTTCCATTCCTGGACAGTTGAATTTGACTAATTGGGGTTGGGAGTTAGGTTATGGTTTTGGTAACCAATCATCAGGACTTCTCATGTCAGTGACTAGCCCTAATTTATTTGCCGGTTTGCGTTTACAAGCTTCTTATTTAGGAGCATCTTTTCAAAATGTGCCTTCAGGATTTAGTATTGGGTTAAACTTTAATTTAAATTTAAATTTTCAAGATGGTATAGCTAGAGATACTAAAAATGCTGGTCAATTTCTAGAAAGTGGAGGAATTTTAGTCAAAACCTTCTATGACCTAAACAATAACGGCATACAAGATAAAAATGAATCTACTTTTTCAGAAAATTATAAAACATTGTTAAAACTGAATAACAAAAGTTTAAAAGACTCTAAAAATTTAACATTAACCAGTAATGGTGTATTAATTTCCACCGAGCCGGGAAAATACCGTTTAGACTTAGATCCATCAGGTTATCCTATTAATTGGGAACCTCAAGCCAGTGCTTATGCTGTGCAGGTTGCTCCTGGAGCTTATACTGTAGTAAAAATTCCCTTTGTACAAACAACTACAATAGAAGGAATCGTTAGAACTCAATTCGGTGAACCAGTGAATGGCGCTAGAGTAGAAGCTATTAATATTAATACTAACAGAACTTTCTTTTCTATCACCAGCCCAAACGGTATATTTTATCTAGAAAATTTACCATTTGGAGAATATCAACTAAAAATAGGAGACTTAGAAATAAATCCTAGAAGCTTGAAGATAAATAACTTAGACTCTATTCCAGGAAACCTAGAATTACAAGTTACTGCTCCTGTTGAGGAAAAACCAGGTACAGCTAAAACTGTTCCTAATTATAGGATTAATGGCTACCTGCAAGACGAAAATGGAGAAGAAGTTAGAGGGATTAAAATTACTGCTGTTAACACTAAATCTGGTGAAACCTTTACTGCTGTGACCGATATACAAGGATTTTTTAGATTTGAAAATTTAACTTTAGGCAACTACCGGATACAAGTTAGTGATTTTGCAGTTGTTCCCGCAAATTTTACTATAGATAGTTCTTCCAAGTGGGATAGTAGCTTGAATTTTAAAGTTAGTGTATCCAAACAACAACTTTATTCTGAGGCTGCTGGTTATATTATTCGTGGTAAGTTACAAGACAAATCTGGAGATAGACTGAATGATTTTACTGTTAAATTAGTTGATGTAAAAAGTAACCGGGAGTTATCAGTTAAAACCAATGTATTAGGTGCTTTTACCATAGAAAATATATCTCTAGGTAAATATGAAATAGTTGTTACTCAGGAAAATAAAAAATTAATAACCAAACCCAGCTATATTGAAATAAACGAAGAATCTTATCCAGAAAGCAGTATTAATGTGAAAATTTCCATGTAACACAAGCATCCTGCTTGTTAGAATGTGGAATGAGTGAATTGCACCAAGCCGCTGTTATGCTGCGCGGCGGGGAATGAATTCCCCGGCTGAAAGCTGAAGTCGGTTTGAGACCGACTGAATTGGGTTTACATATCTGTCGCCTTCTTGAATACCGGCTAGAAGCCAGTGTTACAGGGTAACACAAGCATCTTGCTTGTTACAATGTGGAATGAGTGAATTGCACCAAGCCGCTGTTATGCTGCGCGGCGGGGAATGAATTCCCCGGCTGAAAGCTGAAGTCGGTTTGAGACCGACTGAATTTATATACATATCTGTGGCGCTCTTGAATACCGGCTAGAAGCCAGTGTTACCCTGTAACACCAGCATCCTGCTTGTCCCCTTTAGCAGTTATCGGTTTGGGAAAGATTTATCAATGAAGTTACCATAAACTAGTCGGTTAAAACCGACTTTAGCACCGACTTTAGCTATTAGACAGGAATTTATTCCCTGGCTGTATGATAAATCAAACAAGCAAGATGCTTGTGTTACCATAGTGGCTATTAGACCTGTGGACAGGGCAAGAATAGGGTAAATAATCAAATCAAAACCCTAACTAAACGCCGCTGACAACGCCATTAGAATCTTTCTCTTGCTGAATCTTCCAGGGCAAAAGTAGGGCAAGAGTGAATGAATAAAAATTAATCATCTGATGATGAATCAGAGCAAACAACCTAAAAATCATAGCTTTACCTTCACGGATAGGCATAGCGAAACCACCACATACAACGTCACCCAATACGTCGTAAGATACAAAATCAACGTCTTGGTAAGCGCCGTTTTCTTCTAAGAAGTTGATAGCAGTGATAATACCACGACCTGCACAACCTACACCAGGTTCAGGACCACCAGACTCCACGCAACGAACACCACGGAAGCCGGTTAACATCACTTCTTCTAATTCTAGGTCTTCCACTGCGCCTCTTTCAGCAGCCAGGTGTAGAACGGTGGTTTGAGCTTTACTGTGCAACATCAAACGGGTGGAGTCAGCTTTGGGGTCACAACCAACGATGAGGATGCGCTGACCCATTTCTGCCATAGCTGCCAGGGTGTTTTGGGAAGTGGTAGATTTACCGATACCACCTTTACCGTAAAAAGCTATCTGTCTAATGTTTTCGTCAACTGACATGATTATTTTTCTCCTGAAGTTGTTCCTGAAATTGGTTGTTTACCGGGTCTCTTGGTCGAAGTTCACGCCTGTTAAGCTACAGCAGTGAGCGGGTGTAGAACGTCGCCGGGGGGCGATCGCTCCACAACAAACTGAGTGAGTGTTAGACTCATAATCATTGGGGGTTAAGTTTTGAGATTAAGTTTTTATTTATGGTCGTAGGTGAAACTTTTACTTAGCCTACTTAGCCGTCTCTAAATATGTAGAGAAAACAAGTAGGACTTGAGTTATTCGCCAATCAATGCAGATTTACTTACTTGTTCAAAATAGCAGCCTTTAAGCTGGAAACTTTAGCCATAGCGGCGCTAGTGTCTTCTGCTGAGACTCCAGAAGTGGACATGGCTGCACTCAGATAGTTGCTAATAGCTTCAAAGTGTTGATCACTCAGCTTCATACCTGTGTGTGTTTTGTCCATAGGACGACCTGAGTATTGCTTTGGTCCGCCTAGTAGCTGAGAGAAGAAAGCAATTTGATGAGCGCGTTGTTTCGCCATATCAGTTTTAGCGAAAAAAGATTTCAGGTTGTTATCTGCCATAACGCTGTTGTGAAAAGCATCAACTACTTTCTCAATAGTTGCCTGTCCACCGATTTTTTCGTACAATGTACTCATATCCTGTTCCTTTGTAGCGAGTTGGACAATGGGATTTGCAATGAGTCGTAATCAAGCACAGAATCAAGCACAGAATCAAGCATTGATCAGGCGAAGATAATTCAAATCCTAAGAATATAAGTCAAAATCCTACTTGTTGTTCCTGTTCAATGACCAACAGGGTTTATGAGTGCCGGGTGTAAATCTTCAAGTTATGAAGTTAAGTTATGGCTGCACTGCTTCGACTACCAAGTTTTTGCTGACGCGATCTTGTAACCTGGCTTCGATAGCAATCTTGAGAGTAGCTGTACTGCTAGAACAAGCACCACAAGCTCCCTGGAGTAAGACTTTAACTTTATCGCCTTCTACATCGTAAAGTTCCACGTCTCCGCCGTCAGCAATCAGCACAGGTCTAACTTCTTCGTCCAGAACTTTTTGAATTAGTGCAATTCTTTGGACGTTGGTCAGAGGTTTGGCTGATGGCGGTTGAGACTGAGGCAGTCCGGGGCTATGGTGGTTCTGGGCAGCCACGCCGGCTTTCTCCTTTACATCTCTTATAATATCATCAATATTAGCTAAACAGGAACCGCATCCGCCACCAGCTTTCACATAATTTGTTACCTGTTCCGCATCAGTGAGATTATTTTCTACAATGACACGGCGAATTTTGCTTTCGCTAACTCCAAAACAGCTACAAATTAATGTACCTTCGTCATCGTCCTCATGGGAGGGGAGAGCTATGCCCCGATAATTATAAATAGCAGCTTCTAATGCTTCTTGCCCCATAACAGAGCAGTGCATTTTGGCTTCTGGTAAGCCCCCTAAGTAGTCGGCAATTTCTTGGTTAGAAATTTTCAAAGCTTGGTCTAGGGTTAAACCTTTGACCATTTCTGTTAAAGCACTCGAAGAAGCAATGGCACTAGTGCAGCCGAAGGTTTGAAACCGTGCATCTAATATCTTATCAGATTCTACTTCAACTTTCAAATGCAGTCGCAGGGCATCACCACAAGCAATACTACCCACTTCTCCCGTTGCTAGTTTAACTCCCGGTTGGTCTGTTTCTTCAATAGTTCCCTGATTTTTGGGATTGTAAAACAACTCCAATACTTTATCTGTGTAGTCCCACATAATCAATTTTGGAAAATTTGAGAAGATTTTGGATTGTAGCTCATTTTTAGATCAGGGACTAGGAATGACAGCCAAACTTACCCATACCTAGTACCCGCTAGTTAGTTGTTAACTATGAATCAGCGCTTGTTCTTGTAGCCAACCCGCTTGATCATTTTGGAAAGGCGACATAGCCCGTAAACGTTCCACAATGCTAGGCATGACTTCTATTACTTTGTCAACTTCAGCTTCTGTGGTGTAGCGACACAGGCTGAAACGAATGGAACCGTGTAAGGTGGTGTAGGGTAAACCCATAGCCCGGAGAACATGAGAAGGTTCTAGGGAACCGGAGGTACAGGCTGAACCAGAAGAAGCACAGATACCGTGTTTATTTAAGGATAGCAGAATTGCTTCACCTTCAATGTACTTAAAGCCAATATTGGTAGTATTGGGTAATCTGTGCGTTACGTCGCCGTTAACTTCGCAGTCCGGAATTTTAGCCAGTAAGCTTTGCTCCAAGCGATCGCGCAGTTTTCTTTCTCTTGTGGTAGCCTCTTCCAAATGTAAGAGTTCCAACTCTGCCGCTTTACCCAAAGCAATAATACCAGCAACGTTTTCTGTTCCCGCTCGACGGCCGCGTTCTTGGTGTCCGCCAATGAGCAAGGGACGGAAACGCACACCCCGCCGGATATACAAAGCCGCAATTCCTTTAGGAGAATGGATTTTATGACCAGAAAGAGTTAACATATCTATGGTGCTGCTCTTCATGTTTAAGGGTATTTTCCCCACTGCTTGCACTGCATCCACATGAAAAATAGCGCCGTATTCTTTTACTCTTAACCCAATGTCCTCAATGGGAAACACCGTACCTGTTTCGTTGTTGGCATACATAATTGTTACCAAGGCGGTGTTGCCAGTGAGAGATGCTTCTAATTCAGCTAAATCTAGCTGTCCCTGACGATTAACAGAAAGATAAGTAACGTTGTAACCTTGGGTTTCCAGTTGTTTGCAGACATTCAAAACTGCCGGGTGTTCCACTTGGGTGGTGATGATATGTCGCCTTTCTGGTTGTGCTAACAGTGCAGCGCGAATGGCTGCGTTATCTCCTTCTGTACCACAACTAGTATAAACAATTTCTGACTCATCAGCACCAATGAGGGCGGCTAGTTGCTGGCGTGCCATTTTAACCGGTTTGGCCAGTTGTCCGCCAAAGGTGTGCATACTAGAAGGATTACCGTAGTAGTCCCGCAGGTAGGGCAACATCACCTCTAAAACTTCCGGGTCTACCTTGGTTGTAGCGTTATTATCCAAATAAATGATGCTCATCCTGATACACCTACAACTTTACTCTGATGTCGAGATAATTGCTCAGAAAATTTTGTGGAGTAATAGTTAAACCAACGTTCCCAGTAATCTTGTTTTTTAGTTAATTTTGCTAAAGAGCGATGGTAACTAGCAAACCAACCTTCCCAATAGTCATTGGGTTTTTTCACACAACCGTTACAAGTGGGACAACCTGCTTTACACTGAGGAACGGAATAAAGAGTATCTAAGCAGTTTGTGCAAAGTTCAGGGTCAATCCAATGATTACCATCCACCACCTTTACTGCATTGGTGGGACATACAGACAGACAAAGACTGCAGGAAATACATTGGCTAGTGACTTGATAAGCCATGATTATTCTCCTTTTTGGGTATTGGGTATTGCATAGGAGATACTAAGTGGGGGGTATTGGGGAGTTTTTCCCTCATACCTAGCCCCTCACACCTAGTCTCTAGTCTCTAGTCCCTCTACATATTGCTGGTAAAATTCCAAAGCAACCTTTGAAATCACGTCGTAAGCTTCAACAGTCTGTATTCCCGCCTTTTGCAATTTTTCTTGGGGACAGTTACCAATTTTGGCAACTAAAACCGCTTTGCAATCTGCGATCGCTGCCATAATATGCTCAAATGTGGCTTCTTCTCCAAATCCACCTTGGCAATATTGGTCAACCTTGCGATGACCGATAAAGCTTACTTGATTACCATCCACTTCGTAAATCTGGAATTCCTTAGCATGACCAAAGTGTTGGTTAACTAGTCCGCCGCCTTTAGTGGCTACTGCAACTAAGATTTTGGGCTGGCTAGCAAATTCCTTTCCTGTGCGTGCTTTTTCCTGGGCTATTTTCAATTCTTGTTTAAACTTTTCAATTCCTTCGTGAACAATGGCCCGTTGTTCTAAGTCATATTCTGGGGACATTTCCAAGAATTTATCTTTACTAAATTCCTGGCTGCGGTCTTCTCCTAATAATCCTACCGCATCAGCCCGGCATTGACGACAATGGCGCATCATTTTCATATTGCCGGCACAGTTATCTTGTAGTTCCTTTACTTCTTTAGGTGTGGGACCACGTTGACCTGTTAAGCCGAAGTGTGTACCATGTTCTGGAGCAGAAATCAAAGGCATGATGTTGTGCAAAAATGCACCATTTTCACGAATCATTTTATTGACTTCGATCAAGTGCTGATCATTAATTCCGGGAATCATCACAGAATTAACTTTGCACAAAATATCAGCTTCTTTGAGAGCTTGCAAACCTTCCATTTGCTTTTCTAGCAAAATTTTAGCACCTTCAACACCCCTATAACGCTTACGCTTGTAGTGAACCCAAGCATAAATTTGAGCGCCGATTTCTGGGTCTATGGTATTTAAGGTAATGGTAACGTGATCTATATTTAATTGTTTGATGCGGTCAATGTATTCCGGTAGCATTAAACCGTTAGTTGAGAGACACAGCTTGATATCTGGGGCTTTGTCTGCAATCAACTCAAAAGTGCGAAACGTCTTTTCAGGATTCGCCAATGGATCACCAGGTCCTGCAATTCCCACAACTGTCATTTGGGGAATTTTGCCTGCAATTACCAAAGCTTTGTGTGCTGCTTCCTCTGGTGTTAGTAACTCGCTCACTACTCCTGGGCGACTTTCGTTGGCACAGTCGTATTTGCGGTTACAATAGTTACATTGAATATTACAAGCTGGTGCAACTGCAACGTGCATCCTGGCGTAGTGGTGATGAGCATCTTCACTATAACAAGGATGTTTAGCGATGCGTTCTTGGAGCTTTTGATCCATTTCTACGGTGGTGCTGCTGTCACATCCGCAACCACCTGATTTTGCTGGGGTTAATGCCGGTTCCTGATGGGAGGAGGTGAGGAGTCCGTTAGACGGTAGTATCATTGAATTTCGCAAGGTCGGTGGACTAAATGCCACTGTGGGAGATGCCGTTGCTACTGTCTTAACCTAAGAAATGAAGTCGCGTCTTGGATAGCTGGTGTGTGTCAACTTTTGATTCTGGATGGGAATTTGTTGATGATTACAAGGGCGACTTCCATTCGCAGAGGCATGGTGCTATCTCATCCCTCCACTCACTCTTCGCTGTTGCTTTTGGTGAGAGCGTTGAGTGATTGGCGATATATGATTTATAGCAGTGCTTATTCTATGGTCTGGGCGTTGATGAAAGATAGAATTTATTGGATTTATTACCCTTGTACTCAAATTTTACCACCCTAACCAGGTGGTGTTTACAAGCTTTAACAATTTATTTTTTGGGTAGGGGTTCTGGTATTTTTCCACTGGGGTACGAGTATTTATGAAGGGGGGTTCAGGATTTCTCTGTACTCAGTTGCAACCCAATATTAACAAGGGTTTGAGTCGATTTTATTCAATTTTTCCAGTACATAAATATGTACTCAAACCCGGCTTAAATCTCTTAAATCAATATCAAGAAGAAAGGCTTAAGGAGTTAAAAACTTGAGCAGGTTTAGGTTTTAGTAGTGGTGACGAGTCAGAATTTAAATTATGTATCTAACATATCATTTTTTCTGATCTACAAATGCCATAATTCATATTTTTTTAATTTTCCCCACTCATTAAGCATAAATTCTAGGTGCTGGGTCGGGGCAGTTTTGAGAATCAGAAACCTATGATTAATGGCGTAATCAGCATGAAACCAGGAACTACATTACTTTTAATCATACACATATTGAGAATTAATGTCTATAAGCAAGAATCACGTTTTTAGCGATCGCCCGTACATTCCCCAGAGTTAGAATTGAGAGTTTGAGTTAGCCTGACTATGTATCTAACCTATCATTTTTTTTGGTAAAAAGCAATGCAGTTTATATTTATTTTATGTTTTTCAGGTCATCAAAATGAGTAAAAGCCTATGGTAATCAGCCCCTACAGTTTCTTAGGGATAACTTTTCTCATACCACTTTTACCCACAGAGTCACCTTTGTAACGGGGGATGACATGAATAGCAGTGTGCATAATATTTTGTCCACCTTCTCGGTTAATATTCATCCCCACATTAAAACCATCTGGTGCAAATTCTGCGGCGAGAATCCCTTGAACTTTATTCACCATAAACCAGCAAGCGGACTGTTCTTTAAATGGTAAGTCAAAATAATTACTAACATGGCGTTTAGGAATTACTAAAGTATGTCCTTTACTGATAGGATAGCCATCTAACATAGCATAGGCAGTTGCTGACTCCGTTAATAAGGTGAGATGTTTATGAGGATTACAAAATATACAATGATCAGATGAATTGCGGCGCTGATTATAATGAATATACTCATATATTTCCCGCATTTCATCTGCGTGTAATGAATGAAACGGCAGTTTAACTAAACATTGATATGTAGGTTTTTTATGGACATAATGTTCTCTAAATCCTTCTTTTTTCAGATCCCTTCTCACTGCATAATAAGCTTTACCTCCTGGTTTTAATAAGTGTGATACTTCCATCAAAATATTAGCTTGTTCTTCAGGTAACAAAACGTTTAAAACATAAAAACATATGATTGTATCAAATTTACCTTGAGGATAGCCGGGGAAATAATGGGGGTCATAGCCTGTAATATCAAAACCTTTTTCTTTGATGATTTTTACATCACTACCAAAGCCGCAACCAAAATCTAGTATTTGTCCTTGAAGTAGGTTTTGATTTAATAAAAACTGTGCCGGAAATGATAAATAATTTCTTTCTTTTGCTGTTATATGGCTAAATGTATTTTTTTGCTGTTTCACTGAAATTACCTTAAGTCAGTTAAAATCTGCCCGCATAACACAGTAATGCCGGTCAAAACCTGTTGGATTTTGTTGTATTTAAGCTTACCCTGTTCAGGTAGAGAGAACTAAAGTTTTAACTATCAACTTTATATATGTTTACAAAAACTATTGTTTAAATGAAGAAACGTATACATACAGACAGACAACAAAGCCAAAAAAAAAATAAAGAAACCTGTTTTTTAGCTAACGTAATCATACAATAAAAATAGTAGCTGGGTATACAGAACTTGTTGTAATTCTGTCTGCCTCGCGTTGGTGAGCAAGTGAGTACAACTTAATAAATCGCCATATAACTTGCCTAATGCGCTGCTAAATCTCATAGGTGAGGTTATTTGTGGTGAGTACAAAAATTCTCAAGCCTTGACCCTAAAAATACCAGAACCCCCATGATTAAATACTAGCACCCCTACCCCCAAGAAATTTTAAATTTAATTTAAATTTATTTACAATCAGAGTTAAGGATAATTGAGTACAACTGTAATTAATTCAATAAATCCAATAACCACGAGTCCTAATCTCCAGTTGGAGGTTACCTGATATAAGCATAAAAATAGTAAACGGTTTTCTTAACCAAACACTACCCAGGGAAGAGCCGTTAAATACTATTGAAAATCATCAAAACCCCCAACTGCATTTAATCATGTTACCACCACATAGTTATGATCCCCCAAGAGATCAAGTTTTACAGATTCCTTTGTGCGATCGCTGGCAAATTTGTCAGCGTTTACAAGAACTGATGATACCCTGTTCTTGTCATAGGGATGGTTCTCTGACAGTGAAAGTGAATAATTTACTAGAAGCCATACTAGTCCGCAGTACTGTGATGCAGTTTCTCGCTTCTCGCCATGAATTAGTGGACTGGTTAGAGCGTTGCTGGAATTTACACAACCCCTAAACAACACTGGTGTATCTCTCCATTCCAGCCTAGCTTGACCAAGAGAATAACTAAACAATTGCGACCATGACAACTGCTAACAGTGAGAGGAAATTTCTTAATTTTTTACATCAGGAACTGGAACTGACAAATGCAGATATTGCTGTAGCACAAAGACATCGTAAATTTGATGATGAACCATTACCCATGCTGCTGTGGCAATATGGACTGGTTAATTTACAGCAATTAGAGCAGATTTTAGATTGGCTAGATGAGAATCATTAACAGATTTTTTCTCTAACTTTTACTCTTAGGTTTACTCACAGTCATCTCAGGTAATCGCTAAGATAAAATACCTCATTTGGCAATGGTAAACTTCTTCCTAAAATTATACCTGTTTTTGGTTCTCTCTCATACAGATAGTTGATTTGGTATTTAGCTATGATTTAATAATCATGAAGATGAACTAAAACATAAAAGAGGTGATTAAGTAGTGCTAGTGTTAGAGTAAAAAACCAAGCTATCAACCAAGCAATAAGTTAATTAAACCCGTTATTATCGTTATAATTGTTAAAATTGCTGATGGTTTCTGCTTGTTCAATTCTGTGTAGATACACAAGTTAAACCAAGTTAAACAAGAACCTAGAATAGCTGATAGCCAAATAGGTTTAGATGTGGGGCTGGAATATTTTTACTCTGATTCCAATGGACATCATAAACCTAATCCCAGATTTATAAGAAAAGTTGACAAATCCATCAAACACGCTCAACCTCGAATCTATACCCAAGAAAACAGACAAAGATATGCTCGAAAACATTTAAAAGTAAGTAGGCAACAGGAGAAATGCTTGAGATGAATGATATCTTAATTAATGACACTACATTACGTGATGGTGAACAAGCAGCAGGTGTTGCTTTTACCTTTGAAGAAAAGTTAGCCATTGCCCAATTTCTCGATGCTATTGGTGTTCCCGAATTAGAAGTAGGGATACCAGCCATGGGAGAAGCAGAAACACACGCTATTTTAGCAATTTCTGAGTTGGGTTTGCAAGCCAGGCTGCTGGGTTGGAATCGGGCGGTGATTTCAGATATCAAAGCTTCCATCACCTGCGGTTTAAGGCGAGTACATATCGCCATCCCTGTGTCTGGAATCCAAATTGCTGCTAAATTTCATGGTCAATGGCGAGTCAGTTTGCAAAAACTGAAGGACTGTATTAATTTTGCCCTTGATCAAGGTCTTTGGGTAGCAGTGGGGGGAGAAGATTCTTCTAGGGCTGACCCTAACTTTTTGTTAGATGTAGCCCTTAATGCTCAAGAATGGGGTGCTTCGCGGTTCCGCTTCTGCGATACTGTGGGCATTCTTGACCCCTTCAGCACCTACGCTAAAGTTAAACAGTTAGTTTCGGCTTTGTCCATTCCTGTAGAAATTCACACTCACAACGATTTTGGCTTGGCAACTGCTAACGCTTTAGCTGGTATCAAAGCCGGAGCTACATCTGTAAATACCACAGTTAACGGTGTGGGGGAAAGGGCGGGAAATGCGGCTTTAGAAGAAGTTGTCATGTCTATTAAACGTATTTACGGGATGAGTTTGCCCATTGATACTCGCCGTTTGTTGCAATTATCACAACTAGTGGCTTCAGCATCTAATTCTCATGTTCCACCCTGGAAAGCAATTGTGGGTGAAAATACCTTTGCTCATGAGTCGGGAATTCATGCTCACGGCGTACTACAAAACCCCCTCACCTATGAACCATTTGCACCAGAAGAAGTAGGTTGGGAACGCCGTTTAGTAGTGGGTAAGCACTCTGGTAGACATTTGGTGACCAGTTTGTTACAGCAAAATAACATTTTTCTCAACCCACAGGAAACGCAATCTGTCCTGGATGCAGTCCGCCACCAGTCAATCAAGCAAAAACGCAATCTCACTGTAGAAGAACTTTTGAGCTTGGTAAAAGAACACAGGTACTCTCATGCAACGTGATGAATTAGAGCTAAACTTACCACCTGTTTTTGAAATTGGTCAAAAAGTCAGACTTCGCAAACTGATCAAAAATGATGGTACGTTTCCCGGTCAAGAAGTCGGGGCGATTTTAGGGAACAAAGGAGATGTGGGCTATATAGCGAGTGTAGGTACTTATTTACAAACTTCCTATATTTATGCTGTGCATTTTTTAGAGACAGGGTTCGTTGTTGGTTGTCGGAAAAAAGAATTAGAAGCGGTGGAGGAGAATTCATGAAAGTTATGTTACGGATGAATGATGCGGGAAATTTAGTTGCTTATGTTGCTAAAAAAGACATGGAAGAAGAAGTAGTTAAACAAACAAAAGGTAATGATGGTATAGTTCTAACTTTAGCTAATGGCTGGGAGTTGGAATTTACAGAGTTACCTGATACTAACAGTTTACCCCTGACTGTGGAAGCCAGGCGCTTGGCTTAAATATTCAAATGCTGGTTTACAGGCCGGGTGGTAATTCTAGAGGAATTGCACCTAATAAGCCTTTACGAAAATCTGTTAATAGATGTCTGGCTGTGCGTTCTACGTCCCCTTGGTAACGATGTTCTGCCAAGGCGTGTAAATAGCTTTCCCCGGTGTATGGTACGGGGTCAAGTTGGTAGCGAGTATATAAGGGCGAGGGTGGTAATAATTCCCCTGCTGTTTCTTGCAATTGATTGAGTAGGTCTATGAAAGCTGATGCTACTAGCTGATTATCATAGGACGCTTGACCAATGTCGTCACAAATTGCTAACTTGACTGCGGCTTCTTGATTTCCCATTTTTAATGGAATTACGCCGGGAGCATCTAATAATTCTAGGTGTTCGGAAATTCTCACCCAACGCAAAGAGCGAGTTACCCCTGGACGGGCGGCGCTTTCTACCACTCGCTTTCCCAATAGACGGTTAATTAAGGCTGATTTACCCACGTTGGGAAAACCAATGACGACGGCTCGCACTGGACGGGGTAACATTCCCCGATCGCGTCTTCTTTGGTTGAGTTTTACCCCTGCTGCTTGAGCAGCTTTTGCTATGGCCACCACACCCTGACCTTGTTGAGCATTGCTAAAATAGGCGACTTGACTTTGATGTTTAAACCAATCTCCCCAAAGCGATCGCACTGGGAGCGGAATCATATCTAATCGGTTTAATACTAACAAACGCGCTTTATTCCCCACCCATTCATCTATTTGAGGGTGATGGGTAGCCAAAGGAATCCGCGCATCTCGTACTTCTAGCACCACATCTACCCTGGTTAGCTGTTCCTTAAGGTTTTTTTCCGCTTTAGCAATATGACCCGGATACCATTGGATGAGGTTTAATTTGTAGTTTTGATTTAAAGACATAGTTTGAGAAATTAATCAATTTTAGATTTTAGATTTTGAAATTAGCCAATATTTTTATTTCACCAGTAGCCAGCAAGATGCTCACACTACAATTGACCCGTTCCCTGATGTAGTATAATTCGGTTGCCATCAGGGTCATAAACATAAATTTCTCTACCGTGGGAAGCTGTGGAGATTTCTCCAGGGGGTGGGTAGCCTAGGTTGGTTATGTGAGCGATCGCTGCTTCTAAATTACTCACTTCTAAACACAAACTTATCTTACTGTTTGCTGAATTAGCAAATTCTGATGAGTGATTGTTTTTCGGTTGAAAAATACCCAACCGTACACCAGCAAGTTGCAATTCTGCATACACATTAGGTATGAAAGGTGACGGTTTTTGATTGAGCATTTCTGTATAGAATTTAACTAAATTATCAAAATTAACAGATGCTATGGTGACCAGTGCTTCAGTATATTGAAAACCCATCATGATATCATTTTAGCTTAATTACTTAATAGGCAATTAAGAGACGCTATATTTACCATTGTGAATATGGATGTGTAACTAATTGACTATTGAAATATCTGGGGTCCTGGGAGACTTCTTCCCCAACCCAAGGAGGTAATACAATTTGCTGATTTATGTTATTTAGTTCAACTTCCGCTAAAATTAACCCTTTATTTAGCCCCTCAAACTCGTCTATTTCCCAAATCAACCCCTCCCACTCTATTTTGTATCTGGTTTTTTCGATCAAAGGCTGTTCACACAATGTCCTCAGCATTTCTTGAGCATCTTCTAAAGGAATGGGATACTCAAACTCTAGTCTAGAACATTCCACAGTAGGGCTTTTAATGGTTAGGTAGCCTTGTTTCCCTACTATACGCACACGGACAGTAACTTGATGTTGTGTGGGGATATACCCCTGACAGTATACAGTTCCTTGAGCCAATTTTCGCCAACTATCATCTTTAAGTAAGTATTTACGCTCTATTTCCTTAGCCATGGGGGAAAGTATGCCATTTTGCCTATTTTATACTAAAAAAACATAATATACAAGTCCGACTAGAAAAAACTGGTTTAACACAGCAAGCCCTGATCAATGGGATATTCATTATATCCTCTGAGCGCTTACCCCAATTAAAGCAACTCATCAACCAGCTTTACCTGTTCCCTTTTACTGATCGCAATGATTCAGATAATAAATTGCTGTGACTACTTCCCACACTGCGTGAGGCGCGATCGCTCCTCAAAAATTCTAGCTGATGGTGTAATTGCTAGAAAAGGTTGTTAGCGATCGCACGGATAAGTAATCTCATGAATATTCTACTAATTACTCACATGAGAGAATTGTAGATTTAATCAAGGGGGATTTAGCAACCAGCCCCAATGCGTCCAGACCCACGGTCAAAGTTAAGTCCACTGTCATTGATAGAATCACAAACAGGTAGGTTATTAACACTATCAGTTCTCTGAGAAATAGCCACAGAGGTAATAGCTGTTTGCAAACCTACAAACAAGCCAGAGGAAGAGCGATTCATAATCTTAGTTTGGTAAATTAATGGTAATTACTACAAGCAACGGAAATTTACGAAGAGAATATCCCACCAAGCTTTTGAACTTATTTTAGCAAGATTATGTTTTATAAAACAGCATTATAGGTTACATTAATGATTTGATGACCGGTTTCCTAAATACAGTATTGTAGTGCGGGTATTTGCTTCCCCTACTGTACTAAACCGCTTTATTTCCCCATTTTAATTTAAACAAAATTCCGTACACATTATTTATTTTTGCCCCTTCCCTGTTCCCCCCGTCTATTTTTGATATAAACTTTCAACTTCTGCGATAGCCCCAAGCATATGTTGATAATATTGGATATTTCCCTCTCTATTATATATGTCAGCAGATGTTTGGAAATCTGCAATTGCACCTGGATAGTCTTTGAGGCGCAAACGCACATCAGCCCGCAGCATATAAGCTAAAGCCCACAATGGTTGACGTTGCAAGGCTTGATTTAAATCAGCTAACCCTGCTGTTAACTCTCCCAGCATGGCCAGGCTCCGACCCCGATTATACCAGTCTTCAGCGTTAGTAGAGTCTATCGCCAGGGCTTGAGTGTAATCTTCTCTTGCGCCTTGATAGTCTTCCAGAGCATAGCGGGCTTGGGCGCGATCGCGGTAAAATGTAGCTGATTTCTGATTTCTTTGTACTGCTTGGGTGTAATCAGCAATTGCGCCTTGATAGTCATTGAGTGCATAGCGAAGACCAGCCCGATTGTAATAAGCTTCTATCAAATCGGGATTTATTTCTAAAGCTTGATCATAATCAGCCATCGCCTTATTTTCCTCTCCTAACAGACGATGAGCATTACCCCGATTACAGTAAGCTGATGAAAATTGAGGAACAAAGTTGATGGCTTGGGTGTTGTCTGCAACTGCGTCAGAGAAATTTTGCAAAATTTGGTGAGTAATAGCCCGCCCACAATAAGCTTCAGCTGAATTACCATCAATTTCTAATGCCATAGTATAGTCTTCAATCGCTCCTTGATAATCTCCCTGACCATGGCGAGCCGCAGCCCGATAGCAGTATGCTTGAGCTAGACGGGGATGAAGTTTGATAGCTTGATTACAATCATCAATAGCCCCTTGATAGTCTGCTAACCAACGACGTACATTAGCCCGCAAGCTGTATACTGAAGCTAGAGTAGGGTTTTTTTGCAATGCTTGACTATAATCTTTCAGAGATCCATAATAGTCTCCTAAAGTTTCTCGCACTAAACCCCGTTGAGAGTATGCTTGCAGATCATCAGGGTTGAGGGTGAGGGCTTGGTTAAAGTCGGCTATGGCTTGGGGAAAATTTTTGAGGCGAGAATAAACTAGACCCCGATTATAGTAAGCTTCAGCAAAGTTAGGGTTAATTTGTAGAGCCTGATTGTAATCTTCTATAGCTTCTTGGTTGTTTCCTAACTCATAGTGGGCATTACCTCGATTATGGTAAGCTGCGGCTAAGTTGGGATTTAGTTGTAAAGCGCGGTTATGGTGGGCGATGGCTTGCTGATACTCTCCTAAAATATAGGATATATTACCCCTACTGCTATAAGCTGGGGCAAAATAAGGATGCCATTGTATAGCTTGGTCAAAATCTGCTATTGCTCCTTGATAATCACCCCGATTACACAAGGCTACACCCCGGTTATGTAAAGCTGTGGCTATATCAATATAATATACATTAGCTGGGTGAGTAGTAGTTTCTATGGCTTGTTGATAATTGCCAATGGCTTGATCGTAGTTTTCAAGGGCTAAGTAAGCACGACCCCGACTATGGTATGATAGCGAAGAATGGGGGTTAATTTGTATAGCTTGATCATAATCAGCGATCGCCCCCTCGTAATCGCCTAACAGGTAACGAGCTTCTCCCCGATTACAATATGCTTCAGCAAAGCCGGGATTGATTTTTATAGCTTGATCAAAGTCGGTGATTGCGGCATAATAATCTTTAAATTTAGTCAGAAAAATTACACCCCGTTGGAAAAATTCCTTAGCATTCATTGAATTTGTCTAGGTTATGACTTACCTTCGTTCATTGTAATATCCTTGTGCTTTCACATCAATACTATTTATTACAGCTTATTCCCCGGTGATTTCATACTAACTCTTTCCCGAAATGCCAACACAGCTTGCAAAGGATCAGGCGCGATCGCATATTCTGCTAACATTGATACATCTAGATTAGGTAATAACTCACTTTCGAGAGATTGTTGATAATTTTCTCCCTGCAAGATATAAACTTCAAATTGATTATTTTTAAAAAACCAGATTTCCTTGATACCTAATATTTGATAAACTTTTAACTTATCAACTCCCCCACTAGTTACTATAATTTCAATCGCTAAATCAGGCAATTCTTTTTCTGTTCCTATGCAGTATGATTCATCTGGTTCTGTACCTCCTTTTTTTACTGGTTTGCGGAAAGTAGTAGAACCTAGAGGAAAATAACGAATGCGGTTTTCTTGAAAATAAGCTTCTAACAAAGAACCAATAATTGTTTTATAGCGTTCGTGACTGCGGCTTGGTGACACCAGTTCTATGACTCCATCTAAATATGTAACTCTATATTGCCGATTATCACCTAAATTATCGAGTAAAACTTGATAATTTTCCCAACTCACACCAGTAATCATTTGCCTTTGTTCTGGGTCTTCTGCTTGTAATATTTCCGATAATTCTTGAAGGAAAACCATAATAAATTTTTGTTAATTTTATCATATTTTATCTAATATTATAGCATTCCTTAAACACCTGAGATAGTGTGCGGGCTGCTGGTTCCCTTTGGGTAAAGTTCGCTATAAAATGGTTAATGGTGGGGGTTAATGGTGGGGGTTAATGGTGGGCAAAGCCCACCCAAACTTTTTACACCTTGATTTTTTCAGTAATGCGCCTCATTGCTTCCTCCACATTTTCCCGACTATTAAAAGCCGAAATGCGGAAATAGCCCTCACCCGCCGCGCCAAAACCAGAACCAGGCGTACCCACCACATTAACAATGTGCAGTAACTTATCAAAAAATTCCCAACTAGATAAATTATCCGGAGTTTTCACCCACACATAAGGTGCATTTACTCCACCATACACAACTAGTCCGGCCGCTGATAGTTGTTGACGAATAATTTGGGCATTTTCTAGATAAAAACTCACTAATGCTTGAATTTGCCCCTGTCCTGACTGAGAATACACAGCTTCAGCACCCCGTTGGACAATATAGGAAACACCATTAAATTTAGTGGATTGACGGCGATTCCACAACTTCCACAGTTCCACATCAGAACCATCAGCAGCTTTTGCTGTTAGGGTCTTGGGTACAACAGTCAATGCACAACGGGTTCCCGTAAAGCCTGCATTTTTAGAGAAAGAACGGAACTCAATGGCGCATTCTCTTGCGCCGGGAATTTCGTATATTGAATGAGGAATGGTCGGGTCAGTGATGTAAGCCTCATAGGCAGCATCAAAGAAAATAATTGAGTTATTGGCTCTAGCATAGTCTACCCATGCTGTGAGGTGTTCCTTGGTAGCAGTTGCGCCAGTGGGGTTATTGGGAAAACACAGATAAATTAGGTCAACTTTCTGGGAGGGAATTTCAGCTGTAAAGTTATTTTTAGCCGAAATAGGCAGATATACTAAACCGGCAAACTCCCCTTTATCGTTAGCAGCCCCGGTGTTACCAGCCATAACGTTAGTGTCCACATATACGGGGTATACAGGGTCAGTCACCGCAATAATGTTATTTTGTCCAAAAATGTCGAGAATGTTGCCACTATCGCACTTAGAACCATCAGAGATAAAGATTTCTGAAGCATCTATATCAGCCCCTCTGGCTTGAAAATCTTGAGCCGCAATTTTTTCCCTTAACCAAGCATAACCCTGTTCTGGTCCATAACCTTTAAAGGATGTGCGATCGCCCATTTCTTCCACAGCTTTGATCATAGCTGTGCGGCAAGCTTCTGGCAACGGTTCTGTGACATCGCCAATGCCTAAGCGGATAATTTTAGCATCAGGATTGGCTTGTGCAAAGCTATTGACTCGCCTCGCAATTTCGGGAAATAAGTAACCGGCTTTCAGCTTTAGGTAGTTGTCGTTGATAGTTGCCATAGTGGAATTTAAAAAACACTCGCTTGCTCTTACAGCTTAAGGTATTGCTATTGCGCTTACTTTTATTTTTTGGTTTTCCGAGCCCATTGCCATGCCAGTTAGGTACGCTCAACATCATACCACTGTGGCTAAAGCCAATCAATCGCTGTAATGGGACTAAAGTCGCTATGGACTTATCCCCATGTCTGAAGCCAGGGGCTTGCGTCTCGTTTTATGGTCAAGCTGCGTCAAAACCTGTTGATCTACTTTGGGGTATTTTTGCCAAGAGGTATATCAAGGGTGAGGTAATTAGTTTATTGAGGCTGTAAATAATTCTTTCTCATGACAGATTTAATACTAGAGTTAAAATTGTTAGCCTAGGGCTATTACTAAATATAGGTAATTTACCTTAACTGCTCTCAGTGCTGTATAAATTATAATTAGTAACTATTATACTATTATACTGTGAGGTGGATATGAAGATAAATAATATAGATAATTTTCTCCAGCGCTATGCTGCTGGAGAACGGGATTTTTCTCAGATTGATTTGAGTAGAGCCAATCTCGATGGAGTAATTCTACATCAAGTTAATCTTAGTGGTGCAAATCTGAGTAAAGCTAACCTAAATAGAGCGCATCTGGAAGATGCAAATCTTAGTAATGCAGATTTAAGTACAACTTATTTGACATCGGCGAACTTAGAAGGCGCTAACTTGCAAGGTGCTAACCTTCATAAAGCTGATTTAGATCGTGCCAATTTACGAGATGCAAATTTAACTAATGCCAATGTAGAAGGAGCTAATTTCCGCAATGCTATTCTCCCAGATGGTACTGTCTCAGATTAAACTACCACCTTTTTACACCTTGGCAATGGTAACCGTTTGGGGTTGATTTTGATACTTCCCAAGGCGCTCTGCGTAAGTAGTTTGACATGGTTCCCCTTCTAAAAACAGAAGCTGTAACACACCTTCATTAGCGTAGATGCGACAGTCTGCACTAGAAGCATTGCTAAATTCCAGGGTCAAGAAGCCTTCCCATGAGGCTTCCGCCGGGGTAATATTAGCAATTATGCCACAACGTGCCATGGTAGATTTGCCAATACAAATAACTGTGATGTTGGCAGGAATACGCAGTCTTTCTAGGGAGACACCCAAAGCATAAGAGTTAGCGGGAATAATGAAAAATGATCCATCCTCATCAGTTCGCAGTGTAGCAGATTCTAGGTTTTCAGGGTTAAACCGCTTGGGGTTAACAATAGTACCTGGAATATGTCTAAAAATGCGAAAATCTGTGGGAGCTAATCTCAAATCATAGCCATAGCTAGATAAACCATAACTAA
This sequence comes from Chrysosporum bergii ANA360D, assembly GCF_029891735.1. GTDB lineage: Bacteria > Cyanobacteriota > Cyanobacteriia > Cyanobacteriales > Nostocaceae > Umezakia > Umezakia bergii. Next base: position 46,581 of record NZ_JANQDH010000002.1, read on the forward strand.
TGACTCGCCTATCTTCAACTTGGCGCACTAGAGAACTTTCAAATGGAGAAATCATCCCTTGTTTGGCTTGTTCGATGATCCATTTATCATTTTTCAGCACGTTTGACCTCTGTTTGAATAATTAAGGTTGTTGACCTAGGTAATCCTGCAACTGGATCAGCTAAACTGAGGGTTGAATTAATGCTGGTAGTTTTTAATTCGGAAACCATAGGGGAACTTTAAATAAATCTAAATAAATCTGCAAAATAGAAAACCTGAAATTAGATTATCACACTTCTCGGTTTTCATCACTAAAAATGGTATCTGTTAACCTGAAGGCTGTGTTATTCTGTATAAAATTTCTTCTGAGGTAACTTTCATGGTTTGGCAGCGTCCCGATGGTCGATCCCCCTATCAACTACGTCATATCAGCTTTCATGCTGGTTTTACTAGCTTTGCTCCCGGTTCTGTTTTAACAAAATTTGGAGACACTCAAGTACTTTGTACTGTCAGTGTGACTGAGGGAGTACCCAAGTTTTTAACAGGAACAGGTAAAGGTTGGCTGACATCTGAATATCGAATGTTACCCTCAGCTACACAAGAACGACAACCACGGGAATTGTTAAAATTATCTGGACGTACTCAAGAAATTCAACGCTTAATTGGTCGTAGTTTACGAGCAGCAATTGATTTCGATGTGTTGGGAGAAAGAACATTAACTGTAGATGCTGACGTGTTACAAGCAGATGCGGGTACTAGAACCGCAGCAATTACAGGGGGGTTTGTGGCTGTAGCCCATGCAGTCTCTCAATTGTTGCGCCAAGGTGTATTGGAGCGATCGCCTTTGTGTAGACAAGTAGCAGCAGTATCTGTGGGGTTATTAGACGGCGAACCATATTTAGATTTAAACTATACTGAGGATGTGGCGGCTACTGTGGATTTAAACGTGGTAATGAATCAAGATTTGGGTATAATCGAAGTCCAGGGAACGGCAGAAGAAGGCAGTTATAGCCGCGCTCAGTTAAATCAGCTACTAGATTTTGCGGAAAAAGGCATCCAGCAATTATTAATCGCACAAACAGAGGTGATAGCAGACAGAGATCATCTCTTGCATAAATATTGATCACCATATTGATCACAATAATTACCATGGCTTGTTTGCTCATCTTAAAAGTTTCAAAAGTTAAACAGCCAAATACTCATAAGTTCGGTATGGTATTGCTGGAAGTCGGTAATACAATAATGATGAAACCATGAACAAAAAGGTAGAAATTCTCCCAGATATTTCAACACTAGTGGCGCGATCGCTAGGGTTGATTTTATCCAAATTGTCAATAGCTATTGAACACCGGGGACAATGTACTATAGCCTTAGCCGGCGGTAGTACACCCAAGCCATTGTATGAGGCCATTGCTGATCAAAACCTGCCCTGGGATAAAATTCATGTCTTTTGGGGGGATGAACGTTATGTACCCCCAAATCATCCCGATAGTAATGAACTGATGGCCCGGCGTGCATGGTTAGATCGGGTTGCTATCCCCCCGACTAACATTCACCCTGTACCAACTTTAGAAGGAGATCCAGCCGTCTCAGCAGCCAAATACGAACAGCATCTGCGAGATTTCTTTAATTTTGACCCCAATGAGTTCCCTGTTTTGGATATAGTGTTACTAGGAATGGGTGATGATGCACATACCGCATCTTTGTTTCCTCATACCCCAGCTTTAAAAGTGGATGATCGGCTGATTACTGTAGGAAACAAAGACGGAAACCCCCGCATAACCTTCACATACCCATTGATTAACGCTGCTCGCAGTGTTGTTTTTATGGTGGCTGGTGCCAATAAACGCCCAGCTTTGGCTCAAGTCTTTGCGCCTGTGGCAGATGACTTTACTTATCCATCCCGCTTAATTAAACCCCAAGGTGAACTTTGGTGGTTGCTGGATGCGGCTGCAGGTTCGGAACTCACAGCTTAACTGTCTACAACCGTCTGCTTGCCAACATTATTTGACTATGATCTTGACCAAAGGCTTAAATTGATGATCGTCTGTCCTAACTGCAATCACCCCAACCCAGACGGCGCTGTCCAATGTGAAGCTTGTTATACGCCGTTACCAACAACTAGTCATTGCCCCAACTGCGGCGCAACTGTGCAGTCCGATGCTGCTTTCTGTGGTCAATGTGGTTACAACCTACACTCAAATGCTACACCTGCTGCGGCCACATCTGCCCCCACAGTGGCCCCTGATATCCCAGTAGAAGTGCCTCCCCTAGTTCAACCAGAACCTATTGAAGAACTCTTACAACCAAATGCTAATGTTAATCAGCAGGTTGCTTCTCCTATACCACCAACAGTAATGCCACCAGCAGTATCACCCATGGCAGTAGAAATTCCCCCGCCTTCACCAACACCAACACCTAGTATTCCTCCTCAACCTGTGGTTTCTCAGCCAGAAGTGCCGACTCCCACCCCAGCCCCCGCTCCTGTGCCAACTCCCGCTATGACACAATTACAGCAGGTCACAGCCCGGTTATTCCATGTCCAAAGCGATCGCGACATTGAATTACCCCAAGCTTTGTCTGTAATTCATATCGGCAAACCCAATGACCGCGTTCCCCCAGATGTGGATGTTTCCGGTTTTTCCAATTCGGAAATAGTCTCCCGGATACACGCAGATATTCGGGTTGAAGGAGATTCTTACTTTATAGAAGATGTGGGTAGTTCTAATGGCACTTACATTAATAATTCCCCCTTATCACCAGGAAACCGTCACCGCTTGAGAGCAGGCGATCGCGTCAGTCTGGGTAAGGGAGATTTGGTCACGTTTATCTTTCAACTTGCTTAACTGATTTTTAACATCCTCCAGTAGTCTCTATCATCTATCTTGGAGGATGAACCAATCATATCAAGGGAACGGGAAATAAGGAATAGGCTATGCTCTGTCTCCCCTCACATCAAGCGGGATGGGTGTAAAAATAATAGATAAAACTACACTCCAGTATTTGGAGTAATTACTTCCAGGACAGTGAACTATGAGAGAACCAAGAAAAAATTTTCAACCACCCTTGACAACCGTTGCTCCGCCCGCAGTTGAACGTATGGGATTAACTTGGCTTATGGTAGCCGCCATGACCACAATTGTGTTGTGGCAAGTTCCAGGAGGGGATTATATTTTATACCCTTTTAGTATCTTGGCAACTTGGTTTCATGAAATCGGTCACGGTTTAATGGCTTTGGTATTAGGGGGAGAGTTTCACCAATTAAAAATTTTTAGTAATGGTTCTGGCGTTGCTAGTTATGGCATTTCTCGGTCTTTATGGCCTATCGGCCCGGCTTTAGTGGCGGCCGCCGGACCGATGGGTCCACCTATTGCCGGTGCAGGTTTAATTCTAGCTTCTCGTAGTTTTAGCGCAGCCTCCTGGAGTTTAAAAATACTGGGTGGTTTTTTGTTACTTTCAACTTTACTCTGGGTACGTTCTTGGTTTGGATTGTTGGCAATTCCTCTACTAGGTTTAATTATTTTGGGAGTTTCTCTAAAAGCCCCCCAGTGGATGCAGGGGTTTGCTATTCAACTTCTGGGTGTACAAGCTTGTGTGAGTGTATACCACCAACTGAATTATTTATTTAGCTACAGTGCTGGTTCCCTCGGACTTTCCGATACTGCGCAAATGCAAAAGTATTTAATTTTACCTTATTGGTTTTGGGGTGGGTTGATGTCCCTGGCATCTTTGGCGATTTTATGGAAAAGTCTCCACATTGCCTATCGTTCCCAGTAGGCATCTTCTGAGTTTACATGATCAAACTTAAAAATTCACCAAAAAATTTCAACAGTACAGGTTAAAATCTATTTAGTCTCTGTATTGTAGAGGATGTGTACCACATCACAAAGAGTGCGGTTCACTGCATAAATCCTGACTGTAAACGTCCTTATCCTCAACCTTGGGGAAACAAATTTTGTGTCAGTTGTGGCTCATTACTACATCTGTTAGATCGTTATGTCCCACTTCAACCGTTGGGATCGGGAGGATTTGCCCAAATTTACACGGTTTGGGATGGAAAAACCCAAACTGAGAAAGTAATCAAAGTTTTAGTGGAAAATTCACCCAAAGCACTGCAATTGTTTACACAGGAAGCAGAGGTATTAATTAAGTTGCGCCATACTGGTGTACCCCTGGTGGAGGCTGATGGTTATTTTCAGGTGAATTTGTCCCATCCTAAACCGCGTGTACTAGCTTGTCTGGTGATGGAAAAAATTAACGGACCGACTCTCGAGGAAGTACTAAAAAACTATCCCCAAGGATGCCCAGAGGATTTAGTGTTAAATTGGTTTGCCCAGGCTGTCAAGATTTTACAGGAACTACACAAACGCCACATTATTCACCGGGACATTAAGCCCTCTAATTTGATGTTGCGAAATTCCGCCACTGGAGGAGAAAACAAGTTAGATTTAGTGTTGATTGATTTTGGTGGGGTAAAACAATTTAACAATCCTCAACTACGTCGAGGATCTAGTTCAACTAAGTTATATTCTTCTGGTTACAGTCCTCCAGAACAGATAAATGGGGGTAATGTCAGCCCTGGGGCTGATTTTTACGCCCTCGGTCGGACAATGATTGAATTACTGACAGGTGAATATCCCCCGGATCTGGCAGACACCCACACTGGGGTTCTAAGGTGGCGAAGTCTCATCAGTGTTAACCCCCAACTGGCAGATTTACTAGATGAAATGATACAAGAAGATGTGCGATCGCGTCCGCCAAATGCAGGCAAAATTCAACAACGCTTAACTAAAATTACCCGCACATCTTCCCAAACTGGATTATTTTCCCAAATTAAAGACTCTTTTCACCAAGCAGCAACACAGCTTTCCATAAAATTTAGCTTCTTAATACAAGCTGTTGAGCAAACATTAAATAATTTCACTACGGCTACAGGTAAAACACTGGTTTTGATAGCCAATGTGATTCTTAGATTTTTACAGGCTTGTTTAGCGACAATTTGGGCAATGCTGCTAACCACACTGGGCGGTTGTATAGGCACTATTACTGGCTATACCATAGCTTATCGAACAGTTTTAGCCAATCAATTTGCTGAATATATTTCTCGTCAGCTACCGGAATTAGTCAGCAATCCTCAAGCTGTCATGGTGACAGAAATGACTGTCTTTATGGGCGCAGGTTTAGGAACTGCATGGGGACTGACAATATCAAAGTGTTTTGGTCAAAGACAACAGTTTTTGCTCACGTCTCTCATGGGGATGCTCGGCTATGGGTTGAGTTGGTTATCTTTACAATTAATCACACCACAGGATAACAGCGAAAAACCATTAGTAGTGATTTTAATTGCAGTTTTTCTGTTAGTATTGAGTGTCGGTTTTCGCAGCCATCGTCTAGTTTATGCTCTATTTGCCGCATTTGGCACAGCAATTATCTTTGCATTTCTCATTCTTCTTGGCTTCCCGACAACTAATATTTTTCAACTTTCTGGTCAGCCCTTCTGGTGGATGATTTTTTTTAGCTTGGTGAATGTGTTGATGAGTTTTTGGTTAGGGGTGACCCATTACTTGATTGTTCCTGGGTTGCGCTTTTTGGGGTGGCGTTAATTTCAGGAGTGGGACAAGAAAATTTCTTTTTTTTCATCCCATCAAAGCAAGTCCCCCCAGCCTTGTTTAGGTTTCAGCCAGGGGGATCACATATGGGGTAGTCTATAAATGGTTCACTATAGTTGGTTACGAAAACCATTTTAAAGCATAAATCTAATTTCGTGTATTGCTGTGACTAAAGTTCATGGGATTTTCATAGCTGCTTCATCATTACTTCATAATGCTGATAGCGAAATAGGTTTAGATGTGGGGCTGGAATATTTTGACTCTGATTTCAATGGACATCATGAACCTAATCCCAGATTTATAATAAAGGCAGAAAATCCATCAAACACCCTCAATGTCGAATCTATACCACAGAAAAAGGTGAGAATCTAAGACGTAAAGCCAAACAAAGATATGCTGGAAAACATTTAAAAGTAAGCAACGAACGGAATCAACACGCAAAAGTAATTGCGCGTGTATAATCCCCGTGGGTTTACGCCTGAGAATGTCAAGATGGTAACAAAGCCTGTAAAATCAAATAAAGTAATGTTAACCAATATTAAAGACTTAGCCACAAAATTAGAGCCTCGCTTAATTGAAATTCGCCGCCATCTCCACTCGCACCCAGAAATCAGCGGACAGGAATACCAAACATCTGCCTTTGTGGCTGGTGTGTTATCCTCCAGTGGTCTTCATGTAGAAGAGGGAATTGGTAAAACTGGGGTAATTGGAGAATTACAAAATACTGGCACAGATGAGCGTATATTGGCAATTCGTACTGATATGGATGCTCTGCCCATTCAAGAACGGACAAAGTTAGAATATGCTTCTCGCATAGAGGGTGTAATGCACGCTTGCGGTCACGATGTTCACACCACAGTTGGCCTGGGAACAGCAATGGTGCTGTCCCAAATTTCCCAGGAGTTGGGCGGTAAGGTACGGTTTTTATTTCAACCAGCTGAGGAAATCGCTCAAGGAGCAACCTGGATGGTTAAAGATGGAGCAATGTCCCAAGTCACGGCTGTATTAGGTCTTCATGTTTTCCCTTCTATCCCTGCTGGATCTGTTGGCGTGCGTTACGGCGCACTCACCGCAGCAGCCGATGATTTAGAGATTATTATTATCGGGGAATCTGGACATGGGGCGCGTCCTCATGAAGCCGTTGATGCAATTTGGATTGCTTCACAGGTGATTAGTGCATTACAACAAGCCATTAGCCGCACACAGAATCCCTTGCGTCCTGTGGTTTTGACTATAGGTAAAATTCTTGGTGGTAGAGCGCCAAATGTGATCGCTGATCAAGTACAGTTGTTGGGAACAGTGCGATCGCTTCATCCAGAAACCCGTTCTCAACTCCCCAACTGGATTGAAAATATTGTCGCTAATGTTTGCCATTCTTTTGGAGCGCGTTATCAAGTTAATTATCGCCCTGGTGTGCCTAGTGTGCAGAATGATTATGCCATAACCCAGTTGTTGCAATCATCCGCCGAAGAAGCCTGGAGTAGTGAACACGTCCAAGTCTTACCAGAACCTTCTCTAGGTGCTGAAGATTTTTCTGTCTATTTAGAACACGCCCCCGGTTCCATGTTTCGCTTGGGTGTAGGCTACAAAGATAGAATTAATCACCCATTACATCATCCAGAATTTGAAATTGATGAGTCGGCGATTATCACAGGCGTTGTGACTATGGCTTACGCTGCTTATAAATATTGGCAACCAAAATAATAGCTGTACAATGTCATACGGTAAATGCAACTGTTGTTTGTACGGTTTGCCCAATCTCCTGGCAGCTTTGCTTAGATTAAATTACATATCAGAGGTAAGAAACAAATCAAGCCTCTCGCCCAAAATATTAGAGTTCTCATAAGTCATCAGATTGATGATCATCCGGGAAACTCTAAATAATTCTAAAAGTTTAATTAGTTAAGGAGAGAATGGCAATATGGCACTTATTCATTGGGAACCATTCCGAGAAATAGAAATTATAGGTCGTCAAATGGATCAATTTTTATCTGAAATGACCACACTTGATCGCCGCAACTCTGATATTTTTAGATCATCAAAAACTGGCTGGGTTCCTGCTGTTGAACTGCATGATCAGGGGTCTGAGTTGGTGTTAAAAGTTGAAATTCCCGGCGTAAAAAGTGAAGACTTAGATATTGAAGTCACTCAAGATACAGTTTCAATTGCTGGTGAGCATCATAACAAACAAAGCATGGAATCCAACGGAAATATTCGTTCAGAATTCCACTATGGCAAATTCAAAAGAATAGTTACTCTACCCAGCAAAGTGCAACATCAACAAGTTAAGGCAGACCTAAAAGATGGCATTTTAACCCTCAGTTTACCTAAACTACAGCCAGAAAATAATGTATTTAAGGTAAATTTAGGTAACTCCCAATCATAAACCAGCACAAATAAAGCTACCCCCCCTCCTCCTAGGAGAGGGGCTGGGATTGGTATACACAAATTAAACTAAACATTCGCTCCGGTCTTAGTACTTGCCAATCTTTCTTGAATTCTGCCCTTAGCGGCTTTAAATTGTGTTGCTAGTTCCTCTGTTTGATGAGTACTTAAGTTGTTGCGAATGGCAGCAAACATTGTAGTTTCTTCCTGACGAATATGATCGCCCACAATATCCATCAAGTTTCTGATTCTGTCTTTAAATTCAGGAACAGATGGGTCAATTTCCCGGATTTCTTCTAACAGCCTTTTCATTTGAGCCTGTTCGTCATAAAGTTCTTGGGTGTTGCTGTCACCGTAGAAAGAACGTACTCTGGGGTAAACAACTTCTTCTTCAGCTTCAGCATGAGCGGTAAGGTCTTTGTAGATTTGACCAAAATACTCTTGTATTTTTTGCGGATCGCTGCTTTGTAGCAATTCTGTAAATAGGATATTAATCTTATTGTGATCAATACGAATCACGTCTTGGATATTCATATCCTTTTTGTCAGAAGTTTGGGTAACAGCGCTACCCAGAGCGCCGCTAAAAGTAGCGATCGCGTCTTGAACTCGTCCCCAAATTCCCTGGTCTGCTTCTTGTCCAGTCAGTTCACGCACACCCAAAATTTCTAAAAAGCCTTTGAGTTGCTCTTGATGAGCGCGGTTTTCAAAGTTAACAGTGTTTAAAGGGGTAATTGCGGCCATTACATCCGCACCAACTTTTTGAGCAGCTTTGTGAGTTACCATACCACACATGACTTGTTGATGTTTTAACAATTCATGCTGAAAGATTTTTTCATAGAAACTCAATTGTGAGTCTTCCATCAATTGGCGGACTTTATTGCACATTTCTTGAACTATCGGTTCTGGTTCTTTCTGGATACCATACTGAACAATGGTAGTTTCCAGAACCCCTTGATTTTTGCGGTCATCTTCTAGCATTTTCCGGAGACGGTCAGATATTTCCGCATCAGTTGACGCTCTTAAAAACAGTTCCTCATTTTCAATAAGCAACTGTTGAATTAATTTCATATCTGCCAATTTGACAGCAATAGCATTTCGTGTGGTATCATCCAATGTGGTTACCATGTTTATTTCTCCCCTGAAAATTATTCACAAAAAATTTTTCAGATATCTTCTCACTTTGTTTTACAGTGACATATAATTTATGTATCTTTCATCTTTCAAAAGAAAGATGACCTAGGTAACTTGGGATATAAGATTTTAATATTTTTTAATTAATATTTTTTCACTTAATTGGGGCTTGCAAAAAAGCCAAATAAAAACAAAAGCCCCTTCTATTATTGAAGAGGCTGTTATTTATGGCGTTGAAAAAATGAACCTGGCATCGAGCTATTGTTGCAGAGGGCAACCCCAAAACTATCGTCGCCGCAACAGCGTTTCACCTCTGAGTTCGGGATGGTATCAGTGTGGTTCCATCGTGCCATAGACACCAGGAAAAATTGTCGGGTACAAAACCCTGAAGACTGCAAGTAACGCGAAAACCAAAGTGAAGAGGTCAAGCCCTCGGTCTGTTAGTACACCTCAGCTTCATACATTGCTGTACTTCCACTTAGCGCC
>NZ_JANQDH010000003.1 GCF_029891735.1 Chrysosporum bergii ANA360D
TATTTCTATGTGTTTGGTTTGATTCAATTTGTCGCTTTGCTACCGCGAAGCCCGCCCACTATTTGTGCTAGTTGTGTCACTTATTTCAGTACACAAATACTATAATATAGCGATCGCCTGTGCCAGTTGCGTAAGTCCTGATTCCAATACATCAGGAACTAGAAGCAAATTTAGCATCTTGGGTAAGTATAATCTTTCCATAAGCTGTGACGGGCTTAATGGTGGGATTAATTAGCTGAAAATCCCTATTTTTCAGCCTTGACTTTAAATCTAGAAAATATAACCTTATAAGGATTTGTAGTAAGTTATTGGCGAAAAATATGCCAATGGTAATTTGGCTGCAAAATATCAAAACCGCCTAGCAGCGACACTTTCCCCTGTTGACACCGTTGAGAAATACCTGTAACTGGAACTTTGGCTAATGATACCGGATACACTAACTACCCCAGAAAAAATCTCTTTGCATGGGAAGACCTTTACACCCGCAGAACAATTACCTATACCAGAATGGCCTTGTGTTGTCAGTGAAAGACCACAACCAACTTTAACAGTTAAAGATGATGATTTATTTTTGGTGACTGATACCATGGGGAATATTTCTGGCTGTTCCCTCCAAGATGCTAACCCTAGTGTGGGATTATTTTGCGCTGATACACGATTTTTAAGTCGTCTGGAGTTGCAAATTGCCGGGCGATCGCCTATTCTGCTCAGTAGCACTGCTGAAAAAGGCTTTGCAATTTCTATTCTGTGTACCAACCCCAATATTGATCAACATTTGAAAGCAGAAACGGTGGGTATTCGCCGGGAAATTGTCCTCAATGGGGCGCTATTTGAAGAAATTGAAATATCTAATTACAGCACAACCAGTGTCAGCTTTGAATTAAGTGTTAGCTTTGATGCAGATTTTGTGGATTTATTTGAAGTGCGGGGAGCCCAAAGAGAACACCGGGGTAAAATTTTACGTTTGGTAGACTCGACATCTGAAGAAGTAGATCCATCAAGAGAAGAATCTTTAACCCTAGCCTATCAAGGTTTGGATGGCTGGTTAATGGAATCTCGTATCCAATTCCAGCATCGCCAACCAGATGATTTCCAAGATTACACAGCAATTTGGCGATTGAATTTAGCTTCTCATGAAACCCAAAAACTGGGTTACAGAATTAATATGTTGACCAACAATCAGCCAAGTTCTAAAGTGAGTGCAGCTTTTACTTTGGTACAAGCTAAAGCGGCTGAGTGGATGGAAGAGCAAGAATGGATACAGCAAATTACACAGATTAGATCAGACAAAAGTGTCTTTAATCGTGTAATTGAGCGGGCTGAACAGGACTTGTATTTGTTGCGCCAGTCTTTTGGCAAGTATAAGACTGTTTCCGCAGGTGTACCTTGGTTTTCAGCGTTATTTGGTAGAGACTCTCTCATTACCGCTTCCCAAACTTTGATGTTAAATCCCCAAATTGCCAAGGAAACTTTAACCATACTAGCCTCATATCAGGGTAAAACAGAAGATCATTGGCGGGAAGAAGAACCAGGAAAAATTTTACATGAGTTACGGTATGGGGAAATGGCTCGCTGTCAAGAAGTTCCCCATACACCTTATTACGGTACGGTTGATGCTACTCCCCTGTGGTTGATGTTGTATGCTGAATACTACGCTTGGACTCATGATCAGGAAACCATAGACAAACTTTGGCCTAATGCTCTAGCCGCGATGGAGTGGATAGATAGCCAGTTGCAAGAAAGTGGCTATTTGACCTACTACCGTAAATCTAAACGCGGTTTAGCTAACCAAGGTTGGAAAGATTCTGATGACTGCATCGTAGATCATAGAGGTGAGTTAGCCAAAGGCCCCATTGCTTTGAGTGAGGTGCAAGGTTACGTTTATGCAGCTAAAACGCACCTAGCAACAATCGCTAGAATCAAACATCGCCCAGATTTAGCCGAACGTTGGCTAGATGAAGCGAGACATCTCAAAGTTCGTTTTAATCAAGACTTTTGGCTCAAAGACCAGGATTTTTGCGCCTTGGCTTTAGATGGACACAAACAGCCAGTGGATAGTATTACATCTAATCCCGGTCACTGTCTCAAATTGGGAATTTTTACACCAGAAAAAGCTTATAGTGTGGCGGAAAGATTGCGCGGACCAGATATGTTCAATGGTTGGGGTATTCGTACTTTAAGCAGTTTGTCACCAGCTTATAATCCTATGGGTTATCACATTGGTTCAGTGTGGCCTCATGATAATTCTCTCATTGCCATGGGACTGCGATCGCTCGGTTTAATTGACCAAGCCTTAGAAGTGTTTCAAGGTTTGATTGATATGACTAGCCAGCAACCATATCAACGCCCCCCAGAACTTTTCTGCGGTTACGAACGTAATGGCGACCATGCTCCTGTACAATATCCAGTTGCTTGTACACCCCAAGCCTGGGCTACTGGTGCTATTTTTCAACTGCTGCAAATGGTGGTTAATTTAGTACCTGACGCTCAAAATAACTGCTTGCGAATTATTGACCCCACTTTACCAGACTCAATTAATTCCCTGTCATTACAGAATTTAAAAGTTGGCCCCACAATTCTAGATTTAGAGTTTGAGCGATCCGGTAATACCACAGCTTGTCGTGTTGTCAAAAAACGGGGTAATCTGCGGGTATTTATTGAAGCTTAACTACTAGTTAAGCGAACCAAATCAACAGCCATGGGGATATTAGTAACAACTCCCCATTTTCTCTTTTTTTTATCTGAAGGTAGACCAACAAGGGGATAAGCCGTAAAAGGCGGGGAATTCACTCCCCGACAAGCAAGATGCTTGTGTTGAAGAGCGCGATTGGCTTCGCCAGTGCCATAGGCAATCGCAAAATCAACAGATGCTTCTGCAATTCTAAATTCTAAATTCTAAATTCTAAATTCGCTTAATCCCTATCACCTCGGAAATAGAGTGAATACACACTGAGTAACTGTGAAAACTCTCTAGGTGGGGTGTTTTTTTGGCTGGTGATGAAAGTTGCGATCGCTGGGGGGATGAGTAGCAACCAATAGCCAACCATGATCAGCACGGGTGCGAATATCAGAAATTGTTCCATCGGCGAAGCTTCCTAAGCCATTGGTTATTAACCATTCTTTTGTATTTAAATCTGACATGATTTACCCAAAATCGTTATGACTATGATATAGTCGTAACAGTTTGTAATTAAACTGTGGGAGTATGGATGGGTGAGTGTTCACTCACTCGATTTCCAAAGTTATAATACGTATATAAGTTGAAGGAGAATTAGGTTAATGTCCCTCACTTACGCAACAGAAGGATGCCTGCGTGTTGGTCAACAGGCTCCTGAGTTTACAGCCACAGCTGTGGTAGATCAAGACTTCAAGACCATTAAACTTACCGACTATCGCGGTAAGTATGTGGTTCTGTTTTTCTACCCTCTAGACTTTACCTTTGTTTGCCCCACGGAGATCACAGCTTTTAGCGATCGCCACGAAGAATTTAAAAAAATTAACACAGAAATTCTTGGCGTTTCCGTTGACAGTGAGTTTTCTCATCTAGCATGGATTCAAGCAGATCGCAAGTCTGGCGGTGTAGGCGATCTTAATTATCCCCTCGTTTCCGACATTAAGAAAGAAATCAGCGCGGCTTACAACGTTCTTGACCCGGCCGCGGGTATTGCTTTACGCGGTCTATTCATCATTGATAAAGATGGTGTAATCCAGCACTCCACAGTTAACAACTTGGCATTTGGTCGCAGCGTAGATGAAACCCTGCGGACACTGCAAGCAATTCAATATGTCCAGTCCCACCCGGATGAAGTTTGCCCTGCCGGTTGGCAACCTGGTGATCAAACCATGGTTCCTGACCCGGTGAAGTCTAAAGTTTACTTCTCCGCCGTCTAAATTTTTTGCTCAGGTGAGATGGACAAAACCACAGATGCACACAGATACACATAAATATTAACTATTTAGTGTTGGTTTGTATGTATATCTGTGGTTCTTACGGTAAATTACAGGTATGTAAAATTAAGCAGGCATCATTTGTAGGGATCTGCAAGCCTCCGCACAGCGACGGCAACAAGCGGCACACTCCATCATTTTTTGGTCTTGGCTCATTTGTTCACAAGCGGCGGCACATCTGTCGCACATTTCGGCGCATAATGTACAAGTGCCTGTGATGAATTCAGAACCGCCCATGACCATATTCATACACGTCATACACATCTCCGCGCAGTCACGCATCATGCCCATGATGCTCATGTTAATTTGCTTGCCGTTTCTGGTCATGCAGTAAGTCATGGTTTCCAAACACATTTTATGACATTCCATGCAGGCATTTATGCAGTTTTGCATTTCGGTGGTCATGGTTTCAGTCATCATCATCATCATAGGAAATACCTCCAGAATTGTTGATGCTTATATAATGTTTTCAGCAGGACTACTTATAACACTAATCAGATTTTTGGGAGAGTCAATAGCATTTTTTTAGGGAAATTTATCAACCTACTCAAGTAACATAATTACTGGATTTTTCCGCCAATACTACATCAATATGGTCTGGATAATTGCTGAATTTTGGATCTAAGCGTTGAATTATGAACCGGAATCTTGATACATTATTAATGCCGATGCAAAAATCCAGAACTATTGAAGGTGCTGAACCAGAATCACTATGAAATCTCTACACCGTCCCGACCTGTATGGCTGGTCAACTTTCAATCCGGCAAGAAATATTGATTTTCATGGCACTGCTTGGATTCGTCCCGGTGGTAATGTGTTGGTTGACCCGGTGGCTTTGTCTAATCATGACTGGAATCATCTGCAATCCCTGGGTGGTGTGGGTTGGATTGTGTTGACTAATTCTGAACACATCCGGTCGGCTAAGGAAATAGCTGATCAAACTTATGCTAAAATAGCGGGTCCAGTGGGGGAAAAGGACAGTTTTCCCATAGGTTGCGATCGCTGGCTGAGTGATGGTGATGAGGTAGTTCCAGGATTAAGAGTATTAGAACTCCAAGGTTCAAAAACACCAGGGGAGTTAGCTTTGTTACTTGAGGAAACAACTTTAATTACAGGGGACTTGGTACGGGCCCGCAAAGCTGGGAGTTTAACAATCTTACCAAATGATAAATTACTGAATCGGGAGGACGCTGTGGCTTCAATAAAACGGCTAGCAGCACTACCTCACATTGAAGCAGTGTTAGTGGGTGATGGTTGGCCTGTATTCCGGGATGGTCGCGATCGCTTGCAGGAACTTGCGGCTAGTTTATCATCAATCAACTGAAATAAACCACGTTTAACTCCTAGCTAAATAGTTCAGGTTGCGGGACCAAAGTCCCCACCAAGGACATGACTCCTAGACCGTTGTAGAGACGTTCCATGGAACATCTCTACATTTTTCCCCTGTTCTCAATAATGACTAAATTATAGTTCCGTCAGGAATTACGGCATTTTTTAGCACTACCACAATACCACTACGGATGTAGAAGCCTTCATTTTCCCGTTGTGCTTCCTGCACGTTATCTTTATTGATAATCTTCACATCATGACCGATGCGGGCATTTTTATCAACAATGGCACGGCGAATAATTGTATCCGTACCAATACCTACAGGAATATTACCTTTTTCTAAGGTACATTGACGTTCTACAAAAGGTTGATAAAAGTCTGCGCCCATTAACAAAGATTCTTCAATCACACAGCCTGATTCAACCCGCGATCGCACTCCCAAAACCGAATGATGAATGCGACAATCTTTGAGAATACAACCCTCGCCAATAATGGATTCTGTCACCTGGCAATTTAACAGTTTACTGGGGGGTAAATAACGAGGTCGAGTATAAATTGGTGCTTCTTCATCGTAGAAGCTAAAGGGGGGTAAAGGCTGTTTAGTCAGGGCTAAGTTAGCATGATAAAAAGCGTCAATTGTCCCAATGTCTTCCCAGTAACCATCAAACAAGTAAGCTTGGATATTGTGATCTTTACTGGCATCTGGGATAATTTCTTTGCCAAAATCGGTGCTTTCTAAAGATTCTTTCAACAACTTGATCAAAACATCTTTTTTAAACACATAAATGCCCATGGAAGCGATGTAAGGTTTTAACTCAGCCTGTTCCGGTGATAATCCCAATAGGGTTGTATCAACCCGCATTTGATCCAATGCTTCACCCTTGGGCTTTTCGCTAAAATTAATCACCCTACCGGACTGGTCTATTTTCATCAAACCAAAGTCAGAAGCCCGGGTTTTATCTATGGGCAGAACCGAAAGAGTAATATCAGCATTGGTTTCTTTGTGGCGCTGGATAAACAAACGGTAATCCATGCGATACAAGTGATCCCCTGAAAGAATCAAATAATCCTCCGCATCCCACTCTTCTAACTGCCATAGGTACTGACGCACCGCATCAGCCGTACCTTGGAACCAATTGGGGTTTTCTGGGGTTTGTTGTGCTGCTAACACCTCTACAAAGCCTTCATTAAAGCCTGTAAAGTTGTAGGTACGGGCAATATGACGATTCAGGGAGGCTGAGTTAAACTGTGTTAGGACATAAATTTTGTAGATTTCTGAATTGATGCAATTACTGACAGGAATATCTATTAATCGGTACTTGCCTGCCACTGGTACTGCTGGTTTAGCCCGTAGTTTGGTGAGGGGATAAAGACGAGTACCCGCGCCGCCACCGAGAATGATTGCTAATACTTTTTTCACAAAATCGCTCCCAACTGCCTTGTTACTATCACCTTCAGTTTAAGACTCTCTGAGACCACTGGTAAGGGGGGATCACAGATTGATAATTAGCTAAGTTTACAGAATCCTGTAAGTAATGGATGAATTCCTAATATTTATGTAGTTAATTTTACTATAAATAGATAATCTTTGGCGGTAAGTATATTCTAGATTCCCTGGTAAACTGAGTTTTTAGACAAAGAATGCCGATTATTATGTGAGTAAAATTAGCTACGATTAAACTGTAAACGCATTTAACCGATACTGCAACACCACAACCAAACTAGCAAATTTTTCATTTTTGATTACCTATCCTAAGTTTTATGATCAGTGAGAAGAATCAAAATTAGCTCATGGACATTCAAACACCAGACTGGGTTAAGCACGCTGTTTTTTACCAAATATTCCCAGATCGCTTTGCCAGAAGCAAACAGCCTCACAAAAGACTGTTATATAATGCCCCTTGGGAAGATTGGCAAGCTATGCCCACACTCCAAGGTTATAAAGGAGGGGATTTGTGGGGCATTATTGAGCAGTTGGACTATATTCAAGACTTAGGAATTAACGCTATTTACTTTACTCCCATATTTCAATCTGCCAGCAATCACCGCTATCACACCCACGATTATTATCAAGTAGATCCATTGTTGGGAGGTAATCAAGCATTTCAGGAACTGCTAGACGCAGCCCATCAACGAAATATCAAAGTTGTCTTGGATGGAGTATTTAACCACGCTAGCCGGGGCTTATTTTTTTTCCACGATATTTTAGAAAATGGACCCCATTCCCCTTGGGTGGACTGGTTCAAAATCACAGACTGGCCCCTTGCACCCTACACAGGAGACTTACCCGCTAATTACGAAGGTTGGGCTGGTAATCGTGCCTTGCCAGTTTTTAACCATGATAACCCGGAAGTGCGGGAATACATCATGGAAATTGGCGAATATTGGCTGAAATTCGGCATTGATGGTTGGCGGTTAGATGTGCCATTTGAAATAAAAACACCTGGTTTTTGGCAAGAATTTCGCCAGCGCATCAAAGCCATTAACCCCCAAGCCTATATTGTAGGGGAAGTTTGGGGAGATTCCCGTCAATGGCTAGATGGTACTCAATTTGATGGGGTAATGAATTATTTATTTACCGGGCCAACAATTGCCTTTACCGCAGGCTCACGCGTAGTTTTAGAACAGGTGGAAACTCGCGACTATCAACCTTACCCACCTTTATTTGCCGCGGAATACGCTGTTAAAATCCAAAAACTACTCCAACTGTACCCCTGGGAAATTCAACTCACCCAACTGAATCTCCTAGCCAGTCACGATACAGCCAGATTACTTACCATTGCCGACGGCGATAAAGCCACTGTAGAATTAGCTACCTTACTACTACTCACCTTTCCCGGTGCGCCCAGCATTTATTATGGTGACGAAGTTGGTTTACCAGGCGGCTTAGACCCAGACTCCCGGCGTGGCTTTCCCGCACCAGCTGACTGGAATCAAGAAATTCTCCACATACACCGCCAATTAATTACACTTCGTCATCAATACCCAGCTTTGCGTATGGGGGATTATCAAGTTTTATTCGCCCAGGGAGAACTGTATATTTTTAGCAGAACCTTAGAAACAGAAACATTAATTATTGCCGTTAACGCTGGTACTGTATCCGCAACAGCAAATCTAGATCCTGACAGTTTGCATAGTCAACCCAATAACATATTATATGGCTCTGGGGAATTTCAATGGCATGGTGGGCAACTTTCCCTCACAGTTCCCCCGCGCTGCGGCTGTGTTTCAACACTCCCTACTGCTAAACTGGGGAATGACCATCACCATCACAACTACTGACTATGCTCAAGCGTTCTAAATTCGAGACTACCCAGTCTCAAATCATGTACCGGGCGGAGGATTTGATTAATGCAGCTTCCAATCGTTACCGCATTACAGTTCAGGTGGCCAACCGTGCCAAACGTCGGCGTTATGAAGACTTTGATAGTCCCTCTGATGATGTAATGATGAAGCCGGTACTCAGAGCAATTATCGAAATGTCCGATGAACTAACTCAGCCAGAAATCATTGGCGACCTGTAGCCCAACTTTTCCACAGTTGACACTCCCCACGCCTAAAGCCGGGGGATTCCAGCATCACTATTCTTGGCTAGTGAAATAAGGCGGATATTTTTAGTCCCCACACCCAGCGCACTTCTACCCCCTCTAACTAATGGAATACTTGATCAAAAGTGGTGCTGGTTGGCGAATTGGCTGGAACCCCCACGCACCAGAATTTAAAGGGTTAATAGGTACAGACCATTGGGCAATAGAATTAACCGAAGCCGAGTTAAATGATTTTTGCCGCTTATTGGCACAATTAGCCGATACCATGAAACACCAGGCGAATGAATTAATGGATCAAGAAAAAATTGCCTGTGAGGCCGAAAGTGATTTATTATGGATGGAGGTAGAAGGCTATGCCGGTTCTTATGGTTTACGCTTCATCCTCAACACAGGAAGGGGTGTAGAAGGTGAATGGGATGCAGCCGCAGTACCTGAGTTACTACAAGCTGCGGGAATGGTAAAAGTTTTTTAAGTTGACTTGTAAAAAAAAATTTTTCCATAACCCCTTGACTATTTTCAAGTCTTGCACTATGATAGTAATTCCATGCCGGGGCGTAGCGCAGCTTGGTAGCGCGCCACTTTGGGGTAGTGGAGGTCGTGGGTTCGAATCCCGCCGCTCCGATCAAAAGACCCTGCCTGCTAGTCTTTAAGATTGGCAGGCTTTTCAAATTAAAAAGGGAAATTAGCTAGTTATAGCATTTATTCAAGACGTGAGATACAAATGTAAATGCTCGCCTTGTGGCGGGAGCATTATGCTTGCTCAGAATGTACCTCACTTAAGCAAAATTAGCTAGTTAATCATGTGTAACTAACTTAATGCCTCGTTCAAAACCTGACGGTGCATACTAGCGCCATCGACCAAAGACAAAATTTGGTCAGATGATAACCCATGACCATTGACATAATGTTCTATCCAAGTTTTACTAATTATATTGGGGTCGTCTGGCAAACTAGCTAAATCCCAACCAGGCATTTCTAATTCTTCCATCAAACGATTTACCTTGGGGTCATAGCTGAGAGCAAAACAGCGACAGCCCTCAGATGCAGCCATAATTAAACTGTGCAGACGCATACCAATGGCCATGTCCACACCCCGATAAACACCTTTTAATAATTGCGGATCTTCTAAAAGTAAGATTTTACTCACATCTTGTAATTGCAACTGAATCTCCTCAGCAATGGCTAAATCTTCACTTTTCTGAAATGGCAACAGTAAAATAAAGGCTTGAGTTGCTTTTTGCAAGTCTACTAAAGCCCTAATCAAATTAGCCAGACGTTTTTGTGTTAGTTGGGGATGATTCCTCAAAGTAACAGCAACTCTGGGCGCTGGTAAATCCCCCAGTCCTGGTACTGGCTTACTTACCAACGCCCAAACCGGATCAGGCGCAAGTAAACAAGGAATTTGCCAATCAGCTAATAAAGCAGCACTAACCCCATCCCGGACGCTGACTCTGGTACAATGGGCAAAACAGCGTTGTGCTAACCAGCGAGTTTGTCGCCGCAGTAAAGGACCAATACCTTGGGCCCAAGCCACAGTTTTTAAATTCATTTTCTCAGCCAACACCATCAGCCCCCCATAATAAAATGGACTCATGGCGCTGGTGACATCTTGAATTAAACTCCCACCGCCCCAAATAAACACATCACCACAACCGAGGGTCTGTAATATGGGTAAAATAGCCATACGGTCATGAGATTCCACACCATAGCGATCGCGTGTTTGTTGTGGATGACCAGAAAGCACCACAGGTGTAACGTGAGGTGGTAACATTTGTAAGAGCGTTGCTAACAAAGCCTCATCACCACCATTACCTTGACCATAATACCCAGATAATACCGCCCGCATTTTTGCCCTTTCAAATAAATAATTTTCAACCAATAATCTACTTATGCACGCCCTTTCTATTCCCACCTGGATTATTCACATTTCAAGTGTAATTGAGTGGATTGTCGCCATGTGGTTAATTTGGACTTACGGCCAACTCACAGGTAACCGCACATGGTGGGGATTATCTTTAGCCATGTTACCAGCATTAGTTAGTGCCATGTGTGCCTGTACGTGGCATTATTTTGACAATGCCCCATCCCTAGAATGGCTCGTCACCCTCCAAGCTGCCATGACCTTAATTGGTAATTTTACACTTTGGGCAGCTGCGGTGTGGATTTGGCGGTCTACAAAATCCCAACATCAACCACCCCAACCTTTAGAATCGGAATTATGATCACTAAAGAAAGCCTATTTGCCCTGTCGTTATTTCCTTATTTAGGTTTTTTGTGGTTCATTAGCCGCAGTTCACAAACACCACCTTTAGCCTTATATGGATTTTATGGCACTCTCGTATTTGTTGCCGTCACCATCCCCGCAGGAATTTATGCCCAAGGGCATTATGGTCTATCTTTAGCTAACGTAGACTGGTTACACGGTAGCGCCGAGGTTTTTTTAAGTTTTTCCAACATTTTGCTAGTGGTGGGTTTTGCCAAAGCAGTCAGAGAACTACAGCGCATTTCATCTAAATAAACACAGTGGCGGTAACAAATTAATTATTAAGGTAAGAAAGAAATGGACGTAATTCCAGCCATAGATATACTAGAAGGTCGCTGTGTACGACTTTATCAGGGAGACTATGAGCGATCGCAGGTATTTAGTGAGAACCCAGTGGACATGGCTAAACAGTGGGTAGACCAAGGCGCAACCAGATTACATTTAGTTGATTTAGATGGAGCAAAAGCAGGTAAAGTAGTTAACATCAAAGCCATTGAAGCCATCGCCGCAGCAGTACCCGTACCCATAGAAATCGGGGGAGGATTGCGCGATCGCACCAGTGTACAACAAGTATTTAATTTAGGAGTACAGTGGGCAATACTAGGTACAATTGCAGTAGAAAAACCCCAGCTAGTCCAAGAACTTTGTCAAGAATTTCCGGGAAAGATGATCATTGGCATAGATGCTCGTGATGGCAGGGTAGCCACTCGCGGTTGGTTAGAAACCTCCCCAGTTTTAGCTACCCAACTGGCAGTACAAATGCAAGAACTGGGTGCAGCAGCCATTATTTACACAGATATCCATCGGGATGGTACACTCATCGGACCCAACCTAGCAGCCTTACGAGAACTAGCAGCCAAAATTTCCATCCCCATCATCGCCTCCGGGGGCGTAAGTTCTGTCAGCGACTTATTAAGTTTATTAGGCTTAGAAATACAAGGAGTAACAGGGGTAATAGTCGGACGAGCCTTGTATACTGGTGATATTGCCCTCCCAGAAGCACTGCGCGCCATTGGACCAGGACGCATTCAAGACATCCCCCCCAATCTAGACTCTACTTTTGCTTGACCAAAAATTAAACCTGGTAATTTAGCCGTGACAACAACATCAACCAACAACTCAACTTTTGTTTTTCGTCTCTCTCCCTTAATTCGGATTACATTATTGAGTCTATATATAGCACTCACAGTTCCATTACCCTTTTTATGTCAGGTAACAGCCGCCCCCATACCCCCATCATTATTGTGGGTAGGAATCAGCATTGGTTTTGTGGGTTTATATGCAGTCTTAACCGAACGAGTTATAGTAGACGACCAAGGCATTAAAGTTACTTATCCCTTCTGGGTTCCTCGGTTTTTTCGTAAAGGTTGGAGTTTACCGTGGTCGGATGTTAAAGAATTAAAACCCCGTTCCACCAGTCAAGGAGGACTAGTTTATTATTTTGTGAGTCATGACGGCCAAGCTTATTTATTACCAATGCGTGTAGCCGGCTTTTCCCGCTTAGTCAAAATAGTCGCCACAAAAACAGGAATTGACACCACTGATGTTTACACCCTAGCCCAACCCTGGATGTATATGATTTTGTTGGTATTTACCTTACTGTTGTTATTGGTAGATGCTTGGACTATTAACACCGCATTGGTAATGGGTCATTAGTCCTTGGTCAGGTAAAAATCTTGTATGTCATTTATTTGAAGAAATGCTATAAAACCTTATTTTTTGCTGAAAACTTGGAGAACCACACCACCACAGCCCAATTAAGGCTAGAACAAGTTAATTTATCGGCCAAGCTGAAACCCCAACTTCAGGGATACCCAATATTACAGGATATCTCGTTTAAAGTATTTACCGGCGATCGCATTGCCATTGTTGGTCCGTCAGGTGCCGGTAAAACCTCCCTACTACGCCTAATTAACCGCCTCAGCGAACCTACCAGGGGCAAAATTTACTTGGAAAATCAGGAGTATAGCCAAATTCCCACCCTACACCTGCGCCGAGTTATCACACTGGTACTACCAGAATCAAAGCTGTTAGGAATGACAGTCGAGCAGGCTATGGCTTATCCTTTAGTTTTGCGTAGTTTACCCCAATCCACAATTCAAGAAAGAATTGATCTTTGGAGAGAACAGCTACATATTCCCAGAGAATGGTTAGCAAAGACTGAATTACAACTTTCCAGCGGACAGCGACAATTAGTAGCCATCGCTCGCGCCCTAGTCATCCAACCACAAATTTTATTATTAGATCAGCCAACATCCGCCTTAGACGCTGGTACATTTACCAATGTCATGGCGGTTTTAACGCGCCTGACTCAAACCCATCAAACCAGTATTTTAATGGTAAATAACCAGCTGGACCAAAGCCAGGCATTTTGCACGCGGTTATTATATTTACAACAAGGTCAATTATTGACAAATCAAACAGCCCCAGAAATTAACTGGATAAATCTCAGAGAACGTTTGAGAGAAGCAGAAACCCAAGCAGCAGCAGAATGGATTTAGTTAAGGCTGACTGAATCAAGGTTTCATCCTGATAGATCCAGGAGTTAAAAACCCTGTTTCCTATTCCCCATCCTTACACAGACACCAAGCGGCGCAAAGACTCAGACCGGCGCTTGGCGATGGCGTTATTAGGAGCAAACTTTAGTGCTTCTTCATACATTTGTAGGGCTTGAGCAGTTAATTTTTTCCGTTCGTAGGCGTGTCCCAGATTGTTTAGGGCTGTTACGTAGTCAGGCTTTAGTTTTACTGCTTCTTTATACTGACGAATTGCTAAGTCATATTGCTCTTGGCTAAAGTAAACATAACCAAGCCCATTGTAAATAGGAGCGGTATTTTCTTCTTCCTCCTCAGCCGCTTTAATAGCTTTTTGAAACAGTACCACCGCCTGAGAAAATAATTTTTTTTCTGAATAAATACTGGCTAACTCGTAATACTCTTGAGCCGTACCTTTTTCCTTCTCCAATTTACTGCGCAACCGTGACAAAGCAGTTTCACGCCTGCGAGTTTTAAAAATTTGGCGAAAAACATTCACAACTACGAAGGAAAGCAGACCTACAAAAACTGAGAGATAAATAATGGCTAAATTCTTATCCATTGTCTACAAACACAAAAATTAAAATTTACTTCTGTATCTATTATCGAACAAGAGTTTTGAAAATAAAGTTTAATAGCCAATTTTGCCGAAGTGAGGTACATCATTAGCAGGACTGTATTAAGCAGCGAGGGGTTTTATTAGCAGCAAGCAGGATGCTAGCGCTACAGTGAATAGTGTTTACAGTTTCAAACCCCAATATTTAACCCGTTCTTCTAGCCAACCTTCTGCTATATATTGAGCGATCGCTTGATTTACTTCTCGTCTTAACTGATCATACTGTAAACCCTTGGGCATAACTACACAAAGGGGTTGAGTTGATAACTTAGTAGGTAAAAGTCGGTATTGGGGATATTGTTGCACCCAACCGCTAAGAACGCTAGCATCCGCAGCAAAAGCTACCACTGTATTATTTTCTGTCAGGCTTCGCCCCTGCTGATATGAATCAACTCCCACCAACTGCGCCTTGGGCACATAGTAACGCAACTGGTCAACAGTGCTTGAGTTGTTGATCACAGCAATTTTTTGGTTAGCCAAATCACTTAGCTGATGCACAGAGGCATCTTTAGTTACTATTACTGCCCCATCATAGTAGTAAGGAACACTAAAACTCACCAAACGAGCGCGGGAAGCAGTTGCAGTCACCCTGGCGATCGCTAAATCAACTTGCTGATTGAACACCACAGATAGGCGATGGCGGTTAGCTACTGGTTGTAATTTGACCGCATCTGGTTTACCCAACAAATCCGAAGCCAGACGCTTTGCCAAATCAATTTCTAACCCTTGTAAATCTCCATTACCATTTTTAAATCCCAACGGGCGCAAGTTATCTTTAATAGCCACAATTAAATAACCGCGACGTTGGATTTCTGGCATTTGGGCAGCAGATGCTATAAATGCCCAGGAAAAGCAGAAAATGCACAATATAGCACCGGACAATACCAGATGTAACGGATTAATTCTTAACCATCTGTTACATCGGTTATTCATCCGTTACCACCTTTAGCCCTTAGCTTGAATTGCTAATTCAGCCACCTTCCCGAAACTAGCCGGGTCAAGGACTGCCAACTGCGCCAACATTTTCCGGTTGAGTTGAATATCAGCTTTTTTCAAGTTGCCCATCAACTGACTATAACTCAAACCATGTTGCCTAGCAGCTGCATTAATGCGGGTAATCCACAGGCGACGAAAATCGCGCTTTTTCTTCTTGCGATCGCGATAAGCACTGCGTAGCGCCTTCATCACTTGTTGGTTAGCGGTTCTAAACAAAGTTGAGTGAGAACCACGAAAACCCTTAGCTAGTTTGAGAATTTTATTGCGGCGTTTGCGAGCTACATTACCGCGTTTTACCCTTGTCATAATTTATTTCCTGAATAATTTACAAATAAGGAAGCATCAAACGTACATTGTCTTCATCGCGTTCGTTTACCAGTGCTGTTTTAGACAGGTTGCGCTTTTTATTAGAAGACTTGTGTTCTAACAGGTGACTTTTGAAAGCCTTGCGACGGACAATTTTACCGCTCCCAGTGGCACGGAAGCGTTTGGCCGCTGCTTTACGAGTTTTGAGTTTAGGCATGGTCTTACTTGGTCTTACTTGGTCTAACTTTAATTCGACACAATCCACTATTATATACTAAAAACCAGCAAACCTCACCAGTAAGATATAATTTAATAAATTTAATAAATTCTTAAATTCATATTATTACCCCTTCCCCACCCCGGCTCACATTACATGGTCAGGAAACTGACGTTTTAATGCTGGAAAAACCGGACAAGGAGCTTGTTTTTGTAAATTTTCCGGTTTATTCCAAGTAAAAGGAGCTTGCTGTGATGCAGACATCCATAATAGGCGTTTTGCCCGTGTCATAGCCACATACAGCAAACGATACTCTTCAGAGGTTTTCAAATGTTTTGCTTGTTCCGAGGCTTGAGCAACATCAGGTATATCAGATTCGCCATGTAAGGCAGTACGAATTTGGGCGCGAGCCACCTCTGATAAACTAAAGTCACCTAAAAAGTCACTTTTGCTGGGAACCCAAAACTTACCAGGAATTAAATTTTCATGTAGAAAGGGCATAAATACATAGTCCCAGTCCAACCCCTTGGCCTTGTGCATGGTGATAATTGTTAGCTGACCGCGACGAGTGTAACGCGCTT
This sequence comes from Chrysosporum bergii ANA360D, assembly GCF_029891735.1. Classification (GTDB taxonomy): domain Bacteria; phylum Cyanobacteriota; class Cyanobacteriia; order Cyanobacteriales; family Nostocaceae; genus Umezakia; species Umezakia bergii. Next base: position 16,339 of record NZ_JANQDH010000003.1, read on the forward strand.
CTAAATCATCTGTTTCCACTGCTTCAAACCGTTCAGAACTGACAATTTCACTCAAAGCCGACAACATAGCAGCAGATGACAAACCGATTGTATTCCCAGCCCCAAAGCTAGTGGCAGGGTTAGTTATTTGCTGGTTTACTCGTTCAGCCAGTTTGTCAGCTGTGGCCAATTCTCCCTGGTCGTAATTTAAAGTTAAACCCAGAAAGGCAATAAGCTGATATGCGGGTAATTCTAACCGGGCGCGAAGTAAACTCCGACATAAATGAGCGGCTTTTTTTACTATCTCTTCCTGGGGTGTGGCTAAAGGACCAGGATATAAAAATTCTTCCGGTACACTAGCCAGGGCGTTGAGGTCCTGAGTAGGAATCAATTGACGCTGTACCAACACCTCTAAACAAGCTTTCAGGTAGTCAGGAGAATGGGGACGATGGCAAAATTGCAACAGTGCCAAAATTTCCTGGGGTATGTGAGAACGGCGATCGCGTTCACCTGCATCATATAGTATAATTTTATGCTTCTTACATACACTAGTCAGCATCTCTCCTAGCCAGCGTCCCTGGCGATTTTCTCGCACTAAAATTGCTGCATTAGCATTAATTGTTGTAGGATCTGGAGTAAACAACTCCACTATTCTTTGAGAAAGTAACTCAACTGTGTGATAAATATCACGGGGCGTGTAAAGTTCTAATCCTCGTCCCACAGGTTCCGGGTTGGCGTTGGTTTGCGGATCACCCATATCCACCGGGCGGATTTTTTGCTCACGAAAGGGGAGGACGGGAGATGGTTGATTTTGGCTTTGATAACTGCTGTTCACCCATTCTAAAGTGAAGTTGGCAGCAGCAATAATAATTTTACTACTGCGTCCCGCTTGATCCATGGTTGCTAGTTTGTCCACGTCATAGCACTCTTGGCAAAAGCGTCGAAAATAAATCGGATCAGCCGGTGTAAAAGTGGAGTTAATCGCTTGATTAGGATCACCAACTCGCACTAAATTAATTAGGGATTGGTCAGTTGCCAAAATTTCTAGCAGCTTTGTTTGTAAAGGGCTAGAATCTTGAGCCTCATCCTCAAATACTGCGAAAACTTGCTTTTGCTCAATGTGACGGGCTTTTTCATTGGCCAAGACTCGCAAAGCCGCTAAAATCATATCATCATAGTCGATCAAGTCACGCGATCGCATTAAGTATTGATATTGTTCATACAATCCCGCAGCCACCCGCAAAATTGCATATTTATCGCTGGTTTTTTCACTCCACTCCCGCAATGTTTCTGGCAATATCCCAGAACTTTTAGCCTCATGAATAACTATAGTGGCTAAATCTGGTAATATTTCTGTTCTTAAAACTGACTGGCGACGTAATCTTTCTGTTTCTTCCCCGTCAAATTGATGACCTTCTAACAACCGAGAATAATGTTCTAGATTGTTACTAATCCATTGTTCTACCGCTGTACGGATAACACGGTGACCCTGAGTAATGGTAATTAATGTAACATCATCTAATTCTAAACCGGATAAATTAGGGTGACGACTGGCAATATTCAAAGCCAGACCATGCAAGGTATAAACAGCAAACCCTGCTTGAGGTAAAGATAAGTGTTTTAAATATTGGCGAATTTTTGCTTTAATATTGGCAGCTGCCGAACGAGTAAAAGTAACAACTACAATTTGACGACGAGAAGACAACCTTGATTCAGTACTAAGATGGTACTGACGAGCGATCGCAATGGCTGCTGCCGCGGCCATACCAGTAGATTTACCAGCCCCAGGAACAGCAGAAACAGCCAAAGGTCCACATTGCCAATCAGCCATTTGCCGTTGTCCAGGGCGTAAGGTATTGCGAATTGCCAATATATTCTCTTGTAATGCAAAAGATTCTTGAGCCACCGTACCCATAAAATCAGCTTGTAACATGAAGTTAAAACTCTTAAAAATGTTATATCAATAATGACAAATCGCCACCCATATCTACATTATCTAAGTTTAGCCGCAGCAGTGGTACTTGCTGCCATGTTGCGCTTTTGGCATTTGGACTTAAAACCTTTGTGGATGGATGAGGTAATTACTACTATTTTCAGTTTGGGTAAAAATTATCATGATTTGCCTTTAAATATTGTCTTTCCCCTAGAACGTGTCCAAGGAATTTTTACTTTTCAGCCGGGAGTTAGTTGTCAACAAATCGCCGCCAATTTAGCTAATCAGTCTACCCATCCCCCTTTGTTTTTTTGTGCAATGTACACTTGGTTAGCCTGGATGATTCCTTTGGGTTCAGAGTGGGTGGCAAAATTGCGCTGTCTCCCGGCTTTATTTGGTGTGGCTACCGTGGCTGCAATTTATGCTGTTAACCGCGTTGCTTTTTCCCCCCCATCAGCAATCATGGCGGCATTAATTATGGCTATTTCTCCTTTTGCTGTTTACCTTTCCCAAGAAGCACGCCACTACACCATGCCCATGTTTTTAATCACTTTGGCATTATGGGGACTGATGCAAATTCAGCAGGATATTTTTCTGCAGCAACGCCTTAGAGTTTGGGTGGTGATTTTATGGTCTTTGGTTAATATTGTGGGTTGCTATGTTCACTACTTTTTTATTCTCGCTTTCGTTGCCCAAATTATTACATTATTTATATTAATCTATTGGGGTAATCATAGAAAAAACAACAAAAACAAATCTCAAATTTATCTCACTTTAATTATATCAATTAGTGGAGTGATAATTATTTTTTTACCCTGGATGCTGGTAACTTTTAAGCATTTTCAAAGTGCTGAAACTAATTGGTTACCTGCTACCATGCACATTGCACCACTATATCAAACTTTGATCAGTTGGGTTTTAATGGTGATTGCTCTACCAGTAGAAAATCAGCCTTTGCTAATTACAGCTGTCTGTGGCTTTTTGATGATCAGTTTTGCCATTTGGTTAGGCTGGCAAGTGTGGCAAGGTTTAACAATATTGTGGTCAGATCATACAACTCATTTAGCTACTCTAACACTTTTAAATTTTACTATTGTTGTCTTACTCCAATTTTTTGCTATAGCTTATATCCTAGGTAAAGATATCACCGTTGTTCCTCGTTATAACTTTGTTTATTATCCTAGTTTTTGCGCTTTATTAGCTGCCAGTATTAGCAAAATTAACAATTCAAAGTTTATTACTTTGTTAGTTGGTACTCTCAGTTGTATTTTTGTAGTTTCTAATTTAGTCTGGCAAAAGCCTTTTCAACCAGAGCAAGTTGCCCAAAAAATGAATTTAAACCCCTCTATCCCTGTGATGCTGGTGGTAGGATATAACAATTATCAGGATGTGGCTTTAGGCTTGAGTTTTGCCTTAGCATTAGAAAAAGTTAGAAGTAATACAAACCCTGCTGATAGTTTTGCTTTTTTAGACAAATCCCGTTATTCATCTACATTCTGGAACCAACTTGGGAAAATGCCTACACCAATAACATCTGAGATGAATTTATGGATTGTTGGACCAGGAATGAGAAAACGGGATTACCCCCAACAAGTGGGGCTACTTGGGGATAGTGTTTGTACTATAGATACCTCACACCACTATCGCCTAGGTATTCCCTATCAACTTTATCGGTGTAGAAAAAATCAAAATTAAGGCTTTTGTTATTCGTCAATTTGCCAGGAATCTTTGCTGACGACTTCATCAAATATTTTTTTAGGACGCACAATCACCAAAATTCGCCCCAGCAGGGGAACCTCTGGCTGAGTTTCAAACCACTGAAAATCTAATTCTCCTTTGTGTTCTACTACAAAATAGCAGGAATCATTCCATTGCCTTTGGGCGCGATCTACAACCACTAGCACTGGTTTGGGCAGATTTTGTTCTTGGTTGGGGAGGCGATCGCTATCACATAAAATTACCACAGGGTCTTCCGCACTTAGTAATACCTGCCAACCAGGTAAAGATACATAGGCTTGCTGCCCAGAAAACTTGACTAAACACCTTACTAAACCAAATGGTTCAATGTTTTCTACCGCAGGCACACTTTGCAGGTCTTGTGGTGTTAATGGTAACTCACCCACCACAGGCACGATGCGGGGTAATTCTTCTTCTGACTCAAAGCGATAAAAAGGTAAAATCGGTGCGGGACGCTGGGAAACCACAGTCAAATCAACAAGTAACTGTTCAATTTGGTTTCTGGCTGTGGCTGTGTGAGCAAAACGTAAACCCTTGGCAATTAAGCGCGATCGCTCTGCCAAATCTGTATATTGTCGTGCTAGTTTCCAGGCTTGATAAGCAACAGCATCTCCAGGATGGGCTGAAAAACCAGCTGGTAATGTTTGGAAACGGGAGAAATCTTTAATGGCTTTGGCCACTTCCCGGGCTTCGTCTGCATCCAGTTTGTGGATAAAAGTAAGTTCAGCAGCGGTAGCACGTTCTTCATGGGTAAGCAAACGCAGTTCATACAAAATATCACTACCCCTGGTAGCGTAGTGCGATTGCGTTGCTTCTGAAGCGCCACCCGTGGCTAAAGAATTATAAACTTGGGAACCAACAATAACCTGATTTTGTTGTATTGGCTCAAATCCAGTTTCCTCAAAAATTTGCTGGGGACTGTAACCAGCTTTTTGCAACGAGGCGATCATCACTCCCCATTCCACCCAGTTACCTTGTTTTTGCCGCAGTTTTCGGATTAACTCTTTTACTACGTCATCGTTGAGATTATTGTCAGGATTTTCAGCCTGAGAAGGTAGATTATTCATAAATTCTGGCGTGGGTAGCTCTCTAGCGGCAAATCCTATTTTGACATATTTCCTATCTCTTTAGCCGCCCTTCTACTTAAGAGCGACGACATTGAACTCACGTAACAGATTAGACATATACTCTGGTAGGGGGTTAAAAAGTCTTGGTTGTAACACAAGCATCCTGCTTGTGTTACGAGGCGCACGGCTCATGGCGTATTCCCCGACAAGCAAGATGCTCGCGCTACATGATCCGTAGCGGTGATTAAAAAAATTACGTAGTTGTCGCTTTTCCGCTTCATAAAGTTTAAGTCAATATGAAAAAATCATAAAGTATGTAAAGTTTTAGTAAAAAAGAGCCTGGGAAGTTGTAGTTAGTGGTGAGTAATATTTATCTAAAAAATGGGTTGAAAACCCCGTCGTTCTACGACGGCTTTTCTTGATTCTGGATATATTTCTTCAGCACCTCAAGGGCGCACCACCAAGAGAAAACACAAAGTAACTAGGACTCCATAAGGCTTGCTTACCATAGGGTTTAGGAAATCCACCTTGACCGTATCTACGGCTAGACACACTTTTTAAAACATTAACAATGTATAATCTATTTTAACAGACTAATGTTAGCACAAAGCATGAAAGCTAGATATCAGTACAGATTTTACCCCACAGACCAACAGCAACAGAGTTTAGCTCGGTTGTATGGTTGTGTAAGAGTTGTCTGGAATGATGCGCTACATTTCTG
>NZ_JANQDH010000004.1 GCF_029891735.1 Chrysosporum bergii ANA360D
TACGGTCAAGGTGGATTTCCTAAACCCTATGGGGAGCAAGCTTTATGGAGTCCTAGTTACTTTCTGTATTCTGTTGGTGGTGCGCCACTTGAGGTGCTGAAGAAATATATCCAGAATCTAGAAAAGCCGTCCTAGAACGACGGGGTTTTCAACCCATTTTTTAGATAAATTAAATGAATGGTGTGGAATGTCTGACTTAATTTTGTTTTGGCATCGTCGTGATTTACGGATTTCTGATAACACAGGACTCAGTGCGGCTAGAGGACGGAGTGCAAAAGTGGTGGGGGTGTTTTGCCTTGACCCCCATATTTTAGAGGCTGATGATGTCGCCCCGGCTAGGGTAACATATATGATGGGCTGTTTAGATGCGCTAAAACAGCAGTATGCTAAACTGGGCAGCCAATTGTTAATACTTCGTGGTGATCCGGTGCAAACCATACCAGCTTTAGCGGAGGCTGTAAATGCTAAAGCGGTATTTTGGAATTGGGATGTAGAACCCTATTCTCAAACACGCGATCGCTTGGTGATGGATGCTCTCAAAGAAAAAGGGATTGAATTTCTCTCCCCAAGTTGGGATCAGATACTCCACTCACCAGAGGAAATTCGCACAGGCACTAAAAGTCCTTATAGTGTGTACAGTCCCTTTTGGAAAAATTGGAGTAGTAAACCCAAAGCTAAACCAGTAGAAACTCTAGAAAATGCCACCGGGTTAACAGAAACTGAACAAGAAATTGCCAAACAAGCAGGAGTAATTGAATTACCATTGGCTAAGGACTTAGGATTTATCTGGGAGCAAGAATTAATCATTGCGCCAGGAGAGGCCGCAGCACAAGAAAGATTACAGGAATTTCTAGCACATAGCATCACTGAATACCAAGAACAGCGTAACTTTCCCAGTATTGATGGCACATCCAGACTAAGTGCGGCTTTTAAATTTGGAGTTATTGGCATTCGTGCTGTGTGGCAAGCTACTTTAGAGGCGGGAGAACATACCCGCAGTTCTGAAGCAGAAGCAAGTATCCGCACATGGCAACAGGAACTAGCATGGCGAGAGTTTTATCAACACGCTATGTATAACTTTCCCCAATTAGCTCAAGGGGCATACCGAGACAACTTCAAAAATTTTCCTTGGCAAAATAACCCAGAACATTTTCAGGCTTGGTGTGAGGGAAAAACAGGTTATCCCATTGTGGATGCTGCCATGCGGCAATTAAATCAAACTGGTTGGATGCACAACCGTTGTCGGATGATTGTAGCTAGTTTTTTAACTAAAGATTTAATCATCAATCCCCAATGGGGAGAAAAATATTTTATGCAGAAACTCATCGACGGTGATTTATCTGCTAACAACGGTGGCTGGCAATGGAGTGCCTCTAGTGGTATGGACCCGAAACCGTTAAGGATTTTCAACCCAGCCAGTCAAGCACAAAAATTTGATCGAGAAGGGGAATATATTCGCCAATGGGTATCAGAATTAAGGTCTGTAGATGCAGAATATTTAGTAACTGGTAAAATTCCTGCTTTAGAACGTCATACCCTTGGCTATCCTGAACCAATTGTAGATCATAAGGTACAGCAAGCTTTATTTAAGAACAAGTACCAACAGCAAAAAGAAATGATGGGCTGATACCGTTTATAGTTCCTTGACTGGCAATCTAAGAAACATCAATAATTATGATATAGCGAATTTTGCCCAAGTGAGGCATATCTTTAGCGGGCAAGATGCCCGCAATACAAAAATTTTATCTCTCACGTGTCTAAGAAATGCTCTCATGTATTGCCCAACCTTTTTTTAATTTCCTCAGCGAGATTTTCTAAGGCCACTTCCACTTGTTCACCTGAGTTTAAATCCTTGAGAGATGATTTTTCTGCTGCGGCTTCCTCAGCCCCAACAATGACGCAGAATTGAATTCCTTGTTTGTCGGCTAATTGAAATTGTTTACCCAATGGACGTTTATCAAAATTAGTAATCACATTCAGCCCCGCCCGGCGCAGGTTTTGAGACACCTTTAAATAAATAGGCATTAAATCAGCCTGCATATTCACCACCATTACCTGGGCTGGTGTAGCAGATAAAGTATTAATAATACCAGCTTTTAATAACCGACTAATTAACCGAGTTAAGCCGATAGAAATACCCACACCAGGCATTTTTTCACCTAAAAAAGTTCCTACTAATTCTTCATATCTTCCCCCAGAACAAATACTACCTAAACTTTCATGTCCTAATAAAGTTGTTTCGTAAACAGTACCAGTGTAGTAATCAAGACCACGGGCAATAGATAAATCAATGGTAAAACGATGTTCAGAAACTCCCAAATTACGCACGCCAGTAATTACAGTTGCTAACTCAGTTACTCCCAATTTTAACTGGTCTGGTTCTGGTAAATTTTCCGCCAGATGATGGAGTTTATCTAATACTTGATCAACTGAACCATCAATACTAATAAAATCAATAATTTTTTGGGTTTGTTCTGGTATAATTCCCTCAATTGCTAAGGCTTGCTTAACTTTAGCTTCCCCAATTTTTTCTAAATTATCAATAATGCCAATACAAGACTTAATTTTATTGGCAGCAATTCCCACCGATTTAAAGAAACCAGTCAGAATTTTGCGGTTATTAATGCGGATGAGAAAATCACCAATGTTCACAGCTTCAAATATTTCCGTGATAATAGCCGGCATTTGAGCATCATAAAGTAAACTCAGTTCCCGACGGGCGATGACATCAATATCACACTGGCGGAACTGACGAAAACGCCCATCTTTTGCCCGTTCTCCCCGAAAAACTACATCCATTTGATAACGAGCAAAGGGAAAAGTTAATTCATTTAAGTGACGAGCAATATAAGCTGCTAAGGGAACAGTTTGGTCAAATTTTAAAGCCCTAGCTTCTGACCCGGTTTCTCCGGCTTTATCCTTCTCCGCTTGGCGATTGGGCGGTAGGATAGGTTCAATACCATAAATAATATTATCCCCTTGATTTCCCTTAGCTTGTAACACTTCTAAACGTTCCACAGCGGGTGTTTCAATGGGTGTAAAACCGTAGCTTTCAAACACGCGACGAATGATATCTAACAAATATAATTCTAAGCGCTTTTCACTAGGGAGAAATTCAGGAAAACCACTGGGATTGGAAAAATTTATTTTGTCGCCTTGAGCCATGCTTTTACCTTGTTAATGATCAGTTTACTTCATGGGGTATCAAACCACCAGGGGTCATGACTAGAGTCAGTTTTAATCAAAAATGCTTTTTTTCGCAGGAAGCGCTTGATGGCTGCTGGTCCCATGCGTGACCCACCTAGACCGGATAATTTAAAGGAATTTTTTTCTCCCTCATACATAATGGCAGTTAAAGCCGCATCATTAATACTGATAGCACCTGCGTTGATTTGCTCGGCCACTGCTAAAGCTTCTAGTTCGGTTTCAGCAAAGACCGCAGCACTTAGCCCATACATGGAGTCATTTGCTAAGTATATCGCTTCTTCTACGGTGGGAAATGGCATCACTGGCATAATTGGACCAAAAGTTTCTTCCGTCATTACTTTCATGGAATGGTTGACTTGGGTAATGACTGTGGGACGACACCACCAACCCCCGCCTAATTGTTCTATTTTACCGCCACAATGAATTAATGCGCCTTTTTCCACTGCATCTATTAAATGGTTGTTAATAATTTCCGCTTGTTTTTCAGATATGATGGGGCCGATTTCTCCGCTGTCAACGGTGGGATAAGCTAACTGCAAACTATGGGCTTTGGCTATCAGTTGATGATAAAATTCTTCATAGATGGATTCGGCTACATAAATTCGCTGGATGGACAAGCACGACTGCCCACTATTGACCACTGCACCCCATAAAATTGCTGAGGTGGCTAGTTCTAAATCAGCTGACTCTAAAACTATGGCAGGGTCTTTGCCTCCTAGTTCTAAAAAAGCTGGAATAAACCGCCTAGCTGCGGCTTCTGCTACTTTTAGCCCTGTGGCTACACTGCCTGTAAAGCATACTAAATCTACATTTTCTATCAGATGAGTACCTGTTTCTCCTGCTCCCTCAGTAAAACTTAATACATCTCGCAAAAAAGGAACGCTGCTCAAGGATGTCATTAGTGGGGCGACAAACCGGGGTGCAATTTCACTAGGTTTGACAATAACGGCACAACCAGCCAATAATGCGGGGATAGTATCAATTGTAGATAATAATAAGGGAAAATTCCAGGGGCTGATTACTCCTACTAGGGGGTAAGGTACTGATGTTTGTTCCAGGGCGATAAAGGGGATAGCTGTATTTTTGGCTGAATTTTGGAGTAATTCGGGCGCTAATCTACACCAACGGTCAATGATAGCTAGAAAGGAGTCTATTTCTAATACTGAAGCTGACAATCTCCCTGTATCACTTACCAAGGCTGCTGTTAGCTCTTCCCGATGGGATATTATGGCTTGTTTCCACTGCTGTAAGGCATAAATTCTTGCTTCTATACCCATCTTTTGCCAGTTAATTTGGGATCTGCGGGCGCGGTTACATTTGTGTATTAGTAATCTAGGGGGAGGAGGGAGGATAATATAATCATATTTTCCGGTGCGGGGGTTACGCACTTCAATTGGTTTAGTCATGAGTCTTTAGCTTTGGTTGTAATGTTTGCTCCCCCTGTTACAAGTTAAACTATGCCCAATGGGTTGGAGTTTTTCATGGTTTTTAGCTGCTTTTTTATTAAGTGTTTGCTGTCTAATTTGGGGTAAAAGTATAATTAGCTGTCAGTTTGGGGGTATGGCTCGCATGGCTGGAATAAAAGTAAATTATTTAACCTTGTACCATGGCAATTGCCTAGGACACTGGTGAAGCTAATCGCCTACCCAACTTAGCTTTTAAATTAAAGTTTCAATATTGATTATTATCATACACTCAGCTAAAATTAAAACTCTAGTTTTAATCTTCAAGACTTGCCATCTCAATTTTAATATCCTCTAATTGAGGGTTGATATGGGCAAATATTTTCAAACCAGCTAGTAGAGCAGTTGATATTTTTTTGAATTTAAGAGCATCTGGGCAAACTGGTTATTGTGGTGTTGAGTATCTTTAAAATTGCCTGTATTATTCCTGAAAGGGTGTGTAATTGCCCCCCAATGCTTCAACAATGGTGCGGGTGTTGGCTACCATCATTTTAATGTAAGAGTCTGCATCGCTGTTTTTTGCGCCCAGGGAGTCAGAGTATAATTGACGTGGTGCTATTTTTACACTAGCTTCTTTAGCCACGGTTTTAATTAAAGCCGGGTTAATTGTGGTCTCAGCAAAAATGGCGGGTACGCTGATTTTTTTAATCGATTCTACTAAACGCTGTACTGTTTGGGCGCTTGGTTGTTCTTCGGTGCTAATACCAATTAAAGTCCCAGCGATCGCAATATTATAGGCTTGACCATAATATTGAAAAGCATCATGGGTAGTAACTAAGTGGCGTTTATCTGGGGGAATAGTTTGAATTTGTTGATTAATCCAGTTATGCAGTTGCTGTAATTTATTAGTTAGTTGTGATGCTCTGTTAGTAAATTCTGCTTGATCTTGGGGGGATAATTTAATTAATTCATCCCGGATGACATTTACCATAGCGATCGCATTTTCTGCACTAGCCCAAACATGGGGATCTGGTACGGATTTTCCTTGATAGTCGTCTAACTGTAAAGGTTTAACAACTTCCCCCACTGGTATCTTCCGCACATCCTCACCGGCTGCATTAATTAAGTTAATCAGTCCTGGTTCTAAATTGTAGCCGTTATACAAAATCAAATCAGCCCTTTCTAAAACCCGACTGTCTGCTGGTGTAGGTTCATAAACGTGAGGATCAACTCCTGGTTGCAGAATATTAGTTAACTGAATTTCTTCTCCCCCAACTTCTTCTGTTAAATCAGCAATGATGGTACTAGTTGCAACTACTCGCGGCTGGTCATCCCTACGCACGGCGTTGTTTGCTTGATTGCAGCTATTCATAGAAAGCCCTAACAAAACTCCCACCAAAGCACACCAGCATAATCTAGCTTTTGATTGAGTAATTGCTTTCATCATGTTGTTAGACTTGTTTTCATAATTTTCTCATTTTTAGGTTAAACTATTCTCATATTCTTTTCATTTTTTTGTAATTCCCCAACATGATAACTGTGTACCCCATCCCAGACAACCATACGGCCACCACCGCAAGCATTAATATTGCCCATTTGGGGGTACATTACCGGACCACAGAAGCCTTAACAGATGTTAACTGTATTATTAAACCCGGTAAGATAACAGGAATTTTTGGACCCAATGGCGCGGGGAAAAGTACATTAATAAAAGCCATGCTGGGGTTAGTTCCACTCACTAGCGGTACAGTGCTATATGAACAAAAACCTTTAATGCAGCAACTAGACCGAGTAGCATACATACCACAGCGTAGCCAAATTGACTGGAGTTACCCCGCTACAGTTTGGGATGTAGCCATAATGGGAAGGGTAAAGAAAACAGGTTGGTTGCGTAATTTTTCCGCAATTAGTCGCCAAGAAACTAAAAACGCCCTCCAACGTGTAGAAATGCTGGTATACCGCCACCAGCCTATCGGAGAATTATCAGGGGGACAACAACAAAGAGTATTTTTAGCCAGGGCTTTGGCACAGCAAGCAGATATATATTGCTTTGATGAACCATTTGTAGGTATTGATCAAAAAACCCAAGCTGTGATTTTTGCAGTTTTCCATGAATTAGCTGCTGCTGGTAAAATTGTCTTGGTAGTTAGCCACGACCTAGGGGAATCAATCACCCACTTTGATGATTTAATTTTACTCAATCGTCAATTAATCGCCACAGGAGTGCGGGAGCAAGTCTTGACCAAAGAAAATTTAGATCGCGCTTACGGTGGTCAATTTCCGAGGATTATCAAAAAAATGGGTTGAAAACCCCGTCGTTCTACGACGGCTTTTCTTGATTCTGGATATATTTCCTCAGCACCTCAAGTGGCGCACCACCAACAGAAGACACAAAATAACTAGGACTCCATAAAGCTTGCTTCCCATAGGGTTTAGGAAATCCACCTTGACCGTATCTACGGCTAGACACACCTTTTAAAGCATTAACAATTTGAGATATTGAAAGTGTAGGTGGAAACTCAATGAGTGCGTAGATGTGATCTGATTCTCCGTTAAACTCTAGTATGTGGAAATCCATCTTTCAAGTACCTCTACAAATAATGTGTAAATTAGTTCAAGACTTTCATGTGTAAAAATTATTCTTCTATACTTAGTAACAGAAACCAAGTGTATTTTCAGGACTGAGATACTATGTCTTTCATGTCTTAAACCACTTGTCATTTTTGCTTAAACAGTGTAGAATTTATTTTAACAGACTAATGTTAGCACAAAGCATGAAAGCTAGATATCAGTACAGATTTTACCCCACAGACCAACAGCAACAGCAAATCTGGCTAGTAGGTTCCCATCTGTCAATTACTCGGAAATCCCTTTTAAGTTTCTCAGATTTAGCCTCACAAAAAGTTCTGAATTGCTGCCACCCTTGTTGGCTAATCGCCCTAGATAGTCTCCGGTTTTTGAGCATTCCTGACACATTCAAATCTTCCAAAACAA
>NZ_JANQDH010000005.1 GCF_029891735.1 Chrysosporum bergii ANA360D
GGCACAGCTTATTTGATGGACAGGGAGCAAGCATTGCCATTGCTAAAAAAATTTATAGTCCTCCACTGGTGCGACTGATAACTTTAAGAGCAATAGTCATCCCTGAAACTCTGCCAGAATTTCTAAATTGGTTAGACATTCAACCAAGGGGGAAACTCAAGGAACATCAAACCGATTGTTTAAAATTTCAAGAAAAAATCAGTAAACAAATTCCCCCAACCCAACTCAGCAAAGGAATTAAATTACTCCTAATTCAACTAATACAAGCAAAAATCACTCCGGCTGCTTTCAAGCTGTTATTCATGACAGGTAGTGCTTGGGGTATATGTCTGACAGAGTTTATGAATGATATTCGTTATGACTTAGAAATAATTTACAAAGATTTTCCACATGACAGTTTAAAAAATAAACCAGCGTGGAAAAAACTGATCAGTAACTGGAAGTTAATAAAAGCTGGTTATTATATAATACCTGATTATCTACCCTTGGCACAATTATTAGAGGAACTAAAACACTATGATTTATCTGCTTACTTTTATCAAGTCAGTAAAGGCAGCGTACCTAAAAAGGTATGGTCTGCTTCTCCTTATTATAGTAAACCAACTTTTTTAGGGTTAACTCTTCGCCAACATGAAATTTGGTTGGCAAAAATAATAATTTGGTTGGCAAAGATAATAATTTGGTTCGCAAACATAATAGTAAAAATTTTTATTGGTTTTGTACTTTTAACTTTTACATTAATCAAATGGACTCTTTATCTTTACGTTTGCTTGATTATTATCACAAATCCTGTGCTACTTTTAGTAGTGCTAATTATTCGTTTTTTTACTTCACGTTCCCAGAAATAATCTGTTACGGATTTACGACCAGTACAAGAGGGAGGGGGATAACTGCACTACCTCACTGGTGGAATATTTTTTCAAGATAAATGCCATATCAAATATACTAACAAATGTAGCCCAATCATTTATTACACGCACACCAACCATGAGATTTTACCTGTATATACTAGCTGGACTGACATCAGCATTAATAGGCTGGAACCTGGGGCAGTTTTTCCTCACTGACCTGAAGATATTACCGCAATTTCCGGAAATTACTTTATTTCCCTGTGTGGCTATTTCCCTGGCTTTCGGAATGGTGATCAATGAAATATTTATTAGTAACCCTACTAGGTATAAACTTAACTTACGTATTGCTAAAACACCTCTACTGATTTCCCTGGGCTTGGGAAGTTTGGCGGGTTTGATTGCTGGTGGTATTTCTCAAATTATTTTTTTATTACCAAATGCTCTTCCCAGTCCCATTATTAGAACCTTGGGCTGGCTGTTAATTGGTATTTCCGTGGGTGTGGCGGAGGGGTTAAGTTGGCGATCGCACAGCATAGAAGCAGGAGACCCGCAAAAATTTCGCCAGCGCTTCATGACCAGCTGCATTGGTGCTATCACTGCTAGTTTGTTAGCGGCTATATTCTTTGAAATTGTCCGCAACACTTTAAAAGGCGTAATCACAGGATTTAGAAATATTGAGGATCCGTTAGGAATATCTATTTTAGGTATGATCTTGGGCTTAGTTTTTAGTATTGCCAATTCCCCAGCTTATATGGGTGCTTTAAGGGCTGGTGCTGGTTTTGAATACACAGGGTTTAAATATGATGATCAACCGGAATTAAACCAACCTCCAAAAACGTCACCACATATAGATAAATCTCTCCTCAGATTTGTCAGCGAAGGAGACACAGAAGAAATTGAGGAAGGATTGTCAATTCAATTACCTAATGATGGTACAATTCAAATTGGGTCAGAACTGGGAAAATCACATATTTATCTTCCCGGAATACCCCGACACCTAGCTAATGTAATTATCCAAAATTCCCAAATCCTCTTACTTCCCAACCCCAGATTTTTATCCTGCATAGAAATTAACGGTTATCGCCTAACATCTGGGAAAAAAATCCGCTTAAAACATAATTATGTTTTGACCTTTCACACAACGAAAATGGACGGACAGAAAAATGAAGAAAAAATTTATCGTTTTGTCTACTATAACCGCTTTCTCGATCCACAAGGTTAGTTTATCTCTTGTGGTGATGGCTGCTCTAATTTCTCCCGCTTGGGGAAACAACACCACAACAACTAAAAACCAAACCCGGGCTACAGCAGAAATTGTTAACACTCCTTTGGTTGACAATGATCAAGTTACTGTTCGCATTAAAGTTAAAAACTCAGAAGATAAACCGATGATAGGTTTACAGGATATAAACTTTCAACTAATGGTAGATAAACAAGAGGTGATATTTAGCAGCAGAGATTGGAAAAGCCCAAAAGAAACTATTCCCCCTCCAGCTTGGATTATAGTCTTATTAGATTTAAGTGGTAGTATGAATGGAGAAGATAGTGGGGGAACAAAAAAAATCCAAGGTGCTATTAATGCCATTCGCCAATTTATCCAAGTGTTAAACCAACGAGGAGGGGAAACCCAAATATCTATTGTTCCCTTTGGTGAACCTGGTAGAGCTTGTCAAGGACATCCAGTTAATGACCAAACATTAGATCAATTTTTCCTAGCCAAAGATGTGAAATTAAAAAACTATCTTGACTATTTAGAGAGTATCAAACCCTGCGCCTCCACTAATCTTTATCAACCACTAAGCCTAGCAGTCAGGTTTCTAGCTAATGGGGAAGATGAGCGTTTTGGTGTATCTGAAAAATCATCCCAACCACCACCCAGACTTTCTATTATTTTGTTGTCAGATGGTTATCACAACACACTAAATGAAGAAAATGATTTCCAAGACTTAATGAAACTATTGGAAAGAAATAAAGTGACCATCCATACATTAGGGTATGGACTAACACCACAGGAGTTAGGTAAAAAATATGGACTAAATAGATCCGCCACCAGGGCTGATATTGGGACGGGTCAAGGTAAAGTTCCAGAAGCAGAATTTGTAGACCAAAACAGATTACAGCAAATCGCCAAAGCCACCAACGGAATTACAGAATTTTCTGGTAACGCCCAAGCCATCGCCACCAATCTGCAAACATTTCTCAACGCCCTATTAGGAGAATATGAAATCACCTACAGCCAACCAAACCCCGAACGTGGTAAAAAACATCAAGTGGAAGTTGTGGTTAACTTTCCCTCTGGTGAAACCATCACATCCCCGCCGAAACCTTACCGAATTAAAGTATTTGGGCGATCGCTTCCCGGACAAGTGCGATTAATTATACTTATTATCACGTTAATCATCCTCACCCTAGGGGGTTTGATTCCCTTTTATCTATGGGGAAAACAAATCAAACAAGAAACCCTACAGTAATAAACTCACCTTAACCCCCTCTCTTGTTCTCGCCACCCATGAAAAAACTCACACCCTATCTAATCTCATTATTAATATATGGATGTGAACAACCAATATTAAATTTACTCTCATCCATAAACCCATCTGTCACTTGTCCAGACAAACCGACTTTGACCCTTAGTGAACAAGACCTAGAAGAAATTACCCTCAACGAACAAACCATCAGCAAATCTGGTCAAGCCAGACAAAACAAATCCGTCGGCTATAGATTTGATGGTACATCAGGCTATAAGCTAACATACACCACTGATGCTGATATTTGTATTTGGCTATTCACCCCAGACAACCAAATCCTTAAAACTCCAGAACTCCCTAGGGATGGAAAATACATTCTACAAGTTTCTGCACCCCAAGGGGCCAGAACCTTTGATTTACAAATGACCTTATCCAGTTTGCAAGCATCTTCCACCCCAACCCCAACACCAACACCAACTCCAACACCAACCCCAACCCCAACCCCAACCCCAACACCAACCCCAACCCCAACCCCAAAACCAATAGTAAGACGAAAACCAAGACCAACACCAAGACCAACCCCAACTATAGTCAGAGAAAACGCTGGTGATTTTGTCAGAAACCATTATATTGCAATAATGAACCGTGAATATGATCGAACCTGGAATAGCCTTTCTCCTAGATTTCAAAAAATCTCGCCTACCTACTATGAATACGAAAAATGGTGGAATAAAGTCCAAGATATCTACATTGGCGACATTCAAGTTATTGGCCAAAATAGCGATCGCGCCATAGTAAACGCCGAACTATCCTACCTGTTAGAAAATGGCAGAGTTTATGAGGACAAAAAAACCAGAATTTACTTAATATGGGATAATGATAATGATGGTTGGCTACTTTACGAGAAATCCTCACCTTAACCCCCTCTCTTCCTCTGACCACCCATGAAAAAACTCACACCCTATCTAATCTCATTCATAATATATGGATGTGAACAACCAATATTAAATTCATCCTCATCCATAACCCCATCTGTCACTTGTCCAGACAAACCCACTTTGACCCTTACTCAACAAGACCTAGAAGAAATTACCCTCAACGAACAAACCATCAGCAAATCTGGTCAAGCCACACAAAACAAATCCATCGGCTATAGATTTGATGGTAAATCAGGCTATAAGCTAACATACACCACTGATGCTGATATTTGTATTTGGCTATTCACCCCAGACAACCAAATCATTAAAACTTCAGAACTCCCTAGGGATGGAAAATACATTCTACAAGTTTCCGCACCCCAAGGGGTCAGAACCTTTGATTTACAAATGACCTTATCCAGTTTGCAAGCATCTTCCACCCCCTCACCAACCCCAACACAAACACAAACACAAACACAAACACCAACCCCAACCCCAACCCCAACCCCAACCCCAACCCTTTCATATACTCCGCCCCCACCAACACAAACACATGATATTTCCCAACAAGAAGCATTAGAAATAGTCCAGAATTGGTATGCAGCCAAACCGCAAATTTTTGGACCACCTTATGATACAGTTTTGGTGGAACAATTGGCCACAGGTAGGCTTTATAATCGAGTTATTCATAGTTCCATAGCATGGCTAAAAAATAATGACTCTTACTACACCTATAATCAATCAGAAATATTAAGAGTTGTAAAATTTTCTAACTCAAGTATAAAACCATATATAAAAGTTAGAGTATTTGAAGAATTATATCTTAATACTCCTAAAGGTATTGATCGCAAAAATTCAGGAACCTATGAAAAAGACTTTATCTATTTTTTTGAAAAGGACAATCAAACGTGGAAAATATCTTCAAGACAACAAATAAAAACAGAAAATACATCTGAAACTAATGGGAATCAAAAAAGTAGAGCAAATGCTCAAAATACCTCCCCCGCGCCCCTTGGTTGGATGTGGCTAGGTAATATTAACAATACTACCAATGATTTTTCTTGGGGAGATAAATTAATTTCTTCCCAACGTCAACCGGTGTCCATTACTCCTGGGGTTGTACCCTCTCCTGGTGCGGTGGTGACTATTCAAAACCCCACTAATATAAGAGATAATTTACCACAACCACCTCTTTTTAAACTGCCATTACGAGTTGCGGAACCATTAACACCGGGGGAAAAAGTGGTAATTCTGCAAGTAAAAAGTTATGTAGATAATAACTCAAGTTCTAAAAATACCAGAATTTGGGCGCAAATCGGTAAACCTTAAACTTAAAACTGAGCTAAAATCTATGCAAAACATATTAAGAAACCTGAGAAGAAATAAACCTTTGTTATTTGGTATATATGGCGCGCTTGGCTGCGTCATGGCTGCTATATTATTAGGAGAACCATTATTAGACTTAACCAAACTAGCCTCATCTGCACCACCAGCCCAAGCCATCGTATTGTTAATTGATACATCTTCTAGCATGAGGGATGGCAAATTAGCGGAAGTCAAAACCGCAGCCAGTCAATTTGTACAACGCCGTAACCTTGACCAAGACCAAGTAGCAGTGGTTAACTTTGGCTTAGAGGTGAACACCGTTACCCCCTTAACCAACAACCTCACCACCCTACAAAATGCCATTAATTCTTTATCAGAAGATGGTAGTACCCCCATGGCTCAAGGAATAGCCCAAGCCATGACAGAACTACAATCTACTAATCTCCGTCCTCATATTGTATTATTTACCGACGGTGTACCAGACCGGCCGGATTTTGCCTATGACTCAGCCCTAATAGCCAGAAATCAACAAGTTAACTTGATCGCCGTGGCCACAGGAAACGCAGATACTGACTATTTAGGACAACTAACGGGCGATCGCTCCTTAGTATTTTATGCCAACTCCGGCAACTTTGACCAAGCCTTTCGTAATGCCGAAGCCGTTATTTACAAACAACTGGTAGAGTCTACTTCTAGCGCCGAATATGGCTTACTATACTCCATACTACGCATTGGCGCTTGGACAGCACTGTTAGCCGTGGGTATATCATTATCCTTAATTATGGGACAAAACCAATATATGCACCGTCCCTTATTAACAACCAATAAAGCAATTATTAGCACCATTGGCAGTTTTACCGCTGGGATGGTGGCTGGTGGTACAGGTCAACTACTTTTTTTACCTCTAGCCAGCACCCTCGTATTAGAACCTGTAGCCAGAATCATTGGTTGGGTGATATTAGGCGCACTAGTGGGGGGAGGAACCCGGTTTTTTGTTCCTAACCTGCAACCAAAAAACGCCCTCATGGGTGGAATTATCGGGGGGACTATGGGAGCCATGGGATTTATTTTAGCAGCTAACACCTTTGGTGACATATCAGGTCGCCTATCAGGAGCCACTATTTTAGGTTTTTGTATTGGCTTAATGATAGCTTGGGTAGAGCAAAAACAACTGAGTGAACAACCTTACTTATTAGTACGTTGGACACCCACAGAAAAAACACCATATTTATTAGGAGCAAGACCAATTTTAATTGGTACTTCTCTAGAAGCCCAGATCCCCCTCAACGCTTCCGACGGATACACCCCCATCACTGCCAAAATTTACACCCAAGGAGAAAATATTATCATGGCATTTGACCAAGAATACGCGTCCCGAAAAAACATGAAAAAACTCACCCACCAACTCAACATCGGTGACACACGCACCCTAGGGAACATCACCCTAGAAATCAAATCTTCTCCCCAGGAAAAAACCACCAAACCAGAAGCAAGCGGGTAATGTCCCAGATTAATCAAAACTATTCACATTACCCAAACTAATCAAAAAAAACCAACAAAGTGGTAAAATACACAATATCGCTTATAGTCAAAGGTTCTGACCAATCATACAGCTACACCTTAAACCTACTTCCCCAGCAGGAAAACAAACCAGAGCAAATCTTTACACCCAAACTACGTGAAAACCTCCGCCTAGACCTACAAAATAAAAGCCTATGCGCCATTAAAGACCACCACCTGCAACAGATTATCCGCACCTGGATACAAGACATTAAAGAAGGCTTTAGAGACAGTACCATTACTCTCAAGCTACCCCTATTGATGGAAACAAATATACAACAACTCAATGAAACAGGAAATCAACAAATTCCCTCCATCATTACCCCAAACCTGACCAACCTAGAACCCCAACAGGGAATGTTACCACCCTTGAACTTTGCCTAAAAATTACACTAACAAAACATCAGTAAAATGAACACCCCACTAAACGTAACCCTCACCCCCCACCGGGAATTTATCTCAGCAGACAAAGCAGGACAGAAACTATTTCTAATGCTGAAACTGCGCCCCACCAAAGATATAGCCATTACTCCCCCTTCAACTACCTTTAGCTTTGTGATTGATACTAGTGGATCAATGTATGAAATAGTGGCAGGAGAAACCACACCCACAGGTAAAAAACATACAGTAGACGGCAAAGAATATATGCAGGTCACAGGGGGTAAATCAAAAATTGACATAGTAGTTGAATCACTCCTAGCCCTGATTCATTCTGGCAGACTAGGGGCAAGCGATCGCATCGCCTTAGTACAATTTGACGACACAGCCTCTCAAATCATCAACTTAACCAGCGCCACTGAAATCAACCAACTAGAGTCAGCCATCAACCAACTGAGAACCTTTTCCGGTGGAACCCGCATGGGTTTAGGACTGGGCCAAGCTTTAAACACCCTAGCAGATCAACAAATGACCGTGCGGCGCACCCTTCTATTTACCGATGGTCAAACCTTCGACGAAGATCAATGTCGCCAGATAGCCTCAAACTTTGCCAGTCACAACATACCCATCACCGCACTGGGAGTAGGAGAAGACTTTAACGAAGACCTCCTTGCTCATCTGAGCGACTCCACCGCCGGTACACTCTTCTATATAGTTCCCGGAAACGCCATAGGAACCCAAGTTTCCATTCTCGACCTACCAGAAAAAATCATCGCCGAATATAGTCAAGCCCAGCAAGAAGTAATCACCAACCTCGCCCTTACCATCAAAACCGTAAAAGGTGTAGAACTTAGCCGCATTGTTCGCGCCTACCCCACTCAGGCAGAATTTACATTAAATCAAGATCCCCATCCCATCGGTAACGCAGCAGGTAATGACGAAACGATTTTTATTCTTGAATTTAGTATGGATAGCCGCCCCGCATCCCGTGTGCGGATAGCCCAACTAGGACTCACCTACGACATCCCCGGACAAAAAATACGTGGTGAACTACCCCCACAAAACGTAATTGTGCAATTTGTCCCTGATGAAGGAGGCGCAGCACAAGTAGATAAAGAAGTTATGGAATATGTACAACAATGCAACATATCCAACATCATCGACCAAGCCACAAAAATCGCCGAAAAAGACCCAGAAAAAGCCGCACAACTCCTAGACACAGCCAAACGAATGACAGTAAAAATCGGTAACGATGCCATGGCAGAATCATTAAATGGCGCACAAGAAGAACTACGCAAAACCCGCAAAATATCCTCCGGAACCCGTAAAACCGTGAAAATGGGAGCCAAAGGTAAAACCGTCAAAATGGGTAACGACATTGATGACCAACTGTCAGAAGCAGAAATGCGGAGACTCACAGGAACCTAACCAAACCACCAACTAACCACCATCAATTACAAAGGACTTATTATCAAAGGACTTATTATCAAATGATTACTTGTTCAGCCTGCGGCTACGATCAAAACCCAGAAGATGCAGAATTTTGTGGCGCTTGTGGTGCAGAAATACAACCGGTCACCACTGTAGCACCGACAGTCATTCAACCAACAACCCCACCACCACCACCAGCACCCATACCAGCACCCATACCAGCACCCATACCCACCATCACCACCACCGCCAAACTAATTAGCAAACAACCAGCCCCCCCAGTATCAGAATTTATTTTAGAAAGTAATACCATTGTCGGTATATTCGACCAAGACACGGGACCTGTGGACATTGACCTAGAGGCATTTTTGGGCAGTGAAACCGTGTCTCGCAACCATGCAGAAATATATCAACAAAGTGGACTTTGGCAAGTAAAAGACCTTGGTTCTACCAATGGTGTATTCATCAAACCCATGGGACAAACCCGTTTTGGAGCCAGAATTACCACCCCAGAAACCTTAAACCCCGGAGATGAAATTGCCTTTGGCAAAGTCCGGTTTTTATTCCAAACTGCTTAAAAACCCCATGTCCTTCACTCTCAGGTCCCCTGGGCTTGGAGTGTGCAAGCAAATCATATTTTCAATCACCAAAGCTAAAATCTAAAAGCTAAAATCTAAAATCCCATGTCCTCACCGCCCATAGAAACCACCCATAATTCCGACACCTTAGTTATAGAAACAAACGCCACCTTTACCCTGGAAACCTTTAACATAGAAGTGTTATCATATCTGGGTCAATTCACCACAGATATTTACTACTTCCAAGTTAATATTTCACCCATTGAAGATGGTACTACCCCCGGTCAACCGGGCTTACTGCGAGTGGGCGCAACAGCAAGCGCTCTCAGTCGAGAACTACAACTGAGAGAAACCCTGGGCGACTATAAAATGCTAGCTCCACTTCTAGCTCACACTAGTCTAGAGTCAGTCACTATTAATATTAACTCTAGTTCCCCCATTCCCAACCCAGAACCAGAACCTGAAGAGTCTAACTATTTAGAAGAAGAATATTATCCAGAAGCAGAAATCATTTCCGACTCATGCACTAGTAAGGTCATTCTCCTTACCCATCTCCCAGCACCAGAGCAAACACTAGCCACCTGGTTACAACAACACCACAGCCTAGAAGAATCTTTATTACTCACCGGTCAAGTTTGCCAATTTTTACGATATGTGCATCAGCGCCAGTGGTGTTTTATCTCCATTATTCCCCAATTCATACAAATGGGAACCCTGATACAATTCTTTGACTTAACCAGTGCTTACCCCCTAGAAGAAACCCTACCTTCCGGACTGTTGGGGAATTATTGCGCCCCAGAACTAGCCTATGGTAAAAATCCTATCCAAGAAGCCATGAGTAGTTATACAGTGGCAGCATTACTATATCATTCCACCCACCAACACACAATCCCCCAAGAACAATCTATAGACCTGAACATTCACCCCATACCGGGAATATATCAAATCCTGTCCACTTGCCTATCACCAATTCCTGAACAGAGATTTTCTCTATCTCAACTCATCAGCATATTAGTAGCAAACCGTCAAACATTTAGCAACCTGAAAATTCAATGGAACATTGCTAGCAGTTCCACCCTGGGGCTATCAACCAACCGACTGCAAAATGAAGATAACTATGGAGTTAAACACCAGCAACTAAGCGATGAGCAAACTATGATCATCGCAGTTGTAGCCGACGGAATGGGGGGTATGTCTCAAGGAGAAGTGGCTAGTAAATTAGCAGTGCAAACCGTGCTGGAAGAACCTATTACATCCCCATTTAAAACCCCAGAACAACGCAACCAATGGTTAATGGCATTATTTGCCAAAGTTAATCAATCTGTAGCCAACAACGTTAAAGATGGGGGAACTACTCTGAGTGTAATTATAGCGATCGCACAACAACTAATGATTGCTCATGTGGGAGATAGCCGCATATATTTACTACGCCAAGGACAAATACAGCAATTAAGCGAAGACCACTCATTAATTGCCATGTTATCAGCCAGTGGTCAAATCACACCAGAAGAAAGTATCAACCATCCCGACCGCAACGTACTCACAAAATTTATAGGTGCAAAACAGAGATTAAGTGATGGCTACGTACAAAACTTAACACGTACACAGCAGAAATTATCCATGCAACTAGAAAACCAAGACATCTTACTATTATGTTCTGATGGAGTTTGGGATTTAGTCCGAGAAAATGAACTAGTAGAAATATTTAATCATGAAAAAAACCTACAAGTAGCCGTAGACCAAACAATACAACAAGTATTAAACCAAGGCGCACCCGACAACGCCACCCTCCTGGCTTTACAATGTCGCATAGATAAGATTTATAGCGAAATTCCCCCAATTTAAGGAATGCTATATCAACATAAATAAACATTCAATAAACATTCAATAAACATTCAATAAATGACTATTCAATGTCCCACCTGTTTCACCGAAAACACCGACAACGCCATTAGTTGTAAAGCCTGTGGTTATACCCTGGCTTCCACCGCCAACTCATTTACTTATCAACTAACACCAGGTACAACATTAAGACAAGGAAAATACCAAATTGAAAAAGTTTTAGGAGAAGGTGGTTTTGGCATCACCTACAAAGGAATTTCCCTACAAAACTCAGTCATGGTTGCTATTAAAGAACTATGGCCAGAAAAAGCCGCCAGAAACAAAAATACAGTATGTTGGCCTAATTCAATTACACCAACCGAGCGGCAAAAACAACTGCAAAACTTTCAAACAGAAGCCCATTACCTATCACAATGCGCCCATAATAATATTGTCAAAGTATATGAATGGTTTGCAGAAAATAACACAGCTTACCTGGTGATGGAATTTATCACAGGCAAAACCTTATATCAAATTTTAAAAGAACAGGGTAAACTACCAGAAAATCGCATTAAAAAATACTTTATTCAAATTGCCCAAGCCTTAAAAATAGTTCATCAACACCAACTACTACACCGAGATATTAAACCAGATAACATTCTCATTGATCACCAAGACCGAGCCGTTTTAATTGACTTTGGTGCTACTAAAGAATTTATAGCCGGACAAACCCGAGAAATGACCCGCACCTTAACCCCAGGATATGCGCCCCTAGAACAGTATAGTTACCGCGGTAAACGCTGGCCAGCCACAGATTTTTATGCCTTGTGTGCATCAATGTATGAATTATTAACCGAAGAATTACCAACCCCAGCCCCAGAAAGAGCCACCCAAGATCCACTCATACCACCCCGGCAATTATGCCCGCAACTCAGCCCCCTGATAGAAAAAGTAATTTTAACCGGTATGCAATTTAAAGTTGAAGACCGGTTTCAAACAGCAGATGAATTAATTGATGCCTTAAACGGTCGTTTTGTCTCCCCCAGCCAAAAACGAGCCAAAGAACTAGTTAAACAAGGACAACTAACAGCAGCAGTTCAAGCTTATGAAAAGTATCTCAACACCGAACCCCAGGACGGCGCAGCAACAGTTGAACTAGCATTAGTTTATATACATCTCGACCAAGCTAAAGCTAAAATAGCAGCTGAAAAAGCCATTCAACTGCAACCAAATGACGGTAGGGGTTATGGAGTTTTAGGGCTAATCAATTGCCGTAACTCCCAGTGGTCACAAGCAATTACACACCTAGAAAAAGCAGCCAAACTAACCCCCCAAGCCACCTGGATACAAGCCAACCTAGCCTGGGCTTTAGGTAAATCTAGTCATTGGCAACAAGCAGAAGTGGCAGTAAACAACGCCCTCAAAATAGATCCTCATTGCACCTTTGCCCTGGGTTTACAAGCATGGATAGCCTTTAACCAAAAGCAATGGAAGCCGGCAGTTCGCGCCGCCACACAAGCTATTTTTAAATCAAAAGCCACACCATCTCAAGACAGTCAAATATTACAGCAATGGGTCTATCCTCACCTGATCCTTGCCTTAGAAGCAGCCGTAGTTACTCAGCAAGCCCAAGACGTAGAAAGACGGATACAAGAATTTATTGTTCAAGTACCTGATAGCGGCTTGGCTGTTGCACTCCAAGGCTGGAAAAAAGCCCAACAAGGGCTATGGAAACAAGCAATTATCAGCTTTGAACAAGCCAACCATAAGTCACAATTGCCCCCCTGGGTGTTCATCAATCAAGCAATTGCCCACGAACATCTACAAAACTTTTCAGCAGCCATCCAAGCTTATACAACTCACCATCAAAAGTTTCCCACCCATGCCTTACCGCTATTTCGTCTAGGGACATTACATGGCAAATTAGGAGAATGGACAAAAGCCCGGTTTTATTTAGAAAAATTCATTCAAATACACCCCAATTACCCCCCAGCCTATCATAACTTAGGTTGGGTATTACTCAATATTAGAAACCAAGATAACCAAGTAGAAAATTTCCGAGAAATGTTATCAGCCTATCGCCAGGCGGTAAAACTCTACACACAGCAAAATAAACATTCATTGGCAGATGAGATTAAACGAAATTTTCAATTAATCGGTGTGAATATTGAATAGAGAAACACCAGGAAATAAATTTCCTAGCTCAAAGCTAAAATCCATTCAAACAGATTATATATATAAAATTCAGTCGGTTTTAACCGACTTGAGCTATCAGACGGGGAATTTATTCCCCGGCTATATTCTACACCTCAAGCGATCGCTCAACCCCAAGCCTAACCCCAAGCCCAACCCCGAAAAATACCAGGAAATAAATTTCCTAGCTCAAAGCTAAGAGGATGTCTGAGAAATAAGAGAGCTTACCTAATGGTATCATGTTAGTATATTTCAAAAAACAGATCCGTCATTTTCTTAAACGGTATTTACTTAATCCAAATGAACTATAGTTTACAAACTCTGGCTGAACTTTATCACAAAGCTCTCCTGAATGATGTATTGCCATTTTGGGAGAAATATTCCCTAGACTGGGAGCATGGGGGGTATTTTACCTGTCTTGATCGTCAAGGTGGTGTTTATGATACGGACAAATTTATCTGGTTGCAAAATCGCCAAGTGTGGACTTTTTCTATGTTGTACAACCAACTGGAAAAACGGGAAAATTGGCTAAAAATTGCTAAAAATGGCGCTGAATTTCTCGCTCAATATGGCAGAGATGCTCAGGGTAATTGGTATTTTGCCCTCACTCGTGGAGGTCAACCACTTGTACAACCTTATAATATCTTTTCTGATTGCTTTGCCGCTATGGCATTTAGCCAATATGCTTTGGCTTCGGGAGAAGATTGGGCTAAGGATGTGGCTATGCAGGCTTATAATAATGTGTTGCGTCGCCAAGATAATCCTAAAGGTAAATATAATAAAACCTATCCAGGTACACGCTTAATGAAATCTTTAGCTGTACCGATGATTTTGGCTAATCTCACTCTAGAAATGGAATGGCTACTACCTGCTGCAACTGTGGAAAATGTCCTCACTAGCACTGTGGAAGAAGTAATGAGGGATTTTCTGCACCAGGAACGAGGGTTAATGTATGAAAATGTCGCCCCTGATGGTTCCCGCTTTGACTGCTTGGAAGGGCGGTTAATTAACCCTGGTCACGGTATTGAGGCTATGTGGTTTATTATGGATATCGCCAAGCGGAAAAATGACACCAACACTATTAATCAAGCGGTGGATGTGGTGCTAAATATCCTTAATTTTGCTTGGGATGGTGAATATGGGGGTTTATATTACTTTATGGATGCAGAAGGTCACCCCCTTCAGCAATTGGAATGGGATCAAAAATTGTGGTGGGTACATTTAGAGTCTTTAGTGGCATTAGCTATGGGCTATCATTTGACTGGGCGTGAGGTATGTTGGCAGTGGTATCAAAAAATTCACAATTACACCTGGTCACACTTTGTTGATTCAGAATATGGTGAGTGGTTTGGTTATCTTAATCGCCGTGGGGAAGTGTTGTTAAATCTTAAGGGTGGTAAATGGAAGGGTTGCTTTCATGTACCCCGTGGATTATATCTTTGCTGGCGAGAGTTTCAGGCGTTGGCTAAAAAGCTAAATTGAAAATATCACTAGTGGGTTTAGGTTATTTCTCATGAGTGTTGTTACACGAAGGCGATTCACCATCGACGAATATCACTGCTTGATTGAATTGGGATTTTTTCAAGAAAGCGATCGCGTTGAATTGATCCAGCGGGAACTAATGCAAATGGTAATACCCTATTGCTCATCAGCAATTTATGTGGGGAGTAGTAGAGGTTAACAATATGACACAGGAAATCAATTTAACTACCATAGCTGAACAGTTCACGGCTCAAGGACAAGTTATAAATATTCAATCATTGGGGAATGGTAATATCAACGATACTTTTTTGGTAATTTTGGGTTTAGCTCAACCAAAACATTTTGTCAAACATTTTGTCCTGCAACGCATCAATACTCAGGTGTTTCGCCAACCCCAATTGGTCATGGAGAATATGCGTATATTAACAAATCATATTGGCGATCGCCTCCAACGCAACCCAGCCCCTAGGCGTTGGGAAGTTCCCAGGGTGTTATTAACTACAGATGGTCAAGACTTGTGGCAAGATGACTATGGTGGTTATTGGCGGGCTATTAGCTTTGTGGAAAATGCCGAGTCTTTCGACAACTTACCCCATAGTTCCTCGGCGGTGGAAGTCGGTTATGCTTTAGGGATGTTCCATAATCTGATTAGTGACTTACCGCCGGCTCAACTGGCGGACACTTTACCAGGGTTTCATATTACGCCTGTGTATGTGCAAGAATATCAGCAAATCCTGGCCACAGCTAAACCCCGCTCCTGCCCGGAGGTTAATTATTGCTTAGAATTTTGTTTGAGTCAACTACCCAGCGGCTTTGTTAATATTTTAGAAGATGCTAAAGCCACAGGGAAACTGCCATTACGCCTGATGCACGGCGACCCAAAAATAAATAATGTGTTGTTTGATACTGCTACCCAAAAAGCAGTTAGTCTCATAGACTTAGACACGGTGAAGCCTGGACTGGTACATTATGATATTGGTGACTGTTTGCGATCGGGTTGCAATTTAGCCGGGGAAGATGCACAACAATGGGAGAAAGTTTATTTTGACACTGATTTATGTCAAGGAATTTTACAAGGTTATCTTGATGTTGCTCAAGCCTTCTTCACAGATAACGACTATGCTTACATTTACCCTGCCATTGCTTTGATTGCTTTTGAACTAGGACTGAGATTTTTTACTGACTATTTAGCCGGTAATGTCTACTTTAAAGTCAAGTATCCAGAACACAATTTAGCCAGGGCATTAGTTCAGTTTAAACTAACTCAAAGCATCCAAGCCCAACAAACTAGGATTAACCAAATTGTCCAAGACCTTATTAGAACTTAAGAGGCTATGTACACATAAGAATATGTAAATATGATGTTATGTGGACAATTAGACAAGTAGAGATATTTTAAGTATTAAAACTTAACTTTTCTCTGGAAAAGTTACAGGTAAAGCCTCTATAGGATTTTCTGGATCATCATCTCCATCAAAGTCACTTAAAGTAGCAATTTCTTCTTCTACCTGATCGACTGACTCGTCAGTCATACCAAGTTCTTTCTTCCCAAAAACTCGGCGGGCTTTACAGTCAAGTATTTGGATAATACTTGTTCTATCTTGCTTAATCGCTTCAATATCTTCTTTCTGAAGCAATATCATGTAATATCTAGAAACTTCCATCATGCGGTAGGCATACTGGAAAGCATCTCTTGTAAATTCTCCAGTAGTCACAACCATTACTACATCAGCACCAGTCACAAAGGTCATCCCTACTTCTTTGGCTAAAACATCAACATCAACACGCTTTGTATTTTTGCACTGAATTTGCCAACGGTGATAGACAAACCTATCAGAAGCGGCAAGAACATCCACTTCGCCTTGACCTGTTTCATAATCACGCTTGCGCCATTTGGTAAAACGTAAGCTGGTTAGTCTAATCATCCAAATAGCCAATAACTCTAAAGCCTTGCCCTTGACACGCCTATCCTCACTGTCAAGATCATTGATAACATCTTCAAAAGCTTTATTAAGTTCGGTCTGTGAAATTTCAGTTAGATCAGCAATACTTGAAAGAAGGCGGGAAACAAGCTCTGCTCTGGCTTTATCGGTCAATTTAACAGAGTTAGGTTTAGCTCCTCGCCCTCCTGTTGTTTTCTCGGTTTCAATTAAATCAAGAGCAACTAAAGGTTTAATGACATCTTTAACAAAAGACTTACTCGGTAATCGAATCTTATAAGTACTGGTAGAATAATCTTTAACCTTGTTCCAAGGTGTCAATACCTGAATATCGAGGTGAATCATAGCTAGCAGAAAATACTTCTGCTGCGGTGTTAAGGTGTAAAGCTCATCAACATAGTCTTTATCAAGCCCAAGCAAGTCAGAAACTGTATCCCAGTTAATCTCATACTCGCGCTCAAAAACTCCTGCAAGCTCCAGCCATTTCCGCATGGTACTGACATAAATCGCATTAGGAGAGAGGGAATATCCCATCTCTTGCAGTTCATAGCCAATCAGTTCTAGCTGCGGTTTATCTCCTCTAGCATTAATTGCCTCAATAGCCTTCAATAGTGACATACCAGTAAGATTAGTCAGAATATGGCGGGCAAATATACTAGCGACAGCTTGAGGATCATCCTTGATCTGAAGAATTTCATTTGCAATATCAGTAACCTGATAAGCCCAATCATCATCGCCTATTTTTTCAACAAGTTGATATGCCCGCAAAGACAAGAAACAATTCATAGACATCTTGCCTATGTTTTCCAATGCTTTTGCAACATCGGTACTTTGCTTGGAATGACCAGAAAAATATCGATCAGCAATCTGTTTCTGTAGTTCTCGCCGATCAGGAGCGCAATCTATACACAGCTGCACAATTTCAGCTAAAGAAAACTTTTCAGATTCAAACTGGTGTCCATAGGTAAATTTAAGTTGGCGTTGTTCCATAGGGTCTATATCTTCCAGGAAAGGGAGGCTTAACTGTTGGTGCTGATTTTGGCAATTACTCAATAACCTGTTGTCTGGCATAGATTGCAAAACTTCAAGCACTTTCTCCTTATTATTTTTCTCAGAAGGAAGAGGCTCAACTAGCAGTGGGGCATTTGACTCAAACCTATATTTGGATGCACTAATATAAGACTCATCAAGCTCAAAAGCTAACCAGCGCCGTTGAAGTGTTTCTGCAACGCGACCAGTCATGTTAGAACCAGCAAAGGGGTCTAACACCAAATCATTTTTATCTGTACAAAGGTTAATAGCAAATTCTGGTAGAGCTTGAGGAAATCTGGCTGGATGAGAATTGATGCCCTCTTGCTTACATCTTCTCTGATAATAATCATTAGATGCCGTATTAGAAGCTGAAATGACATTAACAGGTTGTGCCAGATCATTCAGCAATAGCCAATCAAAGCCAGCAAGAACAGGGGAACCTATATTACCATTACTATTTTCAATCTGACCGTTAATAATATTTGGTGGAATTGCTCCGCCTCTATCATTGCCAAATTTCGTAGAAATATTATGTCCAGACGGGCGTAACTTAGCATCATAGCCATTTTTCAGCAGATTTTTCATCGCATCACTGTATGGACGAAGAACCCTTTTATTATTGGCTTTGGGATGAGGCTGTTTAGATAACCACCAGACGGTATTTACAGCATCCTTTACCCGCTCCCGTCGCACTGTGACCCACTCCGCTGGTGTAGGTAACTTAGCTGGGTTATACCAGTACAACTCCTGTGCCAGAAAGAAACCTAACCCACCTTTATCGGTCGGCTTGCACAACTCTATAACTAACTCGAAATGATACAAGGAGCGGATAGGATAACCTTTCAACCAGCTTCCACCAATATCAATCACCAGAGAACCTGATGGCTTTAGGATACGCTGAAATTCTTTGGCAAAACCAAGGAACCACTCAACATATTCATGCTGATCTTTATTTCCATACTCCTTTTTACGAACCAAGGCAAAAGGCGGTGAGGTACAGATAAGATCGATGCTCTCATCAGGTAATTCCTTCATCAACTCAAGGCTATTTCCCAAATAGGCTGCCCCAAACTCCGTTTTATAATAAGGTTCCTGTTTTATCGCTATCACTACATCTTCCATTAGATCAGTATGAATATCAGGCAAGAGGCTTTTCTTTGTACGGCTCTGAGTCATTTTTCTAAACAATCAAGCGATCGGGTTGCGTTTGTATTTAATAAAAAGGTCTTTCATGGCTTCAGTGAGTACAGCCTGCACAGTCGTACCATGATCGAGGGCAATCTGTTTTAGCTGTTTAGAAACCACTGGGTCAAAATGCCCCGCGATCGCCTTTTTCCCCTGGCGACTTGGTGGTACTGATGATGCTGTAGCTGCTTCATTGGCTACTGGTAACTGAACTGCCCTGATATCGGATCTGACTGTGTTTCATATTGGGGCTTGCCGCTTGCTTCCTGCAAAGCAGAGGTAAGTCTGGGACTTTTGCCCATTTATTATCTCCATGATTACATATGAACTATGTTTAGACTATGTGTAAACATAAAGATTAACTGATGGTAAGATGGAAATTACACTACTTAGAATAATTATTGACTACAAATGGCAACCGCGACACCAGAAAGCCTGAATAAGTTTGTTAAGTTTTGTGAGCAACACATCACAGGACAGGAGAAAAAAGAAGCACAAACATTTTTAGACCGCTTTTTTCGGGCTTTTGGTCATGAAGGAGCATTAGAAGCAGGGGCGAGTTATGAGGAGGCTATTAAAAAAGGTAGCAGCAAAGGTAAAACGGGTTTTGCTGATTTAGTCTGGAAACCCAGGGTATTAATTGAAATGAAAAAGCGGGGAGAAGATTTAAGCAAACATTACTCCCAAGCTTTTGATTATTGGACTCGGTTAGTACCCCAACGCCCTAAATATGTGATTTTATGTAACTTTGATGAATTTTGGATCTTTGATTTTGATATTCAGTTAGATACACCAGTAGATCAAGTATTGTTGCAACAGCTACCAGCTAGGGCTGGAGCTTTTGCATTTATGGAGTTGGGACAAAAAACTCCTGTTTTTAATAATAATCAAGTAGAAGTTACAGAACGAGCAGCCCGGCGCATGGGTGAATTACTCCTACAACTAGAAAGGCGGGGAGTTGAGAGGTTAACAGCTAGGCGTTTTATTTTGCAATGTGTCTTAGCTATGTTTGCAGAAGACAGAGAACTTTTACCCCGTGATTTGTTTATTTCTTGTGTGCAAGACTGCATAGCCGGTGGTAGTTCCTATGATATTTTAGGCGGGTTATTTCGGGAAATGAATCTACCAGGTAAAACACCGGCTGGACGTTATCAAGGAGTGGATTATTTTAATGGCGGGTTGTTTGCTGAAATTCAGCCTATTGAGTTAAATAAAGAAGAATTAATTTTTTTAGATGTAGCAGCTAGGGAGAATTGGAGTAAAGTCCGTCCACCTATTTTTGGTAATTTATTTGAAGGAACAGTAGACAAACAAGAGCGCCACGCCAGGGGGATACACTACACATCAGAGGCGGACATTATGAAAATTGTTCGTCCTACTATTAGCCGTTATTGGGAAGATAGAATAGATGAGGCTAATTCGATTAAAGAACTAACTCAACTGCAATTAGAATTACAAAGTTATCGCGTACTTGACCCGGCTTGTGGTTCTGGTAATTTCCTTTATGTTGCTTATCAGGAATTAAAAAGAATAGAAACTCTACTTTTAGGTAAAATCCAGCAACTCCAGAAATCTGTAGATAAGCAAATACAGATGGGGTTAGTTACTCCCTTGCAATTTTTAGGGATGGATACTAACTTATTTGCGGTGGAATTAGCCCGGGTAACATTGATGATTGGGCGTAAAATTGCCATTGATAAATTCAGGTTAACTGAGCCGGCTTTGCCTTTGGATTCTTTGAATGACAATATTATCTGTCAGGATGCTTTATTTAGTCCCTGGCCTATGGCTAATGCTATTATTGGTAATCCGCCTTTTTTGGGTGGTAAAAAACTACGTATAGAATTAGGAGATGAATATACAGATAAAATTTATAAGATTTTTACTGATATTAAAGGACAACCAGATTTTTGTGTATTTTGGTTTAGGAAAAGCCATGATCATCTTAAAAAATACGGGCGGGCTGGACTAGTTGGTACTAATTCTATTTCTCAGGTTTCTGGTAGAACAGGACTTACGCAACTGGCACAGGCGATCGCTATATTATAGTATTTGTGTACTGAAATAAGTGACACAACTAGCACAAATAGTGGGCGGGCTTCGCGGTAGCAAAGCGACAAATTGAATCAAACCAAACACATAGAAA
>NZ_JANQDH010000006.1 GCF_029891735.1 Chrysosporum bergii ANA360D
ACAAGTTGGTTGAAAGCGACAAGTAGGCGGAAACAGAGGCGAAATAAACATTCTGTAACCTTTAATTAACCAAATCAATAATAGTTTGACCACAATTCCTTAAATCTTTTGACAGTCTCCGCCGTAAACCCAAGGTGATTCTACATTCTACGTCATAATTTACTCTAGCAGGTTTTCAGCCCTTTTCCTTATAATTGATAAATATCAAAAGTTGCATTTCTGGTAATTTCTTTGTTATTTCCAGTCCTAGATTTAACCCCAACTCCACCCCTGTGGCTACAAATTACCGTAGTTACCCTTTGGGTGTCACTTATTCTTCTCTTGGCGTGGATAGTATATCACTTTGCCAAGGGCGAGCCAGAAATAGTCAGAAAAATTGTTCATATTGGCACTGGTAATGTGATCCTCCTGGCTTGGTGGCTAGATGTTCCAGCCAGTTTAGGCATTACCGCTTCCATTATAGCCAGTGCCATTACCTTAATATCATACAAATTTCCCATTCTTCCCGGTATTAATAGTGTGGGTAGGCAAAGTTTGGGAACCTTCTTTTACGCCGTCAGTATAGGCATTTTAGTAGCCTGGTTTTGGCACATACAACAGCCCCAATACGCAGCCATCGGTATTATGGTCATGGCTTGGGGCGATGGGTTAGCCGCACTGATCGGGCAACGTTTTGGAAAACATAAGTATAAAGTCTTAGGAGCGCAAAAAAGCTGGGAAGGTTCACTAACTATGGCAATAATTAGTTATACCATCAGTAGCTTGATTTTATTCAGTGTAGAAGGAAACATTTGGTTCATTTGGGTAGCATCCCTGATCATCGCCATAGTGTCCACTAGTTTAGAAGCCTTCTCCTTGTTAGGGATTGATAACTTAACAGTTCCGCTAGGCAGTGCAGCTGTGGCATTTTTCTTAATTGATATCTTCTTTTAGGAATAAATATACAAGACTAATTTATGTCTGGGGATTTATGAATTCCTGACAAATAGTGCTTATAGTTGAGTTCTTAGGTGGTAACCAACCTAAACACGTAAGTGAGGCTAACAATCATGTCACCAGAAATATTTGCATCAGAATTGTTTGTCACTTTATCTGATGACCAACAACAACTGTTAACCGGTGGTTCGGACTTTGAACTATCTGGTAGCAACTTCTCTCAAAAACGTGCCAACTTACAAGGAAGAAGTAATGCCGGACCTAATGGCAGTAATGCCAACTCCACAGGTGATATTACCGCTATCAATACTGCGGCACAAGACTTAATAGGATTAGCTGCGGCAGAAGTTCCCAGAATAGAACCCCTAGGAAGCGCACCAGTTCTGAACGGTGGTGGTGGTGCCGGTGGTGGTGCTGGTGGTGCTGGAGAATAAACTCAACCCCCCAAATCTTTAAACTCCCCCACATGACCCGCGAAATATCTGTCACATAACTCTCGAATTTTTGGTTAAAAAATTACGTGAGTGAGGCTAACAATCATGACAGCAGTAGCCATAGTATCAGAATTATGTGTTGCGTTATCTGACCAGCAGCAACAACTCCTGACAGGCGGTGCTGATTTTGAGCTAACAGGAAGCAATTTTGCCAACAGACTAGCTAACTTACAGGGAACAACCAACTCCGGACCAAATGGTAGCACTGCCAACTCCACAGGTCAACTGACAGCTATTAACACTGCGGCACAAGACTTGATGGGATTAGGTGCGGCACAAGTTCCTTCAGTTGACGCTTTAGGCGCGGCACCAGTTCTCAACGGTACTGGTAGTGGCGGAGGTAGTGAATAATCCATGTATCATAAACATCTTGCATCTTGAATAACTGATCATTACACAACTAACGCCAAGAGGATTCCGGAGCTTTCTGTGTTATTCATATTTGTACAACTTGATTGTTTGGGTAAATACCAGTCAGCGTCTGGAATCCTTTATTTAAGAATTATGTGAGTGAGACTAACAATGGTCATTGTTGGTGAGGCTAATAATTATGTCACATGAAATCATCACATCAGATTGCCTGGTTGAGTTACCCCCTTTACAACAGGAATTGCTGCTTGGTGGTGTTAACTATCAACTCAAAGAGAACAATTTTACTCAAGACTTAGCAAAAACTACAAAAACCAATAACACCAGTCCACAAGGCAACTCTTCTCAATCAAACACTCAACTGGCTGATGTAAGTTCTCATGCCACAAGTTTTACATCTAGTCAGCCTATCAAAGTTCCGGTCTGATAATTAAATTTTCCTCTATTTCCACATAAAAAGGGAAAGAGGAGAAGATTACACTTGCTCAAAGTAAGTGAGGTATCACCAGAGAGTTTGAGCGTTCTCCTCTATTTTTTTCATGCTTTATCCCTATACCCAATTATAGGACATCATCAACCAGATTTGACACTCCCCCCGGCTTTAGCCGTGGGGTTCTTGAAGAGTCCACAAACTGACCTTCAATGGTGCTGGCAAAAACACCCGTCACAGGTTCAATTTTTGGACTGTGGACAGAAATCTATGCAATAACCTGATTATCCCATTTCCACCCAAGGTATAGTATCGTGAACTCCTTTCCCCAACCAGACAACCATTTTTGGTATAGCTTTAATCAACCTACACCAGAAGAACTCAATGTAATTGAACCTAACCAGTTTCTTCCCCATATCAATAAATGGACGAATATCGGCGCAGGAGTTCTGCTAACTACTTTCATTGCGGCTGTTGGTCTCACCTCTGTTTTTAATTACAATGTCACAGTCAAAGTTCCTGCTACTATTCGACCCGAAGGAAAACTAGGAATTGTTCAATCTGCCCTGATGGGAACAGTACAAAAAATAAATGTGCAAGAAAATCAGCTAGTCAATCAAGGAGAACCCATTGCTTACATTGATGATTCCGGTCTGCAAAATCAAAAAAGCCAACTAAAAAACAGTATTGAGCAGAATAAATTACAAATACAACAAATTGATGCCCAAATAAGTGAAATCCTGACTCAGATTGCCGCCCAAACCACCTTAATTAACCGTACAGTCATCGCAGCACAAGCCGAATTGAATGCCACTCAACGCAACTATCAAGACCAGCAAATTAAGACCACAGCTGATTTGATAGAAGCCGAAGCAGCCTGGAAACTAGCAAAAATCCAACGCGATCGCTTACAACAGAATAATTTATTAACTGCCACAGTACAAGAAGCCGAAGTAGCCTTAAATTTAGCCCAACTGCAACGCGATCGACTACAGTCAGTATTGGCATCAGGAGCAATTTCTCGCAATTTACTTGAGGAAAAACAACAAGCCGTCAAATCAGCCCAAGCCAAACTAGAACAGGCAAAAGCTAAGGCTAAAGAGTTAATAGAAGAAAAAGAACAAGCCTTAAAGATGGCCGAAATTCAACTCAAAAAAGCTCAAACCAATATCAATCCCAGTAATGCTGCTATAACCGTAGCCCATGAACGAATTAAACAAGAACAAGCCAGTGGTGAAGCCACCCTCGCCGCTTTGAACAGAGAACGAGAAACCCTACTTCAACAGCGTCTAGAACTACAAAAACAAGTAATTCGCACCGCCAAAGAACTAGAACAAGTACAAACCGAACTGAATCAAACCGTGATTCGCTCCCCAGTTACAGGTACTGTGTTGCAATTAAATTTACGTAATCCAGGGCAAGTAGTACAACCAAGCGAAGCCATTGCTCAGATTGCCCCCCTAAATAGTCCCATAGTCATCAAAGCCTTTGTCCAGCCCCAAGACATCGACAAAGTAAAACCAGGGCAAAAAGTACAGATGCAAGTTTCCGCTTGTCCCTACCCAGACTATGGTACTCTCCGCGGGAAAGTAAAAACTATTGCACCAGATGCCCTACCAGTGGCAAACAACAGCACCAACACCTCCCAGATGGTTGCCTATGAAGTCACCATAGCAGCCCAAACTACATTTGTAGGTAGAAAAGATCATCAATGTCATCTCAAACCCGGTATGGAAGGTAGAGCCGATATTATTTCCCGTCAAGAAACAGTCCTTAATTTCATTCTTCGCAAAGCTAGATTAATCACAGATTTATAAGCTGTTAAACAGCTAAATCCAATAATCTGTATTTCACCCCTGTATCCGTAGATATACGTAACATTAGTATACATCCCCCATCACACAACTCAATCTACAAATTACGAATTAACTTATGTTGGGTTTCATCAAACTACAAAAAAACTATCATTGTGTTGCACAGTTAAGCGAAGAAGACTGTGGAGCAGCTTGTCTGGCCTCTATTTGCCAACATTACGGACGGTTTTTAAGCATTAATCGCAGCCGAGAATCAGTGGGAACTGGACAACTAGGAACCACTTTATTAGGTCTAAAACGTGGATCTGAGAATTTAGGTTTTAATGCCAGAGCAGTTAAAGCCTCTCCAGAAATTATCGACAGAATCAAAGAAGTGCAGTTACCAGCCATTATCCATTGGCGCGGTTATCATTGGGTGGTTTTATATGAACAACAGGGCAAAAAATATGTCATTGCTGACCCATCAGTGGGTATTCGTTATGTTAGCCGAGATGAATTAGCCTCCGCTTGGAATGGGGTGATGCTTTTATTAGAACCAGACCCAGACCGCTTTTTTGATCAGCCCCAGGAGAAACCCATGGGGGGCTTAGGACGCTTTATTAAACGCATCTTGCCTTATCGTGGTCTGCTAACTCAGGTTTTAATGCTGAATATTGCCTTGGGTGTACTAGCTTTAGGTGCGCCTGTACTGATCCAAATCCTCACGGATGATGTTTTAGTGCGCGGAGATACCCAGCTACTCACCGTTGTGGTGGCAGCAGTTATAGTCATGACTTTATTCAGCAGCACTCTGCAATTATTGCAATCAAATATGATTGCCAACTTTGGTCAACGGCTGCAATTAGGACTGGTTTTAGAGTTTGGGCGCAAGATACTCCAGTTACCTTTGAACTACTACGAAGCCCGGCGTAGTGGTGAAATTACTAGCCGATTGCGAGATATTAATGATATTAACCAGCTAGTATCACAGATAGTTGTTCTTTTACCTAGTCAATTTTTCATTGCTGTGATTTCTTTCTGCTTAATGCTGTTTTATAGTTGGCGGCTAACATTAGCAGTGATTTTCATTAGCATTTTAATGACCTTATCCACTGTTCCTTTTTTACCTATCCTGCAACAAAAAACCCGCAATTTGTTAGTTTTAGGGGCGGAAAACCAAGGGGTGTTAGTAGAAACATTTAAGGGGGCACAAGTACTTAAAACCACAAATGCAGCCCCTCAATTTTGGGAAGAATTTCAAAGTCGTTTTGGTCGTCTTGCCAATCTCACCTTTAGCACTGTGCAAATTGGCATCATTAACACTACTTTTACTAAA
Organism: Chrysosporum bergii ANA360D; assembly: GCF_029891735.1. Taxonomy (GTDB): domain Bacteria; phylum Cyanobacteriota; class Cyanobacteriia; order Cyanobacteriales; family Nostocaceae; genus Umezakia; species Umezakia bergii. The sequence goes on from NZ_JANQDH010000006.1 coordinate 5,359, forward strand.
CTTCTTTCTACTATTGGTGGTGTTGCTTTATTAGGGTTAGGAAGTATGTTAGTCATTCAGGGACAATTAAGCATCGGTCAAATGCTGGCTTTTAACGCTCTACAGGTCAATGTCCTCAACTTAATTAATTCCTTGGTTAGCCTGGTAGATGAATATTTTCGCTCTCAAACAGCAATCTCTCGGCTTTTAGAAGTAATTGACGCTACACCAGAAGTAGTGGGAGGTAGTCAAAAGCCTGTGGCGCAAATTTCTGGAAGTGCGGATATTCATTTTTCCCATGTCACCTTTCACCACCCCGGTAGAATTGACTTATTAGAAGATTTTTCCGTTAAGTTTCCCGGTGGACAAGCGATCGCCTTAATTGGTAAATCTGGTTGTGGTAAAAGTACCTTAGCCAAACTATTAGCAGGCTTATATCAGCCAAATTCCGGTAATATCCGCATTGGCTCTTTTAACCTAGATGACATAGCCCTGGACTGTCTCCGACAACAAATAGTTTATGTTCCCCAAGAACCTCATTTTTGGAGTCGTTCTATTTTAGAAAACTTCCGTTTGGGAACACCATACATTTCTTTTGAAGCCATTGTCAAGGCCTGCGAGATTGCTGATGCAGATAGCTTTATCAGTCAACTTCCCAATAAGTATCAAACTGTGTTGGGTGAATTTGGGGCTAATCTCTCCGGCGGACAAAAACAAAGATTAGCGATCGCCAGAGGAATTCTCACCAATCCACCCGTGCTGATTTTAGATGAAGCCACCGCAGGACTCGACCCAGTTAGTGAAGCTAACGTCTTAGATGGTATTTTGGCATACCGCCAAGGCAAAACCACCATTTTAATTACCCATCGTCCCAGTGTCATCAAGCGAGCTAATTGGATTGTGATGTTAGAAAAAGGTCAAGTGCAATTACAAGGTACTCCCGATACTTTTTTGGCACAACCAGGAGAGCATCTCAAGTTTTTATCTTTATGACATTTGAGATATTTGATCATATTTTCCCCGGTTGTAACTAATATTATAGTTAGCGAATTTTGCCCAAGTGAGGTACATATTTCATGGAAGATGCCCGCACTACAAGACGATCATTTACATTAGTGTGTCACGTCTTTAATAAATGCTATATGTTTAAAAAACACACATCAAAAAAACATTCTTTTTTGAAATATCTATCTGAACAAGAACAAGAAAAGTTAGCCGGTGGGCAAACACAAGATATACTAGGAACTACTAATTTTTTCTTTCAAAAAACTGACATTCAAACTGAAGCAGATAATAATTTAAATCTAGCAGGTGATGACTCTAGTTCCCAAACTACTAAATATACCTTATCACAAATTACCATAGCCTCATCCATAACCTTTACATTACCCTCCTCTCCCCCTAATAGTAATAGCCTAAATAATTTAATGGGTAAAATTATTAATCAATTATTTTCATCCCTAACCAGTTGATTAATTAACTTATCATCATTTTGATTTGGAGACATTAGAGTAAATGTCTCTATTTTTTACGGATCTAAAAGATATAAAAAACAAATAAATACTTTCATGAGTCTAAGGAAGTAAAAATAATAGATATTTTTCTACCTTAAGCACAATTTAAAAACTTAGAAATTATTTAATAATAAAAACATAGGTAATTACACACCTAAGCAAAGTAAGTGAGGTACAAAATTATGTCATTCCCAATCACCAAAACTGACTTGTTCCAAGAACTATCACCAGAACAACAGCAGCTTCTATCCGGTGGAGAATTTAGAGATTCAATGGACGGATCTGACAGTGAATTTGGACAAGATCAATTTGATGGTAGACGTAGAGATGATCGCGACTCTGAAAAACGTGTTCGCCGTATTCCCATCCGCTTGACTGGTATTCTTGAAGTCGTTAAATAAAGACTGATTATTACCACGGTTTCCGCTTTGTAGTGTTATCTACTTAGTCAGTTAGTCAACACTTTTATTACGGTATAACGTCAAACGGAGTCCGTAATTTTGCCCCCAGCTAGAGAAAATTTTTTTTAGCTGGGTGCTACCTAACATTTATCTACTAGATCGAGGACAGAAATAATGTCAGAAAAAACTCTTCAAAGCAAATTATTTATAGACTTATCCCCACAGTCGCAAGAACTTATTTCCGGGGGTCAAATACTCTTGGGTGGACAAACTAGACCTGATATTACCGTCACGGGTGTTCTCACTGATTCTAGTGGTCAACGTATCCCTGTGCGGATTTTAGGCTTTGTTGCTGGACAACCTGTTGGCGGTGGTTTTGGCGGTGGTGGTTTTGGCGGTGGTGGTAGCAGACCTTTTGGCGGTGGTGGTAATCCTTTTGATGGTTTCTAAAAATATGTTTTAACAATCTGACTAAACATCAAAGCCCCAGATAAACACCGGACTTCTTGATTAATCAAGAAGTCCAAGGTGTCTATAGGAGTCCGTTTGGATAACTAAAATTATTTTTAAGTAACAAGCGTAAATAAATAAGGTGTAGAGAGTTTTTTAATGTTGATAACTTTGTTTTTCTGCTTATTTCTAATTAATTTATACTAGATATTTGTATAAACAGTCAATTTATATAAAAGCTAATTCTTACATTAACTAAAAGATATATTATCCCCTTATAATCTTATCACTTGAGGATAATTTAATTACTATAAATCTTATTTATAAATAAAGGCATAGGTACTATAATTCACGATTTTTTTTGACGTACCTGTGTACCAAATAATGGAGGAATTTGAGGTGAAAACTATGTCAGTTCGAGACCTACCATCTGATTTGTTAATAGATTTATCTGAAGAAGAACAGCTTGTATCCAGTGGCTTGGGCTACGGTGGCTATGGTGGCTATGGTGGCTTGGGCTACGGTGGCTACGGTGGCTTGGGCTATGGTGGCTACGGTGGCTATGGTGGCTTGGGCTATGGTGGCTATGGTGGCTATGGTGGGTTCTACTAAGGTCTAAAAGTTGCGTAATCCTATAGAGCATTAACAGCCTGCTTTCCCAGGTTTGAGGAAACGAAGGCCACGCGGTCTTCGTTTTTGTGTACTTTGATTTGTGTACTTTGATTTGTGATCAACTATTGCTCCTTCATCCAATCCTGTAAAATTGGGTTCACTAACTCTGGTGCTTCGTCTTGGGGGCAATGTCCCACCCCTTCCAAAGGGATAAACTTTAACACTTGTGGGTAGTTGGCTAATTCTCTACCCAAGTCTATTGGTTCCCAAGGATCCGCCGTTCCCCATAAAATAATGGCAGGACAAGATAGCAATGGTAAAAGGTCTTCTGGTAGGGGACCTGTGGAATAGGCTGTAAAAGCTAAAAACACTGCTACAGCCCCTGGATCTTTTGCTGGTGCTGTGAGAATATCAACTAACTCGTCTGTGACTATTTCCGCATTAGCATAGGCTTGGAGTAAAATTTTACGTACTGTTTTCGGTTGAGCCACTTGGTGGAAAAAAAACTCACCCACTGGTTTAATAGATAATATCCGTTGTAAAATCGGCGCTCCGAAGCGACGAAACCAAGGTAGTGTTGCCCGCTTGCGATCGTGCAACAATCTTAAGGAACAGTTGAGTAAAGCCACTCCTAAAGCTGTATCTGGGTTGCTAACTGCTGTTTGTAGTACGACAATACAGCCAATGGAATTTCCTATTAAAAAAGCCGGTTCACCCACAACTTCCCGGCAAAAGTCAGTTAACTGCTGTCCCCATGTTTCTAAGGTGTAGTTAATTTCTTTCTGTGGTTCAGGTTTGGCGGAAGCGCCAAAGCCAATCAAATCAATGGCATAAACACGACAATTTTCTGCTAAGACGGGGATATTTTTCCGCCAGTGCCACCATGAAGCTCCAAAGCCATGCACGAGAACAACTGCAGGTCCATTAGTTCCCTGACTCTGATAGCAGATGGGGAACCCTTGCCAAATCCAAGTTTTTGTGGAAGTAAATGTGTATGTGGAAGTTGTCATCACAAATTTATGAATATATGAAGGTTTTTTGGGGATTTTGATATGATTATGATTATAGTTCACATTTTGTAATATTTTTTTTATTAAGACCAATCAGTTAACCCACCATAAACCCAACCAACAACAACTTAATTGATTTGGCCAAAATAGACATATATAGTCGCTGTACTGCTATCTTAAATTGGAGGCAATTGCAACTTTTTTGATAAAGCGTAACTTCATGGGAACGAATTACCGACGGGTTTTACTCAAACTAAGCGGTGAAGCCTTAATGGGCAACATGGGCTATGGCATTGATCCTGAAGTGGTCAAAGAAATAGCCCAGGAAGTAGCGGAGGTAGTAGCCACTGGCGTTCAAATCGCCATCGTCGTAGGCGGAGGGAACATTTTTCGTGGCGTTAAAGCCGCGTCTGCGGGGATGGACAGGGCAACTGCTGACTACATAGGGATGATTGCCACGGTAATGAATGCCATGACGCTACAAGATTCGTTAGAACGAATAGGGGTACAGACGCGGGTACAAACCGCCATCGCTATGCAAGAATTAGCGGAACCGTATATCCGTCGTCGCGCCATCCGTCACTTAGAAAAAGGTCGGGTAGTCATTTTTGGTGCTGGTTCAGGAAATCCCTTCTTTACCACTGACACCACTGCAGCTTTAAGAGCAGCAGAAATTGATGCCGAAGTGATTTTTAAAGCCACTAAGGTAGACGGAATTTATGATGCTGACCCCAATGTTAATCCTAACGCCAAGCGTTATACCAGTATTACCTACGCGCACGTTTTAGCCAACGATTTGCGGGTAATGGATGGTACAGCGATCGCCTTGTGTAAAGACAATAATATCCCAATTCTGGTTTTTAACTTAACGGTGGGAGGTAACATCCGCCGAGCCGTATTGGGAGAATCAATCGGTACCCTTGTGGGAGGTTCTTGTGAAATTATCTGAAGCTGAGAGTACGATGCAAAAAACCGTTGAGGCCACTCAACGCGCTTTTAACACTATTCGCACTGGCCGGGCCAATGTGAGTTTACTAGATAAAGTGTTAGTGGACTACTACGGTTCACCAACACCATTAAAATCACTGGCTAACATCAGCACCCCCGATGCTACAACCATTTGGATTCAGCCTTACGATAGAAAAAGCTTAAACATGGTTGAGAAAGCAATTTCCCTATCAGATGTCGGTTTAACACCCAGTAACGACGGTTCTGTCATTCGGCTGAATATTCCTCCTTTGACCAGCGATCGCCGCAAGGAATTAGTCAAAATTGCTGCTAAGTATGCTGAAGAAGGCCGCGTCGCCATCCGCAATATCCGTCGTGATGTCCAAGACTCCATTCGCAAGGAGGAGAAAGCTGCAGAAATTTCTGAAGATGAATCAAAAGACCAACTAGATAAACTGCAAAAACTCACCAACAAATACACTGTCAGAATAGATGAGTTGTTTGCAGAAAAAGAAAAAGACATTACAACTCTCTAACAAAATACCAGTGAGCAGCAGTTGCTCATAGAGTAGAGTGTTACGAACTACAAAGGCTGAAGAATATTGTCTAAATTCTTCAGTCTTTAGTTTACACCCAGTTAACAGTAGTTAAAAGTTTTCAGGACAAATCTTACGGGGTAAGGGAAATACACCGAATAACTAAAATCGCCTGTAAGAAATAATTAGCTTGTACTAGGGACTAAAGTCCCTAGGAGCCAATTAAGAATAGTGAATTATTAATCCAGTTCTTTAGATAAACCCAACTTATACCTAATTTTAAACCATAATTTTCGTAGCTGCCAAAACTTAGATGATTCCATCGCTATAATCCGTTGCTTTAGTTGATTGATTTCATAACTATGATTTACTCCTGATGCAGCAGCTTCGCATTCCATTTCTTTGTCTTTCCATAGTTGAGTAAGATATTGCACCATGATGTTAGAAAATGAAGCTACGGTTTTTTTGTGTTTGTTTAGCATATACTGAATTAATTGAGTCCTGTGAGGCTGTGCTACTGTCCAAACCATGGAATCGTAGTGGCGACGATAGAAAAATAATTCCATCGGCAAAATGTCGCCTTTACAACCATTTTCATACAAGCTGATAAAGTAATCCCAGTCTTCGTAAGAAATTAACTCTTCATCAAAGTTTCCTGCTTTTTGAATAGCTGTTGAGCGGTATAAATTTGTGCTATTTACTACGTTAGTATTCATGAAAAGCATTAACTCAGGAATGAAGCCAACAGGAGCTTGAGCATATCCATAAGCTTCAAAATTGCGGGTGTAGCAACCTACATAGCTGACATCAGGATTATTCATGAGAGCCGTCACGGCTTTCTCAATATACTCAGGATGTATTTTGTCATCTGAGTCTAGAAGTAGAATAAATTCGCCGGAACTAACTTGTATCCCTGCATTGCGAGCAGAGCTTAATCCTCCATTGGGTTTAAAAACTTTAATTACACCTAATAACTCCTGAAAAATTTGATTAGTCTCTCCATCGTTAGAACCATCATTGACAACTATAATTTCTAAATTTTTGTAACTAGATTCTTGCAGAGATTTAATCGCCTCTTTAATATACTGCCCTTGATTATAAAGAGGGATAATCACTGATACTTTAGCCTCTTGATTAACTGCCCATTTTCTGGGAGGGCTATCAATTTTATAAGATTCTTCCACCTGTTGAGAAGCTAATTCTGGATCACACCATTGCTTGATACTTGATTGTGCGTTTTGGGAAATATGGTGTAAGTAATCAATATTTCTGTGACTATCTAAGATGATATGGGCGATTTCTTCTGGTTGGCGTGGATTGATTAAAAATCCTGATTTTCCGTGTTCAATTGTTTCCGACATCCCACCTTTTTCACTACCAATAACCACACAGCCCATAGACATTGCTTCTAAGCAAACATTGGCCCAATTCTCCCACCGAGAGGGAAATATACAAAAACAAGTGTCTAACAAAATTTGGGGTATTTGTTCATAAGCTGCAGAGCCTTTGAAAACAATTTTATCTTTTAAATCATGAGGAATAAGTTTTTTTAGGTATTCTGTGTAAGAACGTTGAAAAGGGGCGGTGTATGTATCTCTACCATATATTTCAAATACAAAATTAGGCTCTTTTTTCAGAATTATTTTAGCTGCTTCAATAAAGGTATCTACGCCTTTTCTGACTTGAACACTACCAATAAAAGTCACTTTCTGAATTTGTGCTTTTAAAAATTGCCGTGTGGGGTTAACAATAGATAATGACAATGGGTATGGACTTCTGCGGATAGAGGTTAAATTCAGTCTTTCTGTAAAGTATTGAGCAAGAGATGCGGAGGGAGATGTCACTATGTCAGCATTCTTGACGCAGTAGTCCTCTAAATATATATCTATTGGTGTTTGAGTATTTGTATGTTTTTCTTCATCTAATTCTACTAGAAAAGATCGGGGTGTATGCAGCTTGACAACTAGTTGAGTGTTGGCAAATTCATTTAAGAGTTTTTTAGCTCTAATTGTGGTGAACCCTTCTGCATTATATTCGGCAAATTCAATTACATCAAAAGGACTGAGTAATTTTAGGGTTTGATAAACCCGATCTGAATAATTTTGATTGTATGTAAAGAAATAGCGATCGCTGATGGCTGGCTCTGTCCTAATCAAGGTGACCTTTGGCGGTAAGTAGTGCAGATGACAGGCAGAAAAACAGTCAGTAATGAGATACACATCATGACCTCTTTCCGCCATATATTTGCTAATATTGGCTATGTAAGTACCAATTCCTCCTCCCGTAATGGGTCCAAATTCACGGGAAACATATGCTATCTTCATTAGTAAAGCTCTTTTGGTAGAAACAGTTTATTTGATGTTACACATCACTGAGATGATATAGAGGTTACAACAAAGTGCATGAATAATCAACTATATACACAAAATTTTTACCAGTCTCTTCAAGAAGGTTCACGACTTTCCGCCCAGGAAGTTGTACCGTTAGTCATGGAACTAATCCAACCAACAAGCGTAGTGGATGTTGGTTGTGGTTTGGGGACTTGGATAGCAGTATTTAGAGATGCGGGGGTAGAAGAATACCTGGGCATAGATGGAGATTATGTAGATGTAAATATGCTAGAGATTGAACCCAGTAAATTTCTCTGCTTTGATTTACAGCAATCTTGGGAAATTGAGAGAAAATTTGATTTGGTGGTGTCTTTAGAGGTTGCCGAACATCTTCCCAGTGAATGTGCTAATAGTTTTATACACTCCTTAACTAAGTTAGGAAGTATCGTGCTGTTCTCAGCGGCAATTCCTTTTCAAGGGGGGGTTAATCATATCAATGAACAGTGGCAGGATTATTGGAGTGAGATTTTCGCCAACTATGGCTATGTGGCCATTGATTGCCTGCGAAGGAAAATTTGGAATAATCAGAGGGTAGAACCTTGGTATGCTCAGAATTTGTTAATTTTTGCTCAGGAAAGCTGTCTAGCTGAATATCCTTTGTTAGCAAGAGAGTTTTATCAAAGTGAGCATAACTTGGCTATGGTTCATCCCAAAATTTACCAGAGTGCGATCGCCGCAGTCAAATGGCAGATGCATCTGGAAGTAGAAAAATTAAAATCACAGCTAAAACCTTAAGCCATACCAGCAATTTGCCAACCAGCAGGGGCTGTAGGTAAGTTGGCAAAACCGGCGTAGTTGGTTCCATTCATCAACCACACTGTATTCCAGTTGGAATTGATATTATTTAAAATCAAATCTGGGTTA
>NZ_JANQDH010000007.1 GCF_029891735.1 Chrysosporum bergii ANA360D
ATTCCAGACAACTCTTACACAACCATACAACCGAGCTAAACTCTGTTGCTGTTGGTCTGTGGGGTAAAATCTGTACTGATATCTAGCTTTCATGCTTTGTGCTAACATTAATCTGTTAAAATAGATTATACATTGTTAATGCTTTAAAAGGTGTGTCTAGCCGTAGATACGGTCAAGGTGGATTTCCTAAACCCTATGGGGAGCAAGCTTTATGGAGTCCTAGTTACTTTCTGTCTTCTGTTGGTGGTGCGCCACTTCAGGTGCTGAAGAAATATATCCAGAATCAAGAAAAGCCGTCCTAGAACGACGGGGTTTTCAACCCATTTTTTTGATAAACTTAAACTTCCTGTTATCTTCTGCCCCTGGGTGAGCTTATATATTGCCGGGTTAAATCCCAAGCATATAGCCCCCTGGTTTTAAATTAACAGAGATTCCAAGAATTTATGTGTGGTTCCCGCTTACTCCACCAGCGCAATTTCCGTACTCCTTTTTTCGGGAAAACAAATCAACTGGTCTATTCCTTCTTCTAGGCTAGGGGGAGCTTCCCGGAGTTGACGATACATTCGCAAAATCACCTCCTGGGGAACTTGGCGTTCACGCCTTTGATTGCGAGCTAAACACAGCCACACAGGAGTTCTCACCCATAACCCCGTAATGTGTGTAAAACCTATCTCCCTGGCTGAGGCTATCACCTCACGACGGTTCCTTCTTTGGGCATTGGTAGCATCAAAAATTGTCGTTTTACCCCCAGCCACTGCTTGTTGAAATTGCTGTTGTATTTCTTGCCAAATTAGCAGCCACGGACCTTGAGTGGCTTCTGAGCCAAAAAGCTGTCCCCTAATGGTATCCGTCGAAATCAACAGCCTTTGGGGGCATTCTGCCACTAATTTCTGTGCTAAAGTTGACTTACCGCTACCAGGTAGACCAATGAGTAAAAATAGTTTAGTCACATGAACTACCTACTGGTCAAAGACATTTCGTTTTTGTCCCGCTATCCATCCCCACCCTAGACAAAGATGGGGATTTTCGCGCATATTTGTCAATAATAACTCGGCTTTGGTTGAAACAGTAAGGTAAAGTTGACGGTGCAATCTCTAACTCACTGCTGCTATAGCTTGCTGTAAACGTGGCTTGTCTAAACTAATTTGATGCAAAAGTAACCAAGATTGGATTAAGTCCGGTCCGTGAACATCTCCTGTCAAGGCGACTCTGAGCGATCGCATGACTACGCCTTTCTTCAGTTTTTGCTCCTTCACCACTTGTTTAATAATCTCTTGGGCGGTGGTTTCCGAGAATTGGGGCTGGTTTTCCAAAGCAGTGATAATTCCTTGCAGTGCTGGAATTGAACCTTCTTTTTCCAGTTGTTCCCTACCCTCTGGGGTGATTTCCACCGTTGTGGTGAAGAAAGGTTGACTCATAGCCACAGCATCCACTAAACGACTTAAACTCTGGCTGATTAAGTTAACTAACTGTTCTAACCAAGAACGTTCCCGTCCACCATCTAATCTAAATCCTGCTTCTTGCCAAAAAGGAATAATTAAATCTGTCAGTTTATCTACAGGCATAGTATGAAGATACTGACTATTTAACCAATCTAGTTTAGCCCAGTCAAATTTAGCCCCAGCCTTGTTAACCCGCTCAAAACTAAACTCCTTAGCTGCTGTGTCTAGAGTGAAGATTTCCCCGGTGGATTCCGGTGATGACCAACCCAGTAGAGTCATGTAATTCACTAACGCTGGTGCTGTGAAACCCATTTTTTGAAAGTCACAAATAGAAGTAACGCCATCCCGTTTAGAAAGCTTGCGCCCTTCCATGTTCAAAATTAGGGGAGTGTGGGCAAATTGGGGAATTTTTGCCCCCATGGCTTCATATAAGAGAATTTGCTTGGCGGTGTTGGCTATGTGGTCTTCTCCCCGGATCACATGGCTGATTTCCATATCTATATCGTCAACCACTACTACAAAATTGTACAACGGCTGACCAATACCTGTTTCCGACGCGCGGGCGATGACCATATCACCACCTAGATCACTACCCCGCCAACTCATAGTTCCCCTTACTAAGTCGTTCCAGACAATTTCTCGCTCATCATCTATTTGGAAACGAATTACACAGCCGCGCCCTTGGGCTTGGAAGGCTGCTTCTTGTTCCGGTGTCAAGTGACGATGGCGGTTGTCATAGCGGGGGGCCTCCCCCCTGGCTTTTTGGGCTTCTCTTAGTGCGTCTAGTTCTGCCGATGTGGTATAACAGCGATAGGCTAATCCCTGTGCTAACAGTTTTTCCACCGCTTGTTTATATATGTCTAGGCGTTGGGATTGGAAAAATGGCCCCTCATCCCAATTCAGCCCTAACCAGCGAAAACCTGTGAGGATGTTTTCGGTGTATTCGGGACGCGATCGCTCTAGGTCTGTGTCTTCTATGCGGAGAATAAATTTCCCTCCGTGGTGGCGGGCAAATAGCCAGTTAAACACTGCTGTTCTGGCTGTACCAATATGTAGGTTTCCGGTTGGACTCGGCGCAATACGGACTCTGACAGTCACTGTTAATTCTCTCTTTCACGAACCATCATAAATGTAGCTTATATCAAGCCTACAGGAATGCAAAAGTTGTGATTCAAACTGTCAATTTAAACTCCCAACGGGACTGACGGGGCTCGAACCCGCAACTTCCGCCGTGACAGGGCGGTGCTCTAACCAGTTGAACTACAGTCCCTTGATTTGCAACTTTCCTATTATTGCTTTTTTATTTTGACTTGTCAAGTCTTTTTTAGGAAAAAAGCAAAATTTTTTTTTGGCTCTTTTGAAATAAGCTGACCCCCCCATTATAGCACAGAGTTTGACACTCCTCCATGGCCATAGTCACTCATGATCAACATCTTAGCGCTGTGAAGGACTCATTAAACGATCTAGTAGTCTGAGCAGTGGTGATTTGATTTTGAGTTTAAAAGCTAGAACTTGGTTGCGTTGCAGGGAGTTAAAGTTATTATCACTGATCAAGATGAGCGATCGCCCCCCACCCGGTAAAGACGGTCCCATGGTCAATCCCTCAACATTGTCTAATAATATACCTGACTTCCTCAAGTTTAATAACAGTTTTTTCCTGACTGGTTTTATTTTTTGAGAATCAATACCTAAAACGCTGTTAGTGTTCTGAATTTCATCTGCGCCTTCTAAGGAAACTTCATATAGAGAAACACCAAATTGTAAGCTATTAAAAAACCGTTCTATACTAACGAAGTGTCCCTGATTGTCTAGGGCTAGCAAGTCAGTTAGTCCACTAGTAAAAAAACTACCAAAATTGGTACTTGTAGATACTGGTTCAGTTATGTATAAAAATTCCTTTTCTGGTTGATTGGTTAAGAGGTTGTATTGCAAAATTCGGCAAGGGGTACTAACATTAGGTTTGGCTGCGGTGCCATCTTGAATGAGAGCATTTTCCGTAGCTGTGAATAAGTGTCCGTTGTCGGGTGTGATAGTCAGGCTTTCAAAGCCTTTGTTGTCCCTAATCCCTTGTTTACCGTTTTTATCTGGTAAGAATTTGTTGGGTATGGCTAATGTTTTAACCAATTTACCAGAAGCAATAGAGAATTCTTGAATAAAAGGATTGATTAATTTTTTAACATCACCTTCAGAGGAAATAAACAGAGTGTCATTGTTAGTTAAAGCAAGAGCCTCTGTATCGGTTTCACCCGGAAGAAAGGGTTGATTATTTTGATTTAAAAGAGTAGTTACACCAAGTATAGTAATATCACTATTTTCTAGTTTCCCTTTACTGAGGTCTATTTTCAGACTGTAAAATCGTGCTGCTGCTTTTTCTCCCCTGTCGTCGGAAATGGCATAATACAGTTGTTTTTTTTCATCGTAGGTAATTCCAGATAAGCCCCCAACTTCTGTGTTCTCAATACTTAAATTATTGGGTAAAGCGGCCTCACCAATAAATTCTATATCACTAATTTCTATGGCATTTACTTGTGCATTGGTTACAAGTATACTAATACTGATTATCACAATTGCCATGGCAATGTAAATTATGGAAAGTTTGGGTAAGGGTTTTTTACTCAGTTTCATATTTTTTGATTGATGGTGTTAAGTTACCGGGAAGTTACCGATATTTAATTAGATGGGGGAGTGTGAATCTGCACAAATGCAACTAGCCAATCTTTGACATGACGAGTAGCACGACAGTCATCTTCGTTATATCTTTGAATCAATTGTAACAAATTGCGATCGCCAGTTTCTAACCATTGATCATACCAATAAATACATTTAGCACCACTGGCTTCTTTTTCCCGCCATTCAAAGCCTAACCACCGGGCGATCGCTTTGAGCGCGTAACTCTCTATGGGTAGAGCAACGCTTTTAATTAGTTGTTCATATACATCCACCAAGCGGTTTAAGACAGGATTAACCAAAGAATTGGGCGTGTGGTAAACCTTAGCCAGGCGTTTGATTGTATCAAATTCGTAAACGCAAAAATGATAGATTGGTGCTTGGGGATATTGCCAAACCAAGTCCAGGAATTGTTTCCAAATTAATTCTTCCTGTTCTGGTGTTTCAGCCATAAAGGAATAAAATTGTTCTGTCTTGGCTTGTTTGTCTACAACTAAAACGCCCAACAGATAATCTAAATCTAAGTCTGGCTGTGCTTCAATGTCAAAATAAAGCTCTACAGGAGCAGTGAATGTAACTTCCCTTCTGGGTAGAGCATGGGGTAACACAAGTGGCTGTTTTTGCAGTACAGATTGGGCTTGTACTATCAGTTTGGCTGCTACTGCCGGGTCGAAACCAGGTAAACTTTCTAGGATCAGAGAGTTGGTGTGGGCTAGGGTTTCCAGGCTGTTAATAGATAAAGCTTGCAGTTGGCTGTGGCGAATGGGGGTAACTCCTGGTAGTAGGGAGAGGTGTTGCTGTGATTGGGCGATGCTGTAACATTGACTATACCAATGGCAAAGATTGCACTTTTGCCGGGATATGAATATTTCCGGTGGTTGAGGTAATTCTAATACTTGGATTAGCTCTGACAATATGTTCTGCATTTGTGGTATCCATTTGGATAAATCCACGGTGTATTGTTTATCTTTAGTACGCAGGATTAGCCCCGCTGTTTCAGGGGGGATGTCTTGTATTTTTGCTAATACTTGAGCGTGAAAAGCAATAACAACTTGATATTCCTGCTTAGGACGTTTACCTAATTCTATATTGACCGGGACATACATCCAATGGCCAAACCGAGACTGTCCTGGTTGTTTGATCAGCAAGTCCGGACAGCTGAGGAATGTGTATTTACCATATCCCTGGGATACAGAAGTATCTTCATTTTCCGGGTTTGCTAAATCTTGGTAATTAGCTAACAGCACCCCCCGGTAAATGTAGTCAACACCCCGCTGCATTAATTCTAAAGTTCCTGCTTCACCTGCTTTCCAGTTACCTCGTGGGTAGTCTGGTTGGCAATAATCACTCAATTCTGCTAAAATACTGAGACGATGAGCGGTTTTATCTTGTTGTAATTTGAATAGTAACTCATTAGGAGCATCACGCTGAGATATGTCGCCCTGAGTATCTAAAACAGGCCGCCGTTTACAGCGTTGATATTGGAGTAAATGTTCAGCATTGATTAACATTCCTTTACGTTAACAAGAATTAGCATGATCTGGTAATGATGAATATATAGCATTTCTTAAACAAGTGAGATACAATTATAAAGGTATTGGGTCAAGGAAACGGCTAGTTTATTCTAGACCGTTATGCACCTCCCACAAACCTGGCGTATAGTATCACTCTAAAGGTACACAGTATGGACACATGGAACGAGGTAACCCCTTGCTAGCTATTCGGTCGGGTGACTGACCGGCTTAGTTTAATAAATAGTTTAATAAATAGTTTAGTGAATATTGTAGTGCAGGCATCTTCCCTAATGATGTACCTCGCTGGGGCAAAATTCCCCATAGGATTTTGAAGTGTTTATGAGTAATATTTCCGTGGGACACACTAACTTACATCAGCATAGAGAACAATTTCCTGCTTTGGGGAATAAGATTTATTTTAATTATGGTGGACAGGGACCAATGGCGCAAAGGGCTATGAATGCCATCACTCAGGCTCAAGCTGATCTTCAAGAAGTAGGACCTTTTGGTTATGAAGCTTTTGCTCAAGTCACCACAGCCAAAGATAGCGTGAAAGGGGCGATAAGTTCCCTGCTGCAAGTCGCGCCAGAAACTATTAGTTTGACGGAAAACGTAACTATGGGCTGCAATATTGCCATGTGGGGTATACATTGGCGTGCTGGCGACCATATACTGCTTTCTGACTGTGAACACCCAGGAGTAATTGCTACATCCCAGGAAATAGCCCGCAGATTTTCTGTGGAGGTGACCATTTGTCCCTTGAAAGAAACTTTAAATGAGGGTAATCCTGTAGCCGTCGTTGCCCAACATTTACGGGCTAATACTCGCTTGGTGATTTTAAGTCATGTGTTCTGGAATACTGGACAAGTTTTACCACTAGAGAAAATTGTTGACCTATGCAGAGCTAATGGTTCCTTGATTTTAGTAGATGCTGCTCAGTCTGTGGGTTTATTACCTTTGAATTTAACCCAACTGGGGGTAGATTTTTATGCCTTTACCGGTCATAAGTGGTTGTGTGGTCCTGGAGGTGTGGGTGGTTTATATGTTCGTCCGGAAGTGAAAGAGTATTTACAACCCACGTTTATTGGCTTGCGTGGGCTTGTGGTGGATAGTAAAGCCCAACCTGTCAGTTGGCAACCCGATGGGCGAAAATATGAAGTGTCAACATCAGCAATTCCATTATATGTTGGTTTAACAGAAGCGATCGCTATTCATCAGCAATGGGGAAATTCACAACAACGTTATCAGCAAATTTGCCGTAAGAGTGAGTATCTGTGGTGCCAATTAGCCACATTACCCAACATCCAATGTCTAGGAACATCCCCACCAGCAAGCGGGATAGTTTCTTTTCAACTCGCTGAGAAAAAATCGGGGGTGCATTTACAGTTAGTACAGTTTTTAGAATCACAAAAAATATTAACTCGCACAATTGCTGATCCTGATTGTATCCGAGCTACAGTACATTATTTAACTTTAGAATCAGAAATTGACAAATTAATTGAGAGTATAGAAACATTTACTCAATTGTTTTTTTAACACAGAAAAAGAAACAGATTTAGATAAACCCCCAACAAATAAACAACAAACCTAACATCAAAAATGCCAACAAATGAATTTCCCGGCTTAAAGACATTATAGATATATAAAAGTCAGTTGTTTTTAACCGACTTTAGCTATTAGCCGGGGAATTTATTCCCCGGCTATATTCCCTGGATAAATTGAATAATCTAACCCCGAATCACAGTAATATTTCTCCCCATAGGACTAACAGCAATTTCCGTAGTAGTTCTCTCACTCATGGGGGGTATATCAGGGCGACGGTCAAAAACCACCAGCCAACCTGTATTTAAATGTAAACCAGATAA
>NZ_JANQDH010000008.1 GCF_029891735.1 Chrysosporum bergii ANA360D
AGTTGACGTAGGACATTGATTAAAGTTTGATTTTGCAGCGAGTCAATTTCATCAATAAATACCACCAAGGGACGGGGAGAATGAGCAGCCCAGGATTTGAGGAAAGAACCAATGCGTTGAGGGGGATTATCCACGGTCAACAACGGAGGGTGTAGTTCTGGGGGTAGCCAAAAGTCAATAGCATCTCGCCAAGCAGCCAAAATCGCCTGCTCTGCTACTTCTGGCTGGTCGGGAAAAGCCGAACCCACTTCTGCAGATATCATCACAGCAGTATACTCACCACTAGCTGTAAGTTCCTGTGCTAGAGTGAGCATGGCTGTAGTTTTTCCAGTTTGTCTAGGGGCGTGGATCACAAAATCATTTCGCTGATCTATGAGTCGCTTTAACTGAGGTAAGCGATCACTAGTGGGTAGCATATAATGAATATCCCATTGACAAGGGCCGGCTGTATTAAACCATCTAGTCATTGTTTTTTTAATAGGGAGTAAGTCAATTGTAGTGCGAGCATTTCTTGACTTTTCTTCTCCCCTCCTCCTTAGCGCTCTTAGCGTCCCTTGCGGTTCGTTAAAAAATCTGAAGCCAGTAGCTCTGCTCGCCGTTGATATTTCAGTCAAGCCCCCATACCGGAATAACGTTTTAACCCAGCCCGCCACAGGAGGCGATTGATCCCCAAAAATATGAGCATCCAGCCGATAATTGATAAAAATCCCCTGGTTATATCCACAGGTAGTCCCACTAAAAGACTAGCTGGAAAATTAATCAAATAGGGGAAAGGGGTAAACATAACTACTGTTCGGACAGATTCAGGGAAAACATCTAAAGGAGCGATTAACCCTGATAAAAATAAATAAAACAACATCCAGAAACCTTCTAAAGCGCTAGCACGTTCAGTCCAAAAGGCGAAAATAGCCAAGCTATACTGAATGACAAACCGTAAGATAAAAGACAGAGTTGCGGCTAAGGCAAATAATAAAAATTGCCCTAAATTCGGCAACCAAAGGGCTTGGGGATAAAGCAGGAAAAATAATCCAACTAGTAGGAATATAAAGGGTAAACGTGCTACTCTTTCGGAAACATGACCGGCAACATGACGCCATACTGGATCTAGGGGTTGTAATAACCGAGATGATAACTTACCCTGGACTACTTCTTCTTCAAATTCCCAAATTACCCAAACAACTGTGATTTGTCGGACAAGAAAAACTGTGATGAAATAACGGGAAAATTCCACAGGTGTTAAACCAAACTTTCCCCCTTGGGCTGCTTGTATCCACACGCCCATTAAAATAATTGGCAAAGTGCCGGACAGAACCCATAAAATTAGTTCTGCTCGATACTCAACTATATAGGCGTAGTAGACGGATAGGAAAGTTAAGATTTTTTTAATAATTTTTTTCACGGCAAAAGTTACTTTTAAGGATAGGGAACAGGAAACGGGAGATTTGTCAAGTTTTATTCCAGCACCTTTTAAGTGTAATAGTAGAATATACCTTGATTCAGCAAGCCCAAATTAAACTACTCCTGCTTGAAAAACTCTGCCAATTACTTCTTCTATGGGCGGGTCGGTGACTGTTAAATCTATTACTTGTAAATCAGATAAGATTTGAGAGACTGAGCGAGTTAGAGTCTCTCGTGGTACAATAAAACTCACTGCGCGCCCTTCTAACATTTGTACATCACCATAAAACATGAGTTTTTCCCTGGGTAGGGGGTCGGCTAACTTAATGTGAATCTCTCGATAAGGGGCGAAACTTTCTAGCAGTGCGTCTAAACTACCGTCATACATTAATTTACCTTGGTGAATCAACAGCACCCGCTCACATAGTGCGGTAATATCAGCCATGTAGTGACTAGTTAATAACACCGTGGCTTGATAACGACGATTATACTCCCGCAAAAAGTCCCGCACTGCTACTTGAGCATTAACATCTAGTCCTAGTGTTGGTTCATCTAAGAATAATACATGAGGATGGTGGAGAAGCGCTGCTAGAAGTTCTGCTTTCATCCGTTCACCTAAAGATAATTTCCGCATGGGTTGGGTGAGCTTACCTTCTAGGGTGAGCATTTCTGTTAATTCGCCCACGCGCTTTTGAAATTCTTTATTAGAAAGGTTGTAAACAGCAGCGTTGATTTTTAATGAATCTAGTGCGGGTAAGTCCCAGATTAATTGTTGTTTTTGACCCATGACTAGGGTAATTTTTTGTAAAAATGCTTCCTGGCGCAGAAATGGTGTGTGTCCAGCCACTTTGACTGTTCCCCTGGAAGGATGAATTAACCCGGTGAGCATTTTTAAGGTGGTGGTTTTCCCAGCACCATTAGGTCCTAAAAAACCTACCACTTCCCCAGGTGCAATTGTAAAAGAAACATCCTCCACTGCTTTGATTAAGCGATACGATCGCCGGAAAAAGTGGGTTAGTGTGCCTTTTATCCCCGGTGACTTAACAGCCACTGGGTAAAATTTACTCAGGTTTTCAACAGTGATGATGGACATAAATTTTGTATTCTTGATGGCTAGGGGTGGGAATGGCTGTTACTTTAAACGTCCAGACTAAAGGCGTGGGGAGTGTCAAGGGGGACAGTTTGGGTGAGCAACATGGCGGGAGATCATGAAAGGGGTGAGGAAGATGAAAGAAAGGAAGAGACCGAGAAGTATGAAAAAACTTTAGTTTTCTCTGGTCTCTAGCCCCTATTTCCTGATCTCTAACCTTAACAACGGATATTCTAGTTATAATAGAGGCAACAAATGTTAAACCTCAGATCAGAGTGTTTACTCTTGTAGCATAACACTTACAACAATTGAGTAAATCGGGGATCATCTGCCAGGGTTTTCAGAACCTGCTTAATTTCTTGGGAGCGGTTTTTATCAATCACCAGGGTGACGTTGCCATCGCGCACAATCACCACATTCTCTAAACCAATAGTAACAATTACATCTTCTGAATTACTAGCATAAACAATAGCTCCCTCGGTATCAATTCCAAAATGAGTAGCAATCTCTACATTTGGATTGTCTGGTTTTTTCAGTAAGCGCTCAAGGGCGTTCCAATCGCCTAAATCGTCCCAACCAAATTCAACCGGCAAGACGTAGGCTAAATTGGTTTTTTCCATGAGTGCATAGTCTATACTCTGTTTAAGTAACTGAGGATATACATCAGGGCCATGTTGTTCTAATGGTTGGATAATTTCTGGCGCGTGGGTATATAGTTCCTTGAGAACAACCCCAGCCCGGAATATAAACATTCCACTATTCCAGCTAAAACGCCCCGTGGCTAAAAAAGTTTCTGCTGTTTCCCGGTTGGGCTTTTCAGTAAAACGGTTAACGTGATAGGCTGGCAAATCATGAAATCTACCAATCTTTTCACCTTGTTCAATGTAGCCGTAACCAGTGGATGGGAAAGTGGGCTTAATACCTAAAGTAACAATAGCCTCGGTGCTGGCTGCTAATTGGGTAGCAGCGCTGAGGGTACGTTTAAATGCCTCTTGGTCAGTTATCCAGTGGTCAGAGGGAAAAAAGCCAATGATCGCATCTTCTCCGTAACGCTTTTTAATTTCTAAACTTGTCCAAGCAACGGCTGCTGCGGTATCTCGTCCTTGGGACTCAACTAGTAAATTTTGCTCTGGGAGTTCAGGTAGTTGTTGTTTTACACCTGCGGCTATCTGACTAGAAGTGATCACCCACAAGTGATTGAAATTACCGGTCACAGCTGATAATCTATCAGCAGTTGCTTGTAAGAGACTTCTAGAGCTACCATCAAGATTTAAAAACTGCTTGGGTCGCTCCTTGCGGCTAAGAGGCCAAAAACGCTCACCTTTGCCACCGGCAAGAATTACAGGGAACAGTGAAATACTCATATTGTCATACACACCAAGGTCGGGACATTATCAGTTTACAGTCAGCTTTTGCCCTACCAAGATTTGTGGCTACGATTAACATACCTTTCGGGCGTGGTTAAGTGGGGAGATAATTTGTGATTGAACAATTTCAATGGTCAGAAAATCAGCTGAGGTCTCAACAAGTACCAGACTTAGAACTACAGGACAGGCCTCAGCCAGTACAATGGACAAACAATGAGCTAGAAATTCAACAGCCGTCAGCAGGAAACCTGGAGATAGTCACCCATCAGCCGGGTAACCTTTCCCGTGGGGTTGTAGAATCAGTGGGTGCTATTCCCAATGAACTCTACGATCGCTTAGGCTTGACTATGCCGAGATGGCTACTGTGGTTGTTAACAGTGGTGTTGGGAATAGTTTTTTCTGGTCTGCTCATATCTACTTTAGCCTTATGGACTCCATTGTGGAGCAATTTGGAGCGTACAGAAGAAGAATTGGGCTTTTCTGGCAAAGATGACCACAAAGTGCCATTACCCGGGGAATTATGGGGTAACATTTCCCAATATAAGCTATCACGACCCATGAATATTTTAATTATGGGTGTTGATCCCGTTGCTGGTGCGGTGGATGGCTCACCAGAGAGTTTTGCGGGAACCAGTGATACTATGTTGCTCGTGAGGCTCAACCCCAGCGATCAAACTATGCGGGTACTTTCAATCCCCAAGGATACCATGATCGCCATCCCAGAAAAAGGATTAACTAAAGTATCTGATGCCAATGCTCAAGGGGGTCCAGTGTTAGCTGCACGGGTGGTTAGTCGGACTTTAAACAATGCTCCTATTGATCGCTACATCCGTATTTCTACTAGTGGATTAAAGCAGTTAGTTGATCAATTAGGCGGGGTTGATGTATTTGTACCCCAAGAAATTAAATATCAAGACAGTAGTCGTCAGTTAGCCATGACTTTAGTTAGTGGTTGGCAAACTCTTGACGGTGAACAAGCAGCAATTTTTGCTCAGTTCCGGGAAGCAGGACTGGGGGATCTGCCCAGGGTGCAACGACAACAAACCCTGATCACAGCCCTACTACAACGCCTGAGTAGTCCAACTGTATTACCAAGACTACCACAATTAACCCGCTTGATGCGGAAATATTTTGACACAAATCTAAAAATAGAAGAAATGATGGCTTTAGTGAATTATTCTGTCAACTTGGAACGGGATAATTTACAAATGACCATTTTGCCCGGTACATTTAGCCGATTTAGTCAAGATCCTAATAGTTACTGGTTAAATCTAAATGGGCAACAAACTTTATTAAATGATTATGTTGGAGTATATATACCTGGTTTAGAAACAGATGCGCTTCCAGTTTATAACCGCACAATTGCTATTCAAAATGCTTCCAATCAACCCCAGCTAACTGAAAAAGTGATTACTTATCTCAAAGAAAAAGGTTTTACCAAGGTTTATGCTTTACCTGACTGGCCTGATACCCAAAGATATACCCAAATTATTGTGCAAACTGGCCATCGGGAAACAGGAGTTGAACTAAATCAGGTTTTAGGCTTGGGTCAAGTTGATGTATTGGCAACTGGGGATTTACAATCTGATCTCACAATTCGTATTGGTAAGGATTGGAAGTAATCTTGACTCTTGACTAATGATGAGAAACCAAATAGGTAAAGTGATGAAAAAGTTTTTACTGAGATTATTAAGTTTGGGTGTAATTGTGATTTTGGCTTGGTTGTGGGTACTCATCAATCCTCAACCAGCTTCTGCTCAAGTTAATACCATTAATTACAGTAATACCAGTTTAGAAAATCGTGATTTTTCCTACACAGATTTAACAGGTGGCGTTTTTGCAGCCGCAGAAATGCGGGGGGTAAATTTTCAAGGGTCAAATTTAACTAATGCTATTCTCACTAAAGGAGTTTTATTAAAAGCTAATTTAGAAGGTGCTAATTTGACTGATGCTTTGGTCGATCGCGTTACTATGGATGGAGCCAATTTGAAAAATGCCATTTTCACAGGAGCGATTATGACTCGTAGTCGTTTTTATGATGCTGATATTAATGGTGCAGATTTTACTGATGCTATAATAGACCGCTATCAAGTCGTGAAAATGTGCGATCGCGCCGATGGCATTAATCCAGTCACGGGAGTATCTACAAGGGATAGTTTAGGATGTAGGTAAAATTTAGGTTAATATTTTTTAGGTATAGTCAGTGACTCAAGAAAACCAGAAACCCTCTCGTTCTTTCGCTGGTATTGCCGGTATTGTAGCCGCAGCTACATTAATTAGTAAAGTTTTTGGTTTGGTGCGACAGCAAGCCATCGCTGCGGCTTTTGGTGTGGGGGCTGCGGCTACCGCCTATAGTTATGCTTACATTATTCCTGGTTTTCTGTTAGTCTTGCTAGGTGGTGTCAACGGACCCTTACATAGTGCCGTGGTCAGTGTTTTGGCCAAGCGTCAACGCCAAGAGGCCGCGCCTTTAGTAGAAACAGTAACAACCCTGGTGGGTGGGTTGTTGTTGCTGGTGACATTGGCTCAAATTTTCTGGGCCGATGCAATTATTGATATTGTAGGTTACGGCTTGTCACCAACCACAAGAGCCATCGCCATTCAACAACTGCGCATCATGTCCCCCATGGCCTTATTAGCGGGTTTCATTGGTATTGGTTTTGGCACCCTCAACGCCGCCAATCAATATTGGTTACTCTCCATTAGTCCGTTGTTATCCAGTGTAACAGTGATTGCCGGCATTGGCATTTTAACAGCCCAACTAGGCGAGGATATTATTCAGCCAGAATATGCCCTCATAGGTGGTATGGTATTAGCAGGGGGAACTTTAGCCGGAGCAGTTCTTCAGTGGGTAGTACAGCTAATAGTCCAGTGGCGCTTGGGATTGGGTAAATTACGTTTACGGTTTGATTTTCAAGCCCCTGGAGTGCAAGAGGTGATTAAAATCATGACTCCAGCCACCATTTCTTCCGGGATGATGCCCATTAATGTGGCTACGGATCTTTACTTTGCCAGTCCTATACCCGGCGCTGCTGCTGGTTTCAACTATGCCAACTTACTAGTACAAACTCCTTTAGGTATTATTTCTAATATTATTTTGCTGCCTTTATTACCAATGTTTGCTGAGTTGGCAGATCCAGAACATTGGCCAGATTTAAAACTACGCATCCGCCAAGGAATTTTACTTACTGCCGTAACCATGCTACCATTGGGAGCGCTGATGGTGGTTCTCTCCCAGCCTATTGTGCAGATAGTGTATGAGCGGGGTGCTTTTCAGCAACAAGCTACACAGTTAGTTTCATCTCTATTGATTGCTTACGGTGTGGGGATGTTTGTTTATTTGGGGCGGGATGTCCTAGTCAGGGTGTTTTATGCTTTGGGAGACGGACAGACACCTTTTCGCATTAGTACCTTTAATATTTTGCTCAATGCTTTACTAGATAGTGTTTTAGTTAAACCTTTTGGTGCTACTGGTATTGTTTTAGCAACAGTGGGAGTAAATTTTAGTTCCGTATTGATGCTGTTGTGGTTGCTAGACCGCAAACTCAATGGTTTACCTTGGCGGGAGTGGAGTTTGCCAATTTTAGCCTTGACCGGTAGTAGTGTGATAGCAGGGTTAGCTGGCTTTGGTACAATACTAGGATTACAGCAGGTCTTAGGTACTCAAGGGTTAATTATTCAACTGTTGCAGTTGTGTATATCAGGGTTAGTAGGGCTATTAGTATTTGTCTTACTGGCTTTATTGATGAAAATACCAGAGGTAAATACTTTTTTTCTGGGGATGGGGCGAAGATTGAAGCTTTTACGGGGTAATAAATAATATTAATATTACCGACTTTGGCGGAGTCGGGAATTTTGAAACTGTATTGATTTAACTACTAGGCACATCTAACTTACATTCCAGTGCTTTTTTCTGCATGGTTTTAAAAATATTGTAGAATCCATTGGCACGGGAAGGGGTGAGACTGACATTTAAACCTGTTTCTTGAATAAAATCAGGAGTGAGTTGGACAATCTCTGTGGGAGTTAACCCATTTAACCCTTCCACTAACAGCCCCACTAATCCTTTTGTTAACTGAGAGTCAGAGTCACCATAATATACAACTTTACCATCATTGAGTTCCGAGGTAATATAAACCTGAGATACACAACCAGGGACTTTATTTTCTGGGACTTTACCAGTTTCTGGAAAATCCTTCAGCTTCTGACCATACCAAATTAACTGTTCATAGCGTCGCTTTGGGTCAGTAGCCCGTTGAAAGCGCTGGACAATTTTCCCAAGGGCTGGTGGTAAAGAATCAATAATTGAAGACATAACAGAAACTGCCAATAATCACTCTTACTTTGAGTGTAGATGATTTTGACTGAAATTCCCAAGGTAATTACATCTCCTGAATAATATTCATGGTTTCCACACTCACTGTACACACTCGCATTAATAAATCTATCACTTGTTCTTTATAGTCAGCAAAGCGGTAGGTATGGAATTGTGCAGCGATGGTGGGGTCTTTGGGTTTTTTCTCCTTATATTGATCTAAAATCCATTCTAAAGCGCAGCGATTACCTAATTTATATTCCCAAGCTAGGCTGGGTATACCTTGTAATGTGGTGACATCATCTATAATAATTTTGCCCTTGGTTGGATCTGCTTTTAATTTAGTTTTGGGTGTTTTTTCCTCATCTTTTAACGGTGTGTCAATGCGGGTGAGTTGGTAGGGGCTGACTGTTTCATAATTAATATGTAGTTCCATTAGTTGTTGTCCCCATATCACCCATTGCTGGAAGTTGTCATATAGAGGTAAGCGGGGAAAGTCTCTTTTTAGGTTGAGTTGGTATTTTTGGCGGTAGGCTGGGTTATGTAATACTGCATAGGTGTAATAAAAGATGTCTATTTTGGCTATTTTTTTATTTTGGTAATGGCTTTGGATTTGTTCTAGTCCCCAGTCCGTGATATTGTCTATGGGTTTTCCTTCTTGGTCGTAGCGGTACAGGGGGAGACATTGAGAACCTGCGGGTAAGCAGTTTAAATCAACTATTATATTTAGAGCTAGACAGTGGAAATCTTTAGGTGATGAAAGTCCTGGTACAGCAATATATTTATTTTCCCTGTCATTTTTATAAATATTAAACCATTGATAAGTCATCCCATTAAAATGCTTATCAAAATAAAAATACTGGTTATAAAAAGGACGGTATAAACTATTAATAACTTGTTCAGAGTTAAAATTTTTATTAATTCCTTTATCTAAATATTTAGTTAACTCCCTATCCCATTTAACTTGATTTTTTCCTGAGTAATTTAAATCTTTCAATGTTTGTTGATAAATACTAACTAAAAATTTTACTTTTTCTTCTAGCGCATTTTTAGATAAATCATAAACCCAATCATCGCGCTGTGTTTTTACACCTGAAGAAAACAGCTTAAATATAGCTTCTTCTCCTTTACCTGCTTTCACATCTTTGTCAACCAAAGGTAAAAGGGTA
Source organism: Chrysosporum bergii ANA360D (assembly GCF_029891735.1). GTDB lineage: Bacteria > Cyanobacteriota > Cyanobacteriia > Cyanobacteriales > Nostocaceae > Umezakia > Umezakia bergii. The sequence continues at coordinate 9,340 of NZ_JANQDH010000008.1, forward strand.
TCAAAATCATTATCTGTTTGATTGATCCAGTTACCCTGATGATCTGGTTTAAAATGGATAAAACTTAAATCTCTAAACTTTCGAGAACTAAAATATTTTTTCTTATTTTCAGCATTGGTATAATCTTCAATGGCATTATAATAAACTTTACAACCTTGTGCTTGTTCATTCCTCACTAAAAAATAAACAGCTATACCTACCCTAATTTCATCACTAAAAACATTTCCCCCTTCTTTGCGTCTTCTTTCTCCGCTTGTTCTCGCATTACCTTTGGTGTCAATAATATAAATTTCTTGAAACTCTTTAGCTACAACTTTCCTAAAACCATCAAATGCACGAGCATCTAAAAAAGAAGAATTAGTTATAAAACAAATAATCCCATTTTCCCCTAGTCTATCAGTTGCCCATCTAATAAAACGGGTATACATATCATAAAGCACAATATTATTTTGAGCCGTGCTATATTTAACGTAACTTTCCTTAATTAACTTATCGATCGCACCATAACCACGGTTAGCATTATTATCGTTAAAATTTTCCTGCTTGGCATTATAAGGAGGATTACCAATAATGACTGAAATAGTTTTATCATTTTGCCTTTTAATCCTGGCGGTATTTTCCACAGTCATAGCAAACAAATCCATTTGCTTACCTGCAAACAAAGTATTATCTAAAGTATCCACAAAGCAAATATTCTCAAACTCCTCATACACCCCCATCTTTTGCTTGTAGGTGTACTCAATATTTAAATTAGCAATATAATAAGGTAAGATAGCCACTTCATTACAGTGAATCTCATGCTTATATTTATAAGGCAAACTCTGGGGTGGTAAATAATCAATTAGTTCAGTGATAAAAGTTCCCGTCCCTGTAGCTGGGTCTAAAATCTCTACATCTTTATCAGCCAACAACTTACCAAAGTGCTGATGCACTAAAAAATCCACACTTTCAATCATAAAGCGGACAATTTCATTAGGGGTATAGACAATTCCCAACCTGTCCGCAGCCTTGGGGTTATATGCTTTATAAAAGTTCTCATACAACGCCTTGAGAAATTTTTGTTTTTCTTGGTGGTTAGGAATATTTGCAGCCGTGCGCCTAATCACGGCATAATATCTTTCAATACTGCCTAATGTGTTGCGTCTGAGGGTTCCGGTGAAAAAAGTAGCAATCACCTCTTGTAATTCCCGCGCCACATTATTTTCTCTGTGGAATTGAGACTCATTAAAGATATTGAGAAAAATATCTTCAGTGAGAATGTGCTGAATGATCATTTCCCGAATATCCAGTAAACTGATTTCTGGGTTGATGGACTCTTGGCAAATGTGCCAAAACTTATTTCTAGCAGATTGAAAAGAAATGTTACTTTCACCTTGACTATCAATCAAGCCTCTGAGAGTATCTAAGACAGTGGGCAAATCCTGCTTAAAAATTTCTATAGCTTCCCGAAAGTCCCTGACCTCGGGTCTCACATAATTAATAAAATTATTAATGATCTCATCCAGCCCGTCTACATCCCCCATAGGTACGCGCTGGGTTTCTGTACCGCTTTGAATTAAAACTGCTGTTCGGGAGTCTTCAAATAAAATATTACTGTTGGGATAACCTTGATTAAGTTTTTTTTCAATTTCTTGATCTAAATTATCATATTGGTCTTTACTTTCCCAGTAACCCCAATCGAGACGTAAGGCATCTTTGACAGTGCCATCAGGATAAACGATTTTACCGTTGGGTAGTTTATAATCCAATTCAGGGATTAATAAAAAATCCCTGGGTTTGCAGTATTCATTTAAGAGATTTTGAAAAGCTACCCGAATAGAAGTTTCTTTTCTCGACCCGCCAAACCGGATGATCTTCTCCAGTTCGGTGTGGTATTGACTGATTAAAAGTTTTGACATGGTTGCGAGGGTATGATATCATGATGGGATTATATAGTATTTCTGAAACACGTAAGATACAAATGTAAAGAACCCCCATAGTTAACTGCCCACTGTGGCGAGACTTTCACTAGCCAAGGCTTTTATAATAATGCTGTTATCCTGGTAACCATCAACAAAGCCTCACCGCCATGCTTCAGTACCCCAATCTCGAAAAAGCGCTAAAATATCACTTTGGTTATGATCGCTTCCGTCCTGGACAAAGACAAATTATTGAAGATGCGCTACAAAATCGAGATTTACTGGTAGTAATGCCCACAGGAGGGGGGAAGTCTATCTGCTTTCAGTTACCAGCATTGATCAAAAAAGGGTTAACAGTGGTGGTTTCACCGTTAATAGCCCTGATGCAAGACCAAGTAGAAGCACTGCGAAATAATAATATTGCCGCTACATTTCTCAATAGTAGTCTCAACCCCTACAAAGTGCGATCGCGGGAAGAAGCCATCCGCAATGGTAAAGTTAAATTACTCTACGTAGCCCCGGAACGGCTACTAAGCGAAAGATTTCTGCCATTTTTAGACTTAGTACATCACCAAGTGGGAATTTCCACTTTTGCCATTGATGAAGCCCACTGTGTATCAGAGTGGGGACATGACTTTCGCCCAGAATACCGCCAATTAAAATCTCTACGTAGTCGTTACCCAAATGTTCCCACCATCGCCCTCACAGCCACAGCTACAGATCGGGTGCGGGGTGATATCATTGAGCAATTAGGACTTAAGCAACCCAGTATTCATCTAGCCAGCTTTAACCGTCAAAATCTTTATTACGAAGTTCGGTCTAAAACTAAAACAGCTTATGGCGAAATCTTAGCACTAATTCGAGAAACCGACGGTGCAGCAATTGTCTACTGCTTAACCCGGAAAAAAGTTGATGAACTGACATTTAAATTACAAAATGATGGAGTCGTCGCCTTACCCTATCATGCAGGTTTAAGCGATGAAGAACGAGTAAAAAACCAAACTAGATTTATTCGAGATGATGTGCGTGTGATCGTCGCCACCATTGCCTTCGGTATGGGAATTAATAAACCAGATGTGCGCTTAGTAGTTCACTACGACTTACCACGTAATTTAGAAAGTTATTATCAAGAATCAGGTAGAGCCGGGAGAGATAACGAAGCCTCCCGTTGTAGCTTGTTTTTCAGTTTCAGTGATATGAAAACCATTGAATGGAGTATTAACCAAAAAACCGACCCCCAAGAACAATTAATCGCCAAACAGCAACTACGCCAAGTCATTGATTATGCCGAAGGTACTGACTGTCGGCGCACTATTCAACTCGGTTATTTTGGCGAACGTTTTCCAGGTAATTGCGGTAACTGTGATAATTGCCGGTATCCCAAACCTGTAGAAGATTGGACCATTGAAGCTATGAAGTTTTTATCTTGTATCGCCCGTTCCCAAGAAAGATTTGGGATGGTACATATTATTGATGTTTTGCGGGGGGCTAAAAATATAAAAATTACTCAAAACAAACATGATCAACTTTCCACCTACGGTATTGGTAAAGATAGAAGTGTAGATGAATGGCGCATCTTAGCCCGTTCCCTCCTACATCAAGGTTTATTAGAGCAAACCAACGACGGTTACTCAGTTTTAAAACTTAACGCCTTGAGTTGGGAAGTCATGAAGCGAAAACGTCAAGTTTTTATTGCTGTTCCCGTAGTGCAAAAATTGAGTTTAGTAGAAGCAACCGAACAGCCTGTAGAACCAGAATTACTCCACAGATTGCGATCGCTCCGCAAGCAATTAGCCGATGAACAGTCTGTACCACCCTACCTTGTCTTTCCAGATTCTACCCTCAAATTAATGGCACAAATACGACCCCAATCTTTAGCAGAATTTAGTCAACTTTCCGGGGTTGGTAGTCACAAATTAGCTCAATATGGAAAAAAATTTCTAGACGAAATCACCGCCCACACACAACAACAAACCCTCACCCCACATGGGTCTGACCTCAAAAACCAACCCACTCAAACCGAGTTTATCACACTAAGACTACATCAAGAAGGCTTGAGTGTTGCCGAAATTGCCAAAAAACGCAATCTTAGCCCCAGTACAATTACTAATCACCTAGCCGAATTATTGTCCAAAGATCAGCCTGTGGACTTAAATCAGTTAGTACCCATAGAACATCAACAAAAAATTTGGCAAGTTTTAGAAGTTCTCGGTGATATTCCCCTGACTCCAGTCAAAGAACAATTAGGCGGAAACTACACCTTTGAGGAAATTCGCCTAGTGAGGGAAAAGTGGCGGCGAGCCAACCGGGAACAGAATAAAAAATAAATCAGCTTAGGGAACACTTAGGACAAAATCGAGGTCTAAACTTACAAAGTTGCTTCCCTGTCACTAAGTAACTCGTACAGTAGGGGAAACTAGCCACCTGGTTTTTAACCCGCCGTGAAGCTGCATCCCTTGGCCACATTTGACTAGCTTGAGACAGTAATTTAGGCAATGTTAAGCAGACAATGGCATTGACCAGAGTCAGGAGTAAAGCGACTTCTAGACTAATGGGGAACCACCTCCAAAGCAGAAAAAAGTAAATTATCGTCTTGTAACACAAGCATCCTGCTTGTTAATGATGTACCTCACTCAAGCCAAAGGAGAACCACCTCCAAGGCAGAAAAAAGTAAATCATCGTCTTGTAACACAAGCATCCTGCTTGTTAATGATGTACCTCACTCAAGCCAAAGGAGAACCACCTCCAAGGCAGAAAAAAGTAAATCATCGTCCTGTAACACAAGCATCCTGCTTGTTAATGATGTACCTCACTCAATCCCAACCCGCTATATAAACTTTAACATAAATTTTCATCAATACAACCCTTAAATTCATAAAATAACTTACACATTGAACTATTGTAATTATTCATAGGAAACAATTTTTTACCACACTCAGGAGATGTATTGTGTCCCAAACCATAGCAGCACCTGATTATTTATCTCAGGTCACCAAGAGAGAAAGCCAAGCATTACAGCGTTTAGTCAACTACAGCGATGTAGTGTCATTACCCGAAATTTGGCCATTAGCAGCCAAGCAATTTAATGATATTATTGCTCTGCATAACCCCCACAGTGAACCAGAAACAAAAATTACCTATGAGCAACTAGCAGAACAAATCCAAAAATTTGCAGCCGGTTTACAAGGTTTGGGAGTAGAACCAGGCGATCGCATTTCCTTAATTGCCGATAACAGTCCTCGATGGTTGATAGCTGATCAAGGTATCATGACAGCTGGGGTAGTTAATGCCGTGCGTAGTTGCCAATCCGAACGAGAAGAACTGCTATTTATCATCGCTAATAGTGGCAGTACAGCCCTAGTGTTGCAAGACCTAAACACCTTCAAAAAACTTAGTTTAGGTCTCCAGGATCTGCCCATTAACCTGATTATATTACTATCAGATGAAACTCCACCAGAAACCACATTCAAAATATTAAACTTTTCCCAAGTCCAAGAAATTGGCAGTAATCATCGCCTCACCAGGGTTGAGCAAACAGGGGACACTCTAGCCACTCTGATTTACACTTCCGGTACAACAGGCAAACCAAAAGGTGTAATGTTATCCCACAACAACCTGTTACACCAAGTCAAAACCCTGGGTACAATAGTCCAACCACAGCCAGAAGATATAGTCCTTAGTATTTTGCCCTCTTGGCACGCTTACGAGCGCAGTGGTGAGTATTTCCTACTTTCTCAAGGTTGTACACAAGTTTATACTAACTTACGGGCTGTAAAACAGGACTTAAAAACCTTTAAACCTCATTACATGATAGGAGTACCCCGCCTGTGGGAATCAATTTATGAAGGAGTGCAAAAGCAATTCCGGGAACAACCAGCCAAAAAACAACGGTTGATTAAATTTTTGCTGGGAGCCAGTCACGCCTACATTGAAAAACAACGCATTGCCCAGGGATTGAGTTTAAATCATCTTGACGCTTCACCTGTAGAGAAAATCATCTCTAAAATCATAGCATTGGCCTTGTTGCCCCTTCATACCCTGGGAGAACGGTTAGTTTATGGCAAAGTGCGCCAAGCCACCGGCGGACGCATCAAACAAGTAATTAGCGGCGGTGGTGCATTACCCACACACATAGACAACTTCTTTGAAATTATTGGTGTAGAGATTTTGCAAGGTTATGGCTTAACAGAAACCTCTCCTGTGACTAACGCCCGTCGTCATTGGTGTAACCTGCGTGGTTCATCTGGTCAGCCCATCCCCGGTACACAAGTCAAAATTGTTGATCCAGAAACTAAAGCCCCTTTACCAGTGGGTCAACGAGGTTTAGTTTTATTGAAAGGTCCACAAATCATGCAGGGCTACTACCAAAACCCAGAAGCAACCGCCAAGGTAATTGATCCAGAGGGATGGTTTAATAGCGGCGACCTGGGCTGGGTGACACCAGATAACAACTTAGTGCTAACTGGCAGGGCAAAAGATACAATTGTTTTGACCAATGGAGAAAACATCGAACCGCAACCAATTGAAGATGCTTGTTTGCGATCGCCCTACATTGATCAAATCATGTTAGTGGGACAGGACCAGCGCTGCATCGGCGCTTTAATAGTTCCCAATGTCGAAGCCCTCACTCAATGGGCAGAAAGTCAAAATTTACACCTGCATCTATCACCAGAAAACTCACCAGAAATCAGCACATCTATTGATCTGGAGAGTAAAATAATTCAGGACTTGTTTCGGCAAGAATTGAATCGGGAAGTACAAAACCGTCCTGGTTATCGACCGGATGACCGCATTGGCCCCTTCAGGCTAATTCTAGAACCCTTTTCTTTAGAAAACGGCTTAATGACACAAACCCTGAAAGTTCGCCGCTACGCAGTCTCAGAACGCTATGGCCATATTATTGACGGAATGTATACCCGATAATCATTCCATCTGCCCAATATAGAGTGAACGTGAAATTTTTATGGATATCTCCAACCCTAACTTACTGCTGAAGCGGATTGTTAACGTCAAAGTCGTTGTTACTCCCCTGTGGAAAGAAGAAGTACAACAACAACTGCAAGCACAAATCAATCAAACTGATCAACAGCTGCAACAAATCGATCTGGAAGCACAAAGAGCAATTTCTGCCATTCAAAAGCAGAGTATACAGCCACCCAGTCCCCAAACTCTCCAACAAATTGACGGTATCCAAGCCCAAGTCAATCAAAAGAAAAGTGAACTACTAGAGCAAAAAAATCAAATGCTACAGAACCTCCAGCAAGTGCAGTATCTTGAGTTAGATCAAGAAGTTAATCAATTCCAAATGGAAGGCTTTTTCAACATTGAAAAAGGTGATAACTTAATTAGTAAAATGCAAGTAGAAATCCTACTGCGTGATGGCATTGTCGAAGAAATTCGCGGCGAAATTTAAGGTGTAAACATCAATAATCCTTACTTCCATCCCAATTGGGATGGAAGTATGATCTGGTGTGTTATTCCCCGTTCCCGATTTAGCAGCTTGCCGAACCAGTAAGTAGTCGAAACATCTTTAACCAGGATACAAATTAAATTGGCAAAAGCCGTTAAAATTTATTAATCATTCATCTCTGATACCACCATATGAGCATTCACGAAGTATTTATGCCCGCCCTTAGTTCCACCATGACAGAAGGTAAAATCGTCTCCTGGGTAAAAGCCCCAGGGGAAAAAGTGGAAAAAGGCGAAACCGTGGTAGTGGTGGAGTCAGATAAGGCGGATATGGATGTGGAAGCCTTTTACGAAGGATATCTTGCCCACATCATAGTACAAGCCGGTGAAACTGCACAAGTAGGATCTGCCATTGCCTACATAGCAGAAACAGAAGCCGAAATTACCACCGCCAAAACCTTGGCTAACTCAGGTTCAGTCACCCCCACCCCAGAACCAGTTGCAGTCACAGCAGCAGTAGAAACCCCAGCCTTCGCCACTCAAAATGGCTCTAACCACCGGGAAGGAAGAGTAATAGTTTCACCCAGAGCCCGCAAATTAGCCAAAGAACTAAAAGTTGATTTAACCAACCTCAAAGGTAGTGGCCCCTATGGTCGCATCGTCGCCGAAGATGTAGAGTCAACCGTTAATAAAACTCAACCCCCCGTACCCGCAGCAAAACCAGCACCCACTTTTACCCCTGCACCCGCACCCGCACCCGCACCCGCTCCGGTTATTTCCGGTGAAACAGTTCCTTTAACCACCTTCCAAACTGCGGTAGTGCGGAATATGGTAGCCAGCCTAGCTGTACCAGTTTTCCGTGTCAGTTACACAATTACCACCGATGCTTTAGACCGACTCTACAAACAAATTAAATCTAAAGGTGTAACTATGACAGCGCTACTGGCTAAAGCTGTAGCGGTAACATTACAAAAACATCCATTACTCAACGCCAGCTATTCTGACCAAGGAATTGTACATCATTCCGCCATTAATATTGCTGTGGCAGTAGCTATGGATGATGGAGGATTAATAACACCAGTATTGCAGAATGCAGACTTAGTAGATATTTATTCCCTCTCCCGCACATGGAAATCTTTAGTAGAACGGGCTAGAATTAAACAACTGCAACCGGAAGAATACAACAGCGGCACATTTACTCTCTCTAATTTAGGGATGTTTGGAGTAGACACATTTGATGCCATCTTACCACCCGGACAAGGTTCTATTCTAGCCATTGGTGCTTCCCGTCCCCAAGTAGTAGCTACCGGCGACGGTTTATTTGGTGTGCTACCACAAATGCAAGTTAATATTACCTGTGACCACCGAATTATTTACGGCGCTCATGCTGCGGCTTTCTTACAAGATTTAGCTAAGTTGATTGAAACCAATGCTCAATCTTTAACTATGTAGTTAATCAGAGGCGTGGCTATGCTACGTCTCTAGGTTAAACAACATAGCGAACTCTACCCAAGTAAAGTACATCCTGAGCAGGCAAAACCACCATTTACATTTGTATCTCACCTATTTAAGCAATATATTTTTGAGATTTAATCTTGTAATACAAGTATATTACACATATATCTGACCACAGAATTGGTTAAAATTTGTAAAGAATTTGGTAATATTCTATGGCTACCAGTAAAGACACAATTTGGGAAAAGTTCCTCTCCCCCGTGGTGCGGTCATTCATTGATGAGGAAGCCTTAAGGCGTTATGCTGATAGCATCGACTGGGAACAAGAAAGCGATCGCTGGCGACAATCTGATGTGATAATGCCCTTGTACTACACTGAGCAAAACTTTCACGGTATTAACGGGGGATATCTCAACTCCAGCGCTGCTGTTTCCTATGATCCTATTACTCAATACGTTTTACTACCTAATGAAAATGTGGTGCGTCAGGCTTTAATTGATGCAGTGAAAGTCAAACCAACACGGGTACTAGATTTAGGCTGCGGTACAGGTTCCACAACCCTAATGTTAAAACAGGCTTTTCCCCAAGCTGAAGTTTGGGGTTTAGACTTATCTCCTTATATGCTGGTGAGAGCAGCAGATAAAGCCAGAAAAGCCGATTTAGATATACACTGGCAACATGGCAACGCCGAAACCACTAAATTCCCACAGGGAAATTTTGAACTAGTAACCGCCTCCTTGTTATTTCATGAAACACCCAGAGTAATATGTCAAGCAATACTAAGGGAAAGTTTCCGCTTATTGGTTCCTGGGGGGCAAATACTCATCCTCGATGGTAATCAAAAGACCCTACGTCAGTTAAGTTGGCTTAATGATATATTTGAAGAACCGTATATACGTGAGTATGCTGATGATAATCTAGACGCACGCCTGGGGGCTGCTGGGTTTAAAGCAGTGCGAAGTGAGAATGTGTGGTGGATAAATCAAGTCACAAGCGGTATTAAACCAATACCCGTAGTAAATGGGAATATGCAAGATTACGCCCGCCATACACCAACACCAATAAATACCACAATAGATAATAATGATTTGGAGGACTTTGGATCTCCAGTGTTTGGTTTAGTAAGATGAGTTTAAAGGCAGTTTTGTTAGATTTTAATGGGGTAATCATTAAGGATGACCACATCAACACACAATTAATAGATCAAATCCTGATTGAGGAAAATCTGCAACCCCAAAAACTGAAGGAAATTCAAGCTTTTTTGGGACGCAGTGATGGCGGTTATTGGCAAGAATTACTAAAAAACCGTGGTAGAGTAGCCAGTCAAGAGTATATCAATAAACTACTACACCGCAAAGCTCAGGCTTATCTCCAAGAAATAGCTAAAATATCCAAACTGCCTTTATATTCAGGTGTGGAAGATTTAATTTACCAAGTGCGATCGCATAACCTTAAACTAGGTTTAGTAGGTGGTGCTATGGGTGCAGAAATTACTCTGGTACTAGAACGCGCCAATTTAACAGAATATTTTTCCGTCATAGTCGCCGGTGATGATATTACCATCAGTAAGCCTCAACCACAAGGCTATGTTTTAGCAGTGGAACGTCTCAACCAAAAATACCCTGATTTAAATCTACAACCACAAGAATGTTTAGCCATAGACAACACCCCAGACGGAATCAAAGCAGCTAAACAAGCGCAAATGCAGGTGGTTGGTGTAGCCAATACCTACCCCTATCATATGCTTCAGCGCTGGTGTAACTGGACAGTGGATTACTTAACAGATTTAGAATGGTCACGAGTACAAGAACTTTATGCTAAAAAAGACCTGAAACTTACAGCGCCAGAGTGTTAGAATGTATTGTGTGGAGTTAATAACTCTGCATCAGGGGAATTAGCTCAGTTGGTAGAGCGCTGCGATCGCACCGCAGAGGTCAGGGGTTCGAGTCTCCTATTCTCCATCTGTTGTGTGTGTTTTTGTTAAGATTATTTGTTTTCCATTATACTTTAATTTGCTTGGGGATTATGATATTAATGCTTTACCGTAAGAACCCATTTTGAAGAATATAACTACATAACTCACAAAATCCTTCCCCTTCAGCAGCCGTAGTGAGGTAACTAGGTAAATACTGTAATTGATCTGCATATTTAATTACATTAGCTACCCCCACAGAAACAGGAAAACGACCCTGATCAAATAAACTTTCATCATTGGGACTATCGCCAACAGTCAGCACTTCCTCCAGTGAAAATTCCGGTAAATGTTTTTTCAACACTTGCAATAATCCTACAGCTTTATTTTGCCCTAGGGGTTGAATGTGACACTGTACATTACTATAAGTAAATCCCCAGCCCATTTCCTCACAAAGATTACTCAATACTTCTAATTCATCTAAACTTAAACCTGCTACACGAAACGTCCAGTCTGTAACACGAAAACCATTATCAGCCGATTCCTGGATACAGGGAAATTTGCTTTTTAATTCTTCAAAAACCATACCTAAACTGTGGCGATGATCTGCTAAATCAGGAATAGGTGTGAGGATAATAGGTTGATCATCCCCTGACGGATAAAACAAACCGCCATTTTCAGCGATCGCACCCACTACCGGCATCAAGTGGCTTAATGCACTCACCCACCCAGCAGAACGACCAGTGATAATTAATACTTTTATACCAGCAGTAGCCAAATCCTCCAAAGCTTGCAGCAATGTTGCCGAAAACTTGTTATTTATAGTCAGTGTACCATCCATATCTGTGGCCACCAAACGAATATTACCTAATGAAGCCTCAGAAAGTTGTCTTAGAGTTGAAGGATGTTCCATAGGGAGATGTAGATGGCTGTAAATATACATTCAAGATTTGGGCATTATAAGATAATAACTTAAACCTTGCTGATTTTATACTTAGCCACCATGCTAAAATCCATATTTTTTGCCCAATCATCCGGAAAAAACCCCACAAAGGCTTCCCAAGCAGTTGCAGAAGGTCAACTTCAACTACCACCACCTTTAGTTATAACCTCTGTGGGACTGGCGTTAGTGGTAGTAGCTTTGATTGTCTACGGAAAAATGAAAATCAAGAAATTAGAGAAAAAACTCAACTTTGAAAAGATCCGCATTCGAGAACTAGAAAAGAAGTTTAAACTAGCCCTAGAAACTATTGGCAAAATGGAAACTAACCCCGACCTGGTGAACTCAAGAGACTTTAACTTAGATTATTTGCGAATGCGGATGTCAGAAGACGTGTTTCACTTCGCCATTGTCAATCAAATTAAAGTCCAAGTCAAAGAAAAAATATCTCGATCGCTGCGTCCAAATCAAGCCAGCCAAGGAACTATCGGCATTGCTAGCAGCGCTGCCAGGCAAGTAGACGAAATTTTCGATGTACAATATGAAACTGGTACAGGTGCCAATTTAGCTAAACGAGTACTGTTTCGCGTTCACATTCGGTTACTCAAGTTACCAACACAAGCCACTTCTGCCACCGTCAGCCAAATCATTGACTGTATTGAAACTTATCTCAGCCCCCTAGACAGCGAGGATAATTGGCAACCGACAATTCAAGGACGCATTGCCCATATGCAATGGGATCAAAAAGCTAAACCTACACCCCTACTTGTCCTAGAACAATCTCATGAAGGGGTAAATGTGACTTTTCGCACAACTCGCCAACCAAGTTCTTCTGCACAGCCGGGTAAAATCAAAAGATCCGGTTCCGCCAGACCATAGCTTTCATCTGATTTTAGTTTGGGAATCATTGGCTAAAATACCATCTTCCATTTCCACAATGCGATCGGCTATATCCAAAATGCGGTTATCATGAGTCACCAACAAAATAGAAGTACCCTGTTCTTTAGCCAGACCCTGCATGATTTCCACTACATCCCGTCCTGATTGTTTATCCAAAGCAGCTGTTGGTTCATCTGCCAGTACTAATGGAGGATTATTCACCAAAGCGCGAGCGATGGCCACTCTTTGTTTTTGTCCTCCAGAAAGACTATCTGGGTAGTAAGTAACTTTATCCTGTAAACCAACAGACCCCAGCATAGCCTGTGATTTAGAAATTGCTTGATTGGGGCTGATGTAATCATTCAATTCCACCGCCATTTGCACATTTTGTGTAGCAGTTAAAAAACCCAACAAATTGTGAGCCTGAAAAATATAACCAATCTTACGCCTAATTTGCACTAGTCTATTTTGACTAGCACCAAAGGTTTCTACACCTAAAAACTTCAGACTTCCCTCCTGTACAGATCGCAACCCACCAATCAAGCTCAATAACGTTGTTTTACCTGAACCTGAAGGACCAGTCATAATCACAATTTCCCCAGGATAAATTTCTAAGTTAATGTCAAATAAAATTTGTTTTTTTAGTGCGCCTTTGCCATAGTAGTGATTGAGATTTTTTATAGCAATTACAGGTTCGTGTCTCATATTCAAATCAATGTAATGGTGTTAGTAGTTCCGATAATTAACCGTAGTCCCTGGTAATACTTATAGCCTTTTTTAACCTAGTTAGATCCTAATTGCGGACATCTTACCCCCTACTGTACCTAACTTCATCAAATACTCTCTAACCACCCATGACAATTAAAAAATATCCGCCGGGTCAGCAGAACGTAATTTACGCACAGCGATCGCCCCGGAAACAAAACACATAGTTACAGTTAAAATTAACACAGTTATTGCTCGCTCGTAACTCATCAAAACTGGTAGTAGAGTAGCTTCCCTAGCCTTAGAATACATAAACATAGCAACTATCCAACCGGGAATATATCCCAAGCAAGCCAATAACATTGCTTCTTGCAGAATAACAACTAATAAATATTTTTGTGTATAACCTATTGCCTTTAAAGTAGCATACTCTGATAAATGATCAGACACTTCCGTATACAGAATTTGATAAACAATCACCGTACCCACAATAAAACCCATAATCGTACCTAAACTAAAAATAAAACCAATAGCCGTACTACTAGCCCAGTAATTGCGCTCAAAATCTATAAACTCTTGCTTCGTTAAAACATTAACATCCGGCGGTAAATATTTCCGCAATTGTTCAGCAACAATACTACTATTTTCTCCTGGCTGCAATCGAATTAAACCAATATCAATTAATCCACGTTGGCGGTTAGCAAATATCCTCAAAAAATTAACATCGCTGGTAATCAGATTACCATCAGCCCCAAAAGATGTACCTAAAGTAAATAGTCCATCCACCTTAACTCGTCTTCTTTGTACTTCTGCTGTTAAAGTATTTCCACGCTGCAATTCCGCCGCCACTGGACCATACTCCTCTCTAGAAGAACCGTCAAATAAAACCACATCCGGTAGTTTTAACTTATCTAAATTATTCTGCACACCAGGTAAATCAAACAAATTAGACTCTGGATTCATACCAAATATCAGAATACTCCGGGGACGACCTGTAAAAGGATTTCTCCAAGTAGTGTAATCCAAATATATCGGATGTACAGACTTCACCCCTTGTAATTCTAAAGCCTTATACAACCTTACTTGAGAAAAATGCTCCATTGCTAGCAAAGCATTAGATTGTTTATTAATTAAAACAATATCACCCTTTAAGCTACCATGTAACCGAACATTACTATAATAAAGTGCATCCCGGAAACCGATTTGCATAAACATGAGAATATCCGCAAAAGCAATACCCGCCAGCGCCACCGCCAGGCGACTTTTTTCTCTGGTTAGTTGTAGCCAAGACAAAGGAATTTTACCAGCCATGATCTGTAATTCGTAATTAAGAAATTTATAAAAGTGGCAATTTTAAGTAAGACGGCGTTGGCGAAAATTCCAGCACATCGCGCCGACTTACTTACACATTAATCAGAATTGGTATCTTTATTAATTTGGGTAATTACCTTACCATTAGTGAACCCAGAAACGCGCTGACTATCTTCAGGAATCAAACCAATTTTTACTTCCACAACTCTAGCGTCCACATCCGCCACCGGATCTGTACTTAAAACATCTTTTTTACCGATTTTTCTACCAATTTCAATGACATTTCCCTTTAATTCCCCGCTAAACGCCCCATTTTCACTAGTAATAGTAGCAGTTTGACCTATACGTACTTGAGCAATAGTGTCTTCTGGAACTTCAGCAACAACAGTCATTTGATCAGTTTCCCCAATTTCAGCAATACCATTGGCATTGATGGCTTCTCCTGATTTAGTGTGAACTGCTAAAATTTCACCAGCAATTGGCGCTTGAACATAGCTTAATTTTAGTTCTGCTTCTGCTCTCTTAACGTTAGCCAAAGCATTACTAACTTGAGCTAGTCCTCTCTGAATATCAGTAGGGGTAAATTCTTGAATTCGTTTCAGTCTCGCCAGTTGTTCATTAATTTGACTTTGTAAAGTCGTAATAGTTTTATCACGGTTAACTCTAGCCTCAACCAGCTGTTGTTGCAACGTTGTGAGAGTTTGTACTTGATAGGCTCTCGCCTCCGCTAGTTGTTGTCGTAAAGTCGCCTGTACTTGTCCCAGTGTCGCTTGGGCTTCTATAACTTGCTGATTAGCAGTTACCGCACTCAGTCTTCTTCTGTCCCGTTCCTGCTGAGAAATAGCCCCTTCTCGGTATAACATCTCATACCTTTGTGCATCAACTTGAGCGTTGCGTCTTTCCGCCTGGATGCGGGTAATAGTCGCTCTTAAATTCTCCTGTTGTCCCCTCAGTTCAGCCTCTAGGCGCTTAATAGTTGCTTGTTGGGCTAATTTTTCCCCACTTAATTGGGCAGCTATTCGGCCAATTGTGGCTTGTTGAGCTTCTTTTTCCCCGTTTAATTCAGCTTGTAAGCGAGCAATCACCGCCGTTTGAGCCTCAATATCTCTAGGGGAGCCGACTTGTATTTGAGCTAAATTAGCCCGGGCTTCTTGCAGTCTAGCTTTTGCCTCTTCTAAAGCCGCTAATTGCGTATCATGGTTATCTAAAATCGCCACCACTTGACCTTTTCTGACTCGCTCACCTTCTTTGACAAAAATTTGCTTAATTCGTGATGAGGATTGTAAACCGGCTGCGGGAGCAGAAAGTTTTAAAACTTCTCCTTTTGGTTCTAAACGCCCCACAGCACTAATGCTGTTAGTCAGTGGTTTGACAGGTATTGGTAAATTAACTTTTTTCAACTGCTCAACCTTGGCTGTAGTTAGTAGCCCAGCAGCGATAACAATTGGTAGGGCTAGAGCGATACCCCACCAAATCTTAGGTTGTTCCGGATTAAGTAGCAGCTCTTTTGAGCTTTGCTTCTCACTCACCCTTGACATGGTTGTTGCCCGTTTGTTGAATTGTGCTTATGGAAATAAAAAAAGTGATTCAGGGATGGTTATACCAATTAGTAATTAGCGCACTGATAACCAAAACAAACAACAGTTGTTTAAAAAAAGCTAATTGCTGAAATTTACTGCTAGATGCTTGCTAGAGATGCTTTTTAGTTAAAGACTACACCAACCTTCGCCACAAAACTTTTTTCTTGAACTGTTTGCCCAACCAATTAGTAAGTTTTTTACCTGGTCTTTACTCTGGAGAATATTGATTCCCAGATATTACTGCTATTTCTGACTCCATTAAACTGTTGGTGCATAAATTCTACATTTATTAGTCATGGTAAAACGTAACAGAACCTACAGATGGAAGAAATACAGTAAATCTGGATAATTAAGTTAATAAGCAAGGTTTTTTGATTCTGGTAGATCAAATAATACTGTATTCATGTAATTTTCTGCCCACTCTTGACCAAAAGCTTTTTCTAATACTCTGCGAGTTTTATCATTTTGTTGCTGCTGCATACAATAGTTGTTTTGTGCGGCTAAGATTTGCAACGACTTTTCTGGAGAAACTGCACCGGAAGTTACGGCTTCCTGACAATGTATTTCTAAAAAGTCTTGGACACGAGACAAAAACATGGTTTCTTCTTCTGGGGAACCAGGACGCACAAAAAGACAAAATTCAGAGAATATATCCCCCCATTCTGGTAATTCACGGGGTTGGGAAAACTTGACCTGTTTTAGTGCTGTGAGTTTGGTATGATATGCCGGTGGTAAATTTCGTTCTAAGTCCACAGGAGATAGGTCTGCGATCGCCGCACTAATTTGACCCCTACCCCCAACTAAGTCACAGCCAAACATAGGTAAATCATATTCTGGACGGGGAAACATAACACAATGCAAGATATCCAGCATATTTCCCACTTTAGCCAATTCTAAATGTATTTTACGGAATTGTGGTGTTTGATAGCAGCGATTTTCTATAATCAGCTTCTCGCCTTCTAATCTTCCTTCTACATACCCTAGGTCACAAGGTAAAGGGTATGGGGAGAGTTCTAAATGGTCATACCAAACAGTTTCAATACAATTGGCTAGTTGGTGAATTAAAGGATGTTGTTGTTGTCGCAGCGAATTAGTAGGAGTAATTGACATCTTTTTCTGGCAAACACTATGTATTTGTCAGTCTACCTTCTGCTGTACCTCTTGGTGACAGTTAGCAATATAAGAAAATATTTTTTCTCCATAACTACCAAACAGGGTGAGAGTTTTTGCTTGATAAAAAATTGATACCCTAATCAAAACATTTTTCATTATAAATATATCTTAAATATTCTAAATTTTATAAGCGTTAGTTCTCAAGTTTTCGGCTTAACTGCACTGAATTGATTAACGAAATCAACCTATGTCCACAGGTTTTCAACGCCTGAACATGGAGCTTTTGTAAATTCAATGATCTTTATTCGAGGTTATCAATGGTACTCCGTTCATTTAATACATGGTTAATTCCCTTGGTGTTAACCACAGTCAGTTTTTGCTCAAATGCAGCTAAAGCAGCAGCACAAACAGTATATCCATTTAGTGCTGAATATAATACCACCATTACCATCGAACCCATCTCCGATAATGTTTCCCAAGTCTTTGAGAGCGCAATAAGTGATGATGCGCCCTATGACTTAGGGTTATATGAAGGTTTGACCTATTCTCTCCTAGATGAGCAAGGAAACCTAACTTTTAATATTAACCCAGAAGTATTTGGTGTACAAGGATATCCATTAGGCTACATCTCATTTGGTAGTGGTGCTAACAAAATATTTGGAGATGCTGAAGCCACTGCTGCGGTTGATTTTGAGAATTTAACAGGACAGGGTTCTGGAGTTTTGAATATCACCGGCGGTACAGGGATGTTTAAAAATGCCACTGGTACATTAAACTTTGTCCAACAAGACACTGTAAACTTAGGAGAAACTATTGTCTTAACCGGCGTGGCTTTAGTTGATGGTTCTATTCAAGTTCCCCAGTCAGTCCCAGAATCAACACACATCACACCAATAGTCACCCTCGGTTTAACAGGAGCAGGTTTTCTTTTCCGTCGGCGCTACCGCCGATTCATCTGACTTACCGCCAAAAATCAGTAACATGGTATCCTAGTTCTTCTAACATCTGCCGCAGCAAAGGTAAACTTAATCCCATCACGTTACTATGACAACCCGCGATTTTTTCCACAAATAAACCACCAAAACCCTCAAGGGCGAAAGCACCAGCACACTTGAGGGGTTCCCCCGTTGCAACATAAGCTTGAATAGTGCGATCGCTCATTGAGGCAAAGTATACTCTTGTTACTTGACACCTGACTAAAGTCTGGTTTTGGCACTGGTCAATTAATACATGACCTGTATATAAATCCCCACATTGACCCCGCATTAATTGCCAACGAGCGATCGCCTCTTGAGCATCAGCCGGTTTACCATAAATCTTACCATTCATAGCCAACACCGAATCACAACCCATAATTAAAGCTGATTCAAACTGGGGGACCACAGTTTCCGCTTTGCATTGTGCCAAAACTTGTACTAACTGCGCTGGTTCACTAACTTGAATTTGGGACTCATCAAAATCACTAGGTCTGACTATAACTTCCATCCCCACAGTTTGCAGCAACCGGTGACGGGCTGGAGAAGCTGAAGCTAGTACAAATTGAGGTTTTTTCATGGCACTTTAGCTACAAGTGGAAACTGTTAATCCGGTACAAAAGAGAAATCTGCTTTTTCTCCTTCCTGTCGCATTTCTTAAATACGTGAGATACAAATGTAAATAATCGTCTTGTAACACAAGCATCCTGCTTGTTAATGATGTATCTCACTCAAGCGTGAAAACCGCTATATCTTCATTAATACACAGTGAAGGAATTTACCACATCTTCCATTAGTCTTTTAACTTTTCGCCAACGTCTTTCCGCGACAGAAGCATTAAAAGTGAACAACTTACCCCGGCTAACTGCCACACTGGCTACATTATGCCTATCCCCCATATTAGGAAATTTCACTTTATACTCCAAAACATAATAGGTTTTGCCTTGAGACTCTCGTTCAAAAGCATTAACTAACTCTGCTGAACGACCAGAACCAGGAGGCGCAAGAGCCACTTTTCCTAGTTTGTATCCCACTTCCGTAGGTGTTCCTATTTCTGTTAAACTTTTGTCATCGGGTACGGGGCTAATCACCACAGAAACATTTTCCGATATTTCAATCAAATCGTGAAACACCACATCAGGACCGTTAGAAACTTTAACTTGTATCCAGCCGTTAGGGTATAAAAACTCATAACCATCATAGGAGTCTACAAAGCTTTTCAGTCCCGCAGCAGTAGCCAACCCAGGATTACTGAGGCTGATACTGAACACCAATAGCAAAATAAATACAATTTTTTTCCACATTCATCAAAATTCCTTGGGCTGGAACATCACACAGGCATAATTTCCCATTCTCCCATCAACCGGGTCACATAGATTATTCAATTTTCGATTTTGGATCTATGCTAAACTAGCCATGATATAGCATTTAATCAACACTTGACATACAAATGTGAGATACAAATGTGAATAATCCTCCTGTAACACAAGCATCCTGCTTGTTAATCATGTACCTCACTAAGGGTGAAAACCCCCATAGAACATTCAAAAATCATTTTTGGATCTATGCTAAACTAGCCATGATATAGCATTTAATCAACACTTGACATACAAATGTGAGATACAAATGTGAATAATCCTCCGGTAACACAAGCATCCTGCTTGTTAATCATGTACCTCACTAAGGGTGAAAACCGCTATAGAACATTCAAAAATCATTTTTACATCAGTTCGTATCTTTATGAACCTTGGAGATTGCTACCGATTATTGGGTTTAAGATCAGGAGCCTCTTTTGCTGACATCAAAGCTTCCTACAGGCGATTAGCCCAAGTTTATCATCCTGATATTAACCCCCATGACATCAAAGCCAAAGATAAATTTATTGCTGTCACACAAGCCTACAAACTCCTGTTAAAAGTAGTACCCTCCCAGGACATATCCCCATCCACAAACTCATCAACAAACCATTCTACCTCTACAAGTAGTAACAGCAAATCCACACCTCCAGAAAAAGCACCAACAACCACAGTTACCACCGAAAAAACCCCCACACCAAAGCCATCTGATATTTTTGAAATAGAAGAAAGGCTAAAATGGAAGACCTATGAGCAACTACAACGCTTTTTAAAAGCCAGGAGATTTCCCCAATCCGTGGCCTTAGCAGAAGCCTTAGCAGCACGTTTACCCACAGATACAGAAGTGCGCCAATGGCGAGCAATTGCTTATCAAATCTGGGGACAAGCTCTCATGAGAGAAAATCAACTTTTAAAAGCCAGGAATTATTTACAAAAAGCCCTAAAGACAGATCCTCATAATCAAGCTTTGTCCCTGGAAGTGCAGCGAGACCTACAAAAATTAGACCAGCTGCTTTGAACATATAAGAATATATATAATAATGATTAAGGCACGTCCGCGGGTCATAGTAGGCTTTTTAGTGGCTGAAAAAATTTAAGTCATGATTTACTCTGGTAAAAATTCAGGGGATAAAATCTCTGTGAGTCTGTAGGGAGAGGTTTCGGGAAATGATGACAATCCCGTTTCTCTTTCGGCGCTAATGGTAGCCAGAGGATAAACATCTTCCATTGCTTCAGTTAGATGAGCTTGAAGACTAGGGTTTTTTTCCAGGAGTTTTTCTAAACGCAGGCGTTGCTCTTTAATGGTTAATTGCCAACTCCTAGAGCGCAAGTTAGGCTGAAATTGCCATTTTAAGAGGTGCATAATTAAAATTTCTAATCTGCTTTCTAATTGTCGTTTTTCTGAGCGTCCCATGTCTTCCATTTCTTCGGCAATATTCTGCCAATCGATTTGATGGAGTTGTCCTGTTTTTAACAGGTTTACTTGTTCTTGCGTCCAAGCATAAAAATCATTTTCATGGGTGCTTGAGTTCATAGTTTCTCCTCTATTTCAAGGTTTAGGGCGGAAACATTACAGACACTAATTTGTCAACGCGGTCAAATAATTTGGCAATTGACAATGCACCATCAAAGCGGGCGATGGGACTCGAACCCACGACGTTCACCATGGGAAAGTGTCAATAAACCTATTTTATCAAGGGTTTTAGACAACTTGGTTACTAACCAATAAGACGGTATGGGATAAAAACGGTATAGCCATACAACCCTTATTCCACAATGGTTTAAGAGGCTTATGGTATACAATTCAAATCAGTCTAAGT
>NZ_JANQDH010000009.1 GCF_029891735.1 Chrysosporum bergii ANA360D
ACTATCTAGGGCGATTAGCCTGCAGGGGTGGCGGCAATTCAGAACTTTTTGTGAGGTTAAATCTGAGAAACTTAAAAGGGATTTCCGAGTAATTGACAGATGGGAACCTACTAGCCAGATTTGCTCTGGCTGTGGGTATCCTTGGGGCAAGATTGACTTGTCTGTTCGCTCAGTGTTGTGTTTAAATTGCAACACTCTTGCAGACAGAGATGAGAATGCTGCTCAGAATATAGAAATGGTCGGCATGGGGCATCGGCACGACCTAAAATGGACAGGGAGTGACTGTAAGACTGTTTCGACAGCGAGTTACTGTGAACTGTCAAGAATCACCGACCTTCAAGGTCGGTGAGTATGTCAACAAGGTGTTGTGGTAAGTGCATAAACATTAGACATGGAAACCAACAGCAAACACACCAAAAGCCCTAACAAAGACACGGGGAAACCAATTTCCCCTTCCCCCAATCTAGATCAATGGTTAGAAATCGGTAAAATCGTCGCACCCCAAGGTTTATCAGGTGAATTGCGAGTTTACCCAGAATCAGATTTTCCCGAAAGGTTTGAAATACCCGGAACACGTTGGCTATGGTATCCCGGCGACACAGAACCAAAACCGGTAGAACTATTATCAGGACATTATCTACCCGGAAAAAACCTATATGTGATTTCTTTAGCTGGGGTGGAAAATCGCAACCAAGCCGAAGCTCTACGCAATTATAAATTATTCGTACCAGCAAGCGATCGCCCCCAATTAGGAGAAGATGAATATCACGTCCCCGACCTCTTGGGGATTTCAGTTTTTATGCAGGAATCTGGGGAACTTCTGGGTACAGTTGTAGATGTAATTTCTGCCGGTAATGACCTATTAGAAGTCAAACCCCACCGACAAAATAATTCACCTCAACCACAAAAATCAAACTCCAAACCCCCCCAAAACATTTTAATTCCATTCGTCAAAGCCATCGCCCCTGTAGTAGACCTACAATCCCGCCGAATTGAAATTACCCCTCCCCCAGGGCTGCTAGAACTGTTTTGATTAACTGTTTTGATTATAGGGATGTAGAAACCAGCCATTGGCTCCGCCAGTGCCCTAGGTAATCGCACCCCTGAAGCATGGTAAAATTGCGATCCTCTGAATGTAGTCTTGAGTAGCCCTGCTCTTGTTCTGGGGTCATGGCTTGGTTAATACTCTTGTCTCTTACTTATTTTGCTTGATTCTGTCTCTCGATACAAAAAATTGGGATGCTCCCGTCCTTCTTTGGTTAACTTGGCTGTTGACTGCGGAAAATTGGAACTTAAAATTTCCATATTAAATCTATATCCCACATTACGGATAGTTTGAATTAAGCTAGGTTGACGTGGATCAAGTTCAACCTTTTTTCTTAAGGATAAAACATGAGTGTCAATGGTGCGCGGATTGTCAATTGCGTCAGGCCAAGCACGGCGCAGTAATTCTGCCCTACTCAAAGCCACTCCCCCGGCTTGTGCCAGAACATATAACAAACTGAACTCTTGAGGAGTTAAATCAATAAACTCCCCTTGAAATCTGACTCGGCGCTGTACTAAATCAATTTGCAAACTGCCATAATCCAAATAAGCTGGTGCAGTAGGGGTACGTTTGCGCCGAATTAGAGCCTCTACCCTAGCCAAAAACTCCTGCATTCCGAAGGGCTTGCTTAAATAGTCATCAGCACCCGCCTTTAAACCCACGACAATATCAGCTTCATTACTACGAGCCGATAGCATCAGAATTAACGGTTGTTGCTGACTATGCAACCACCGACAAAACTCAATTCCATCACCATCAGGCAAATCAGCATCCAGAATCACCAGTGCGGGTTGTTGGCTTAAAAAGACTTCCCTTGCTTGATAAATACTAGCTGCTTGATGCACGCGGTATTCTAACTGTTGCAAGTGCCATCCCAGCAAAGACCTTAGATGGGGATTTCCCTCAACGATTTCAATACAAACCGAACCCACGGCGGCAAGACCCCTCAGCGTCGATGAATTTCAAAGTAACAAGCTCCCGGCGAATTTTTTGTAGCCTTTGTTACTTACATTCTTATTAGCTGGATAATTCTCATACTAAAAGTCCTAGTATGCTTCTCTGATGCCTTGCCCCGCGCTGAATTACTAAAATCATCAAATAGGCTGAAAAGCCTTGAGGTTAAGTTTTGGGCTATGACGGAAAAACTTAACCGTTTTATTCCCTATACTTTAGCTTACAGCAATTTTCAGGTAAATAGACCACAAATGATTCTTATGAACGAATTTCCCATACCCAGACCTAAATCGACAATATAATGAAAAGCTCCAAACACGGCCTAAGCCTAGTTTGGAGCCGTAGCTCTAAATTATTGATGAGAAAACTGGAGAGTTTTCTTAGTAGCGGTTACGGAAGTTACCAGCGCCGCTCCGACTATCGCCAAAGGAAGCTTTGTTTTCCTTGGGTTTGGCCTTATTAACTTTCATGTCCCGTCCCATCCATTCAGCACCATCGAGGGCTTGAATGGCTGCTGTTTCTTCAGATTCTGTATCCATTTCTACAAAAGCAAAGCCACGTAGACGACCTGTTTCACGGTCTGTGGGAATTTGAACCCGTTTTACAGTCCCATATTCTGCAAATACGGCAGTTAAAGCCTCTTGAGTCACGTCGTAAGAAAGATTGCCTATATAAATTGACATTTGATGGTCTCCAAAATCACAGAAATGTAGAAATTAGATTTCGGAGAGAAGTCTGTAAATACCACAAGAAAAAAGCCTGTCAATACTAAAAACAAACGCTGTCGCCGAATTAATTCTCAACTCTATTGTGACACAATATTTCAATAATTACAGGAAATGTTATAAAAAGTTATGTGAACAGGTTTTAGTGTCAATGTGCCTGATGATTGCAACGGATTGTTAAAAATATAATATATAATACAAAAATATAAAATATTGGCAGAAGGTAGGGGCGTATTGCAGCCCCTAAGTATTAAGAGGGTACAAGTGCAGCGGTAGCCAGGAAGATGCTCCCATACCCGAATGAGCAATGACGACTTACAAATCAGGGGGCAAAATTACTTGGTCAATGGCGTGTATTACACCATTACTACCTTTAATATCTGCCTTAACTACGTTGGCATCATTGACCATGACACCATTAGAGTCAACTTTAACAGTGATAGCACCACCTTCAAGGCTTTGTACTTCCCCGGATGATAAATCAGTGGATAACACCGCACCACTGACTACATGATAAGTTAACAGCTTGACCAAAATTTCTTTGTTCTCTGGTTTTAACAAATCTTTGACGGCATCTTGAGGTAATTTAGCAAATGCTGCATCAGTGGGAGCAAAAACTGTGAGTTTATTTTCACCTTGTAAAGCTTCTGTCAATCCGGCTGCTTTTAAAGCTGCGGTTAAGGTTGTAAAGTCAGGGCTAGATTCTGCTAGTGCTAACAGGGTTTTGTTTTGACTTGGGGTTCCTGCTCCTGGTTGAGTAGTGGGGGGTGTGACTGTTGGTGTGGGTACGTCGGGAGGGGTACTGCGGGGA
Source organism: Chrysosporum bergii ANA360D (assembly GCF_029891735.1). Lineage (GTDB taxonomy): Bacteria > Cyanobacteriota > Cyanobacteriia > Cyanobacteriales > Nostocaceae > Umezakia > Umezakia bergii. Next base: position 3,536 of record NZ_JANQDH010000009.1, read on the forward strand.
GCGCGGTTATAGGGTGGTTCATTAAAAATACTGGGTCTAGGATTTAAGCGAGTACCTGTCTGGGCTATTAAGTTATTAGTTGGCTGTTGGGCTGGGGATGGTAAAGTGATGAGAAGACTAACACTGGCTAAACCCAGTACTTTGGCTAATTTATGCCCCAATTTGCTGTAATTTGCCTTCATAAATTTTGTTTGTTTTTCAGTTTATACAGGTCACATAAAGACTTATAACACTTACATTGTCAAAATATCATAATTCAGGATTAAGATTTTTGGTGGGGATGACGATGTACTGTTACTAAAAAAAAATCAGTTTTTGAGAAAATTGCTGAATTTATCAGGAAAATTACTTTAAGTAAAGATACAATAAGATTATTGTTCTATTGATGGTGAAAAGTAGGAATTATGTTGGAATTATACCAATGGGAATTATCTCACTATTCAGAGAAAGTGCGGTTAATTCTGGACTACAAGAGGCTAGATTACCGGAAAATAGAAGTAACACCAGGACTGGGACAAATAGATTTGTTCCGGTTAACTGGACAAAAACAAGTGCCTGTTTTAAAGGATGGCAGCAGATATATTGTTGATTCTACGGAGATTGCTAAATATCTAGATTTAGAATATCCCGATCGCCCACTCATACCTCAAGATCCTAAGAGCAGGGGTTTATGTTTATTGATGGAAGAATGGGCAGATACATCAATAGGTGTTAAAGCCAAGACAGCGCTGTTTTCTGCCATTAGTCAAGACCAAGACTTCCGCAAGTCTTTATTGCCTAACTCTACACCTGATATATTCAAAAGTCTAGTGGCTGGTGTCCCCGGTGATGTGTTGACTATGTTGGGTTTTGGGGTGGGTTATAGCCCAGATGTCATCAAAGCAGCGATGACGGACTTGAAACAAGACTTGGAATCGTTAACGCTATTATTAGCGGACAGTCCATATTTAACAGGGGATGAGCCAAGTTTGGCTGACTTAACTGTGGCTAGTTTATCAATATTGCTCAAGTTCCCTGAAGTGGCTTATCTGGATTTACCAGCAGGAATCAGAGGTAAAGGTGTACCAGGATTGGCTGATAATCCTGATTATGAACCATTCTTTACTTGGCGCGATCGCTTGTATGCTCAATTCCGTAAACCCTTAATCGGTACACCAGCTACAGGAAGCGCTCCGACTTCGATTCAAATTGAGTAAGTCATGAGTGAAGAGGGGCTAAAATTCAACATAATCACAGTCTCTTGACTTTCAGTCAGCACTCAGCACATAAAATAATGAATTCGTCACAACCATTAGGCTCAGTAATACAAGGTTCTCTCACCGGGGGATTAGAAGTACGATTACACCCGGATATTTCCGTTGAAGATATGCGGGTGGGTAAGTTTTTAGTGGTGCATGGATTGCGATCGCGCTTTTTCTGTATGCTGACAGATGTGGCGTTGGGAACGGCTAATCCTCGCATTATTGCTAATCCCCCCGGTTGGGAGGACACTTTTTTAAGAGAGGTTTTAGCTGGTAGTGGTACATACGGTACTATCAACTTAGCACTGATGTTGATGTTTACCCCGGAATCTAATTTATCTTTGTCCTCAACCAATGGTAAATCAACTAATAATGGTTTAGCATCATTCCAGCCCCAAACCAGCACCACTATAGAATTACTACCGGTTAAAACTATTCCCAGTCATTTTAGCCAAGTTTACGAAGCCAGCGAGGAGGATTTCCGGCGGGTATTTGGTTGGGAAGATGATCCCCAAAGGCGCAATTTTTCTATTGGTCAACCCTTAGATATGGATGTGCCTGTTTGTATGGATTTAAACCGCTTTGTTGAGCGTAGTAATGGGGTGTTTGGTAAATCTGGTACTGGTAAATCCTTCCTGACTCGGTTACTATTAGCTGGAGTCATCCGCAAAAATGCAGCGGTAAATTTAATTTTTGATATGCACTCTGAGTATGGCTGGGAGGCGGTAGCCGAAGGTAAAAATGTTAATACTGTTAAAGGCTTAAAGCAATTATTTCCCGGTAAAGTGGAAGTTTACACCCTTGACCCCACATCAACAAAACGCCGGGGTGTGCGTGATGCACAAGAACTGTATTTGAGTTATGAACAAATCCAAGTTGAAGATATTAAGTTATGTAGTCGAGAATTAGGACTGTCGGAAGCGGCTTTAGACAACGCCAGTATTTTGTGTAATGAGTTTGGTAAGTCTTGGATTCCCCAATTGTTTAATATGACCAGTGAGGATATTAAATTGTTTTGCGAAGAAAAACCAGGACATCCCGGTTCTATTACTTCCTTACAGCGTAAACTTTTGCGCTTGGACAGTTTGAAATATATGCGGGGTGTTTGCCCCCAGAATTATATTAATAAAATTATCCAGTCTTTGGAGGCTGGAAAAAATGTAGTCATAGAATTTGGTTCCCAGTCAAATATGCTTTCTTATATGTTAGTGACTAATATGATTACTAGGCGTATTCATGGGCATTACGTAGAAAAAGCAGATAAATTCCTTCAAAGTAAAAATCCATGCGATCGCCCCACACCACTAATGATTACCATTGAAGAGGCGCACCGTTTTCTTGACCCGGCAATAGTACAAAGTACAATTTTTGGTACTATTGCCAGGGAACTGCGAAAGTATTTTGTTACTTTGCTAGTGGTAGACCAACGCCCATCAGGGATTGATAATGAAGTTATGTCCCAGATTGGTACACGCATCACTGCTTTGCTCAATGATGAAAAAGATATCGATGCCATTTTTACCGGTGTATCTGGTGCTGGTGGTTTGCGGTCAGTGTTAGCAAAATTGGACTCTAAACAACAAGCGTTAATTTTAGGTCATGCTGTACCCATGCCGGTGGTGGTGAGGACGCGACCCTACGACACAAAATTTTACACTGAAATTGGTGATACGGCTTGGGATGAAAAACCAGATGCAGAAGTATTGGCTGCGGCGGAAATAGCCAAGGCTGATTTAGGTTTTTAGCTGTAGCTGCTCAAATCTTCAATAAAGTTGATATTATACTGTAAATAACCGATATACTGGAAAATGACATTGAATTAATCTGATTTAAGCCACCAATATGCTAGCAACATCTAATGTTCAGGTGACAATTTCTCTCACTAACCTGGGTTTAGACGATGAGGACTTGTACAGTGAAGTGCAAAGTTTACTACCTCTGTTAAAAGATGTGGATGGGGTAGAAGATGCGGGTTTAGTTCCGGTGGAAACTGCACCCAAGGATAGCAAGGCTTTAGGGGGCTTTATCTTGGGGTTGTTAAATACAGAGGTTAACTTTGCTAAAATCAAGACCCTGTTCAATTTTTTGAGCGATCGCCTGAGTAACAAACCAATTAAGATGGTGCTAAAAGCGCCCGATGGCAGAGAACTGAACCTAGAAGCCAGCAGTCGAGAAGAATTTGAATTCGCATTCCAAAAAGCACAAGACTTTCTCAACGGAACATCAATTAAAAAAGATGACTAGGGTAGCATTACTGATAGGTATTAGTGAATACGAACCTGGATTAACACCCCTACCCAAAGCTGTTGATGATGTAGAAGCTATGCGGGAAGTGTTAGTCAACCCAGAAATGGGTGGTTTTGCTGAAGAGGATGTCACAGTGCTGAAAAATCCCCAACGGCAAGAAATGGAAAATGCCATTTATCACTTGTACGCCAATCGTCAAAAAGACGACTTAGTACTATTGTACTTTTCCGGTCATGGAGTGACAGACGAAAGTGGAGACTTTTACTTTTCCACTCGCCAAACCAAAAAAAATCAGAATAAATTAATCCCCACCACAGCCGTAGCAGCCACAAACGTACATCTTTGGATGAACAAGAGCAAATCTAAACGACTGATAGTAATTTTAGATTGTTGCTTTAGTGGTGCTTTTGCCAAAGGTTTGACAGCCAAAGATACCGGGAATATTGACTTGCGACAGCAGTTAGGAGGTGAAGGAAGGGCAATTCTCACCGCTTCCACCTCCACACAATACGCCTTTGAATCCGATGGCTTAAACCTTTCCATCTATACCCATTATTTAGTAGAAGGGATTAAAAGCGGTGCGGCGGACGAAGACGGGGATGGTTTAATTTCAATAGATGAATTGCATCAGTATGCCAAAAGCAAAGTGCAAGAAGCATCTCCTGCCATGACACCAGAGTTTTATCCCCACAAAGAGGGCTTTCGGATTTTTATCGCTAAGTCATCTAAAGATGACCCTGGTGTAAAGTACCGTAGGGAGGTTGAACACCGTCTCAACCGGGGTAAATTCACCATTCCTGCTCGTCGTTTGTTAAACTCATTGCGGGTGCAGTTGCAACTTGACTCTCATGTGGCTGATGCTATTGAGTTTGAAGTTCAACAACCATATCGAGAGTATCAAAGGAAGTTAAAAGAATACGAAGAGACGCTGAGAGAAACAGTTGCCGTTGAGGGTAACCTGACTGAGAGTACTCTCCAAGACCTGAGAGACTATCAGCAACATTTAGGTTTAAGAGATGAAGATGTAGCACCAATCAGAACAATGATTATGAGTCCAGAAAAACCCAGTGCATCGGCAGAACACATAATAGAAGCAAGTACAGTAGATGATCAAGATACATCAGTCGAGAGTAGCCCGGAAATCGCTAAATTTTTTACAGAAGACCTGGGTAATAATGTACTGCTGGATATGGTGGCAATTCCCGGTGGTACATTTCTCATGGGTTCCCCAGAAGATGAGCCAGAACGAGATGATTCTGAAGGTCCCCAGCATAGTGTCACCATTCAACCTTTTTTCATGGGCAAATTTCCCGTTACCCAAGCTCAATGGGCAACAGTTGCCGCCTTTGATAAAGTTAACATTGATTTAGATCCCTACCCCTCTGAGTTTCAAGGTGCTAAACGCCCAGTGGAATGTATTTCTTGGGATGAGGCGGTGGAGTTTTGTCGGCGACTATCCAGAAAAACTGGAAAAATCTATCGCTTACCTAGTGAGGCTGAATGGGAATATGCTTGTCGGGGGGGAACAACCACGCCTTTTTATTTTGGTGACACAATTAGCCCAGATTGGGCTAATTATGATGTGAATTTAATCTGTACTTTTCGCCCTAATGGTGAATATCCCCAAGAAACAACAAACGTGGGAGAATTTCCTGCCAACCCCTTTGGTTTATTTGATATATGTGGTGACGTGTGGGAATGGTGTCAGGATGTATGGCACGAAAATTATCATGATGCACCCACAGATGGTAGCCCTTGGTTAGCGGATAAGTATCAATTCCGTTGTTTACGGGGCGGTTCCTGGTACGACACTGGTTATATATGTTGCCGTTCGGCTTATCGTGGCTACGCTTCCCCACAAGAGTCGTACATCAATCTTGGTCTTCGTGTTGTCTGCGTACCAGGGATAAAGTTCTAGTATGATGTTAAACTGTCTTTCCTATTAGATGAGTAATTTAGCCACACATTAGAGAACACTAGGAATTTAATTAAGGTGTACTTGATCAAACTGGATCCTGGACTTCTTCTAGAAGAAGTCCAGTATTTTAATATGAGCCTAGCTTTCCCCTTAGTCCACTGATCAACCACAAGCCTAGTTAGTGAACAGGCGTTAAGCAAATTTTGCAAACAAATCAGCCAAGACCACATTAGAAAATAAAAACCCTTGGGGATCAGATAACCGTAACCTTTCTTGAACAGCTTCCACCCAGCCTTTATCTAGTAATGGTTGTAAACATTGGTGAATTTCCCAGATTTTATCTTCCCCAAACTTCTCAGCCAACATGGCTAAACTCACACCTTCAGCTAGACGCAACCCCAACATCAAAGTTTCTAATAATACTTCATTCGGTGGAGTTACCAGGCAATCAATAATACCCCCAGTTTCTACCCATTGGTAATACTCCTGTGTTTTGCGCGGACGAGTGAAGCGCCTACCATCTATATAACTGGCCGCACCCATACCAAAACCATAATAAGGGCGGTTTTCCCAATAAACTCGATTATGCTGACATTGATGACCAGGACGGGCATAGTTAGAAATTTCGTAATGTTCATAACCCGCACTGGTCAAAAATTGTTGTCCCATTTGGTACATTTTGACCGTGGTTTCATCGGTTGGTAATGGCTGATCCCCCGGTTTGTAGTAACGACCAAAAGCCGTGCCGGGTTCTATAGTAAGGTCATATATGGATATATGAGTAGGTATAGCCTTGACTGCTTGCTCCAAAGAATCTTGCCATTGCTCTAAAGACTGATGCGGTAAACCTGAGATGAGGTCTAAGCTAAATTCGGGAATTTCGACTTGGTGAATTAATTCTACAGATGTCAAAATATCTACAACAGAGTGCGATCGCCCTGCGACTTGCAATAATTCTGGTTGGAATGCTTGTACACCCAAACTTACCCGGTTAACGCCAAGGCTACTATAGCCAGATATATGTGCCAAGTCAAAAGTACCAGGGTCTATTTCCATAGATATTTCTACATCAGCAGCAATTCCAAAATGTTTTTCTATGGTTAATAGTATATTTTGTAACTGTTCAACTGATAGTAATGAAGGAGTACCACCACCAAAAAAAATGGTTTTGAGAGGTTTTCTACCTACTGGGGTCAGGGCAATTTCCTGGCATAACACTTCCACATATCGAGAAATACTACCAGATGTTTCACCCCGTTGGCGATCGCCCAGGACAAAGACAGGGAAATCACAATAAAAACATCTCCGTCTACAGAAAGGAATGTGTACATAAGCAGAAGTGGCGATACGAGAATTAAGATAATTTTGACTCATTGTGATCAACAATCCAGAACAGAGCAAATAAGTACTTTTTTGACATTTTTTATCGTTTTACAACAAAATCATGAAAAACATTAAGAGAAATCACTTTGGTTATAATATTTGCAGATATTCCCTGCTCCAACGCCTAGTGTAAGTCAATATTATTAATGAATCTCTTGTACCGATGGAAAATACTTGACTTGATCAGGTAACACAATCGCAGGAAAAAACCTAACTATGCTTGATGCCATTATCATTCTTTCATTTATCCTAGCTGCTGCGGGAATAGGGTTCTATAGCATTGAACTACTACCCGATGGTTCGCTAGATGGGGTGACAAACCTAGAAGCCTTACGCTTGGTTGTTGCCGTATTTGCTTCCATTATTGGTGGTGCTGTGGGACTGAGTTTTCAAACGTCGTATCGTCGTCTAGAATCACAAGTCCGAGAAATGCCCCTGGAAATGATTTTAACTCGCGCCATTGGCTTGGTAATGGGGCTACTGCTGGCTAACTTAATGCTGGCACCATTGTTTTTACTGCCTATTCCCAAGGACTTTGGCTTTATTAAGCCCCTGGTGGCAGTTGTAGGCAGTATTTTACTAGCTGTGACGGGGATGAATTTAGCCGATACCCACGGGCGGAGTTTATTGCGGTTCATTAATCCCAACACCGTTGAGACCATGGTAGTGGAAGGAACACTTAAACCTGCCCACACCAAAGTTTTAGACACCAGCTGTATTATTGATGGTCGCATTGAAGCCTTACTAGAAACCGGATTTCTGGAAGGACAAATTTTAGTACCACAGTTTGTGTTGCAGGAGTTACAACAAGTAGCCGATGCTAGTAAAGACCAAAAGCGGGTGCGGGGCAGACGCGGCTTAGAAATTCTCAACCGCATCAGAAAAGACTACCCAGACCGGATTTTGATTAACCCCGTTGACTATGAAGATGTGGCCACAGTGGATGCCAAATTAGTGCGCTTTGCCCAAGAAATTAACGGCACTCTGCTGACAAATGATTACAATTTATCTAAAGTAGCCAGTGTGCAGAAAGTCCCTGTATTGAACGTTAATGACTTGGTAAATGCTGTGCGTTCTACTTACTTGCCTGGTGATAATCTTGACTTAAAGATTCTCAAGGAAGGTAAAGAACCTAGTCAAGGAGTTGGCTATTTAGAGGATGGGACAATGGTTGTGGTGGAGGAAGGTAGTAATTATGTTGGGGGTGAGGTAAGAGTGGTAGTCACCAGTGCTTTACAAACCTCCGCAGGACGGATGATTTTTGCTAAACCTCAAGCTTCCGCTTTGGCGTGAGTTGACACTCCCCACCCTATCCGTGGGGATTCCAAGCTTTTACTGGACTTGCGTCCACCAGAAGTACAGGGAACATCTCCACTGGCGTTACTTCCACTTCATGATCAAGTTAAAACCAAAAGAGCCGTAGTTTTAACACCTACGGCATGGCAGAACATCAAAGAAGAAGCAAAAATGAGAGGTATTAGTGCCAGCCAATTAGTTGAAGAATGGGGAAGGCGATTGAAATCGCCAACGGCTAACCCCCATATCTGAAGCCAGTAGCTCTACCCGCCGTTGATATTTCGGTCAATGCTGTAAAACTGTCTTGGATGCTATTCTGGTTTTTTTCAGGTCTGCGGGAGAAAGTTCTTCCCCTGCTTGCAGACGGGTGGCGGAACTTTGCAATACTGTGGCTGCACTTTGATCTCCTATTTGTAAGGCGGTTTGGGCAGCAGTTTGTAACATGGTGGCTGCACCGACGGTATCGCCTTGTTGTAGTTTCATTTCGGCTAATTGAGTTTGTCTATACTTGGCTAATGCCAAAATAGACTGCTGCACTAAAACATTGGGGGCGGGTTGATAAGGCTTGACCACATCTACATATATGGGCACGATGGGAGAAAATAAGTCTTGTTTGTTCGTAGATGGATCATCGTAACGGATTTGTAAATGTCCGATGATTTGTTTGCCCTGTGGTAATTCTCCCAGATAGATATTAGCTAAAACCACCCTTTCAATGTTTTGCATTAAATCACCCAAGCGCACAGCAAAGCCTCCATGAGTTTCTGGTTGTACTGGTAACTCGATGGTGTCTGGGGAGACTTGGGCAACGGGTTTAAATTCTGCTAGGCGGACCTGGGGAACGAATGACAGGAGCAAATGGGCATTGGTTAACCTGACTGATTGAATACGCTTCAATAAATGATGAAACTGATCCAGTACTTGTTCGGGACGCTCTATATAGGCTAGAGTACCACCACCTGCATCGGCGATTTTTTCCAATAAATCCTGGTTCCAGTCGTCACCAAAACCAAGTGTGTTGATTGTGATGTTGATTTTTGTGGCTTTGTGGGCAAATTCTTGACAGCGCTGATTGTCATCTTTGCCAATTTGGAATTTCCAAATCCTTAAACTACTTTCACCACGACCGTCTGTGAGGAGAAATGCCTGGGAAACGGCTCCTTTTGTACCTTTCATTAGTTCTGTAATTCCCAGTTCTAAACCCTCGGCGATTGAAGTACCACCCCCTGTTTTGAGTTTGTCTTTGATCTGAGCTTTAATACTAGCAGTGTCTTGGATTTTTTGGTTGGGGATAATCACTTCGGCAGAACGAGCAAAGGCAACAACGGAAATGCGATTATCAAACGGCTGTAGCTGATCTAATAATTGCTCCACCGCCTCAATGACTGTGGCAATGGGTTTGCCCTGCATGGAGGCACTCTGGTCGAGAATTAAGCATAAGTTGAGTGGTAAATGCTGGGCAAATTCATCGGCAATTGCCGAAATGGAAATAGAAAGTTGACGTTGGTTAGTTGATTTGGTGACATCAACATTACTGTCACTTAAAGCACAGAGCAATTGAACTTTCATTGGTGAGGAGTATCTTGCAACACGGTTTTGGAAACAATTCTGGTTTTCTTGCGATCGCTGTCAGATAATTCTTCCCCAGATTGAAGTCGGGTGGCTGAAGTTTGTAATACTGTTGCTGCGCTTTTATCTCCCATTTGTAGAGCAGTTTTGGCGGCAGTTTGTAGCATTGTGGCAGCACCAGCGCGATCGCCTTGTTGTAATTTCGCCTCGGCTAACTGGGTTTGTCGGTACTTGGCCAAGGCTAAAATGGACTTTTGCACACGGGGGTCTATCTGGGGTTCGTAAGGGCTGGTGACATTCACATACACTGGGATATTATCTGTAAATAAACCAATGTGATTTTGAGCGGGGTTATCATAGCGGATTTGGATATTGCCAATGGCCTGTTTACCTTCTGGCAATTGTCCGAGGTAAATATTAGCCAAAATTACTCGTTCTGCATCTTTCATTAAGTCTCCCAACCGCACGGCAAAGCGTCCGTCTGCTTCTTGCTGAAGGGGTAACTCAATGGTGTCTGGGGCCACTTGGGCAATGGGTTTGAGTTCTGCTAGCCGCACATGAGGCATGAGGGCTATGAGTAAATAAGCGTTAGTTAGTCCCACTGTTTGCATCCGACTAAATAGGCGGTTAAACTCATCTGCTGCTTGTTCTGGTTTTTGAATGTGGGACAGGGTACCTAAGCCAGCATCAGCAATTTTTTCTAAAACGTCTTGATTCCATTTGTCACCAAATCCTAACGTGTTTAAGGTCAGATTATAGCCAGTGGCTAGTTGAGCAAATTTTAAACAGCGTTGGTTGTCACCGTGTTCATTTTCGCCATCGGTTAACAAAAAGGCTTGAGAAATTGTTTCTTTTTTGCCTTTGGCTAATTCTTCAATTCCTAAGCGCAAACCTTCGTCAATTGCTGTACCACCATCGGCTGTGAGACTGTTAATTTGTTTTTTGATTTCTTCGGGATTGGCAATGATTTGATTAGGGACGAGAACTTTAGAACGGTGGTCAAAAGCTACTACACTCAGGCGATCGCCTGGTTTGAGTTGATCAACTAGACCAATAGCTGCTTGCTTGACAGTTTCTAGGGGTCGTCCGTGCATGGAACCGCTATGATCGAGAATTAAGCATAAATTCAGTGGAACATTGCGGTCTTGAATTTCCCCCATGGCGGAAATAGATATTGCTAACTGACGTTGACTGTTCGGTTGCTGCGCGTCTAGATTAGCATCATTCAAGATGGGCTGTAAATTTACCTTCATAACCTAAAATTCCTAGTCATGATATATATATATAAATAACTTCAAAGCGCCCCATCAGCACTACAGAGAAATCGGGGATGAGCGATTAGTGATGAGAATTTTTCACTAATGACCAATGACTAATGAGTGACCAGGGAGAAATCCACACTTGATATGAGCTAGCATCAAGTTAGGATGTATTACAGTTAACGGCAGAGTTTCAGTCCATCAGTTCCTATGGAAAATTTCCCCATCAAGGCTGTGCAAGCCCCTTACAGAGGTGACAGTTTTTACCGGACACCGCCCCCAGATTTACCTTCCCTGTTGATGAAGGAAAGAATTGTCTATCTGGGAATGCCATTAGTGCCAGCAGTTACGGAATTAATTATCGCCGAATTGCTTTATTTACAGTCCGACGACCCGGAAAAGCCGATTAAAGTCTACATCAACTCAACTGGTACTTCCGGCTACAGTGGCGAACCCATTGGTTTTGAAACCGAAGCTTTCGCTATCTATGACACAATGAAATATATCAAGCCTCCTATCCATACTATTTGCATTGGTTCGGCCATGGGTATGGCAGCCATGCTACTTAGTGCAGGTACAAAAGGTTGCCGCGCCAGTTTACCCCACTCTTCTATTATCCTGCATCAACCGAAGAGTTACACCCAAGGTCAAGCAACGGATATTCAAATTCGCGCGCGGGAAGTTTTGGTAAACAAAGCGGCTATGGTAGATATTCTGTGCCATACCACCGGACAGCCACCAGAAAAAATTACCAAAGATATGGATCGTCTGTTCTACATGACTCCCTATGAAGCCAAGGAATATGGTTTGATTGACCGAGTTTTTGAAAAAGAAGAACTGGCTAATCCCACCTTACCTGCTAGTGTTCTTTAAGTACTGTGAATGGTCATTATGTTTTGGGAAATTCACCCATCACTAATGACTAATGATTAATAACTGATTACAAGCGGAGTAACCAAGATGCCTATAGGTGTTCCTAAAGTTCCTTACCGGATGCCCGGAGGACAGTATACAGATTGGATTAGTATCTATGATCGCCTATACCGGGAACGAATTATTTTCCTGGGGCGAGATGTTGATGATGAAATTGCTAACCAAATTATCGCCGTGATGCTGTATCTGGACTCAGATGATCCAGGTAAGGATATTTATTTATACATAAATTCCCCCGGTGGTATGGTTACTTCCGGCATGGCAATTTTTGACACTATGCAACACATCAAATCAGATGTGGTGACAATTTGTGTGGGTTTAGCCGCTTCCATGGGATCATTTTTGCTGGCTGCTGGAGCCAAGGGTAAACGGATGGCATTACCCCATTCTCGGATCATGATTCACCAGCCTTCTGGTGGTACTCGTGGACAAGCCAGCGATATCGAAATTGAAGCTAGAGAAATTCTGCGGATTCGTCACCAGCTGAACAGCATTTATGCAGAAAGAACTGGTCAGCTTTTGTCTAAGATTGAAAAAGACATGGATCGGGACTTTTTCATGTCTGCTGCTGAAGCCAAAGAATACGGTTTAATTGACCGTGTGATTGAAGAGCGACCGTAGAATCATGAGAATTAGGAGTAAATGATAACTAGTTTGCTCCTTAGTATAAATTCTCAGTTTGAATACTCCCCCGATTGAGAGAATTAGCTCAGTTAAATTTTCCCAGTCGGGGGAGTTGAAATTCTCAGCTAAAATCTAAAATTTATAACCCATATTCCGCACTTCACAATGTTATGAGTTCCTGTCCGAAATATCTGAGACTTTTCCTCCTTTAGATGGACTGATAGATTAATTATCTCGCTTCATAGTCAGAGGTCATACCAGGTATAGCTATCTATAATTTATCTATCATTTATTCAGAACAGCCTTCAGAACAGCCTTCAGAACAGCTGGTAGTCAGGGACGTATCCCCGTGAGTTATATATAAAGGCAAAAGAGAAATACCAGGAGAGTTATACCATGCTATTTAAAAATCGTACAATAGCAGGTCAGGTTTTGGCCGGGCAATTAACAGAATATAGTAATGTTTCCGATGTGATCATACTAGCACTACCTAGGGGGGGTGTACCTGTTGCTTTTGAAATCGCCAAGGCGTTAAATGCTCCGTTAGATGTGCTGGTGGTGCGTAAACTGGGTGTACCTCAACAGGAAGAACTAGCAATGGGGGCGATCGCCTCCGGTGGGGTGAGGATTCTCAATGAGGATATTGTTAAGTTGGTGAATATTTCTGAGGAGACTATTGCTAGAGTTGCGGCGCAGGAACAACGAGAGTTAGAACGTCGAGAACATCTTTATCGGGGCGATCGCCCTTTTCCGGATTTACAAGGACGTATAGTTATTTTGGTAGATGATGGTTTAGCTACGGGGGCTACTATGTGGGCTGCGCTGGCCTCTGTGCGACGAGAACAGCCTGCACAAGTTGTTATGGCCGTACCTGTGGCTGCTAGTGCAACTTGTCAAGAATTGGAATTAGCTGTGGATAAAATTGTTTGTGCAGCCACGCCTGAGCCGTTTTACAGTGTGGGTTTATGGTATGAGGACTTTCACCAAACTACAGATGATCAAGTTTGTGAGCTGCTGGCTAAAGCTAAAACTAGCTATAGCCAATTTTGCCGAAGTGATGTACATGATTAGCCAGCAGGACTTGTGCTAGAACAGGATGATTAATTCTAAAATCTAAAATCTAAAATTGACTGGTTTGGGGGTGAATGGTTGATGGACTATCCCAATAATCAATTTTGTTAATATTCACTTTGATTAATACTAGGTCTGGTTCTTCTAGTCCTTTGGGTAACCAAGTTTGAATTTCTGGTTGCCATTGTTGTTGCATTTGGTTACGGTCTTGGATCAGTTCTGCTGTACCTGATACGGAAATATATCGCTCTTGATCTGGTGAGGTAAAACTAACGTTTACCTGGTGATTGCGTTTAATATCTTCTGCTTTTTGAGTATGGGCAGAGGTAAAAAACCAGATTGCTCTTTGGGAATTAATATCGCCACTTCTGTACATGGGGCAACTGTGTAAGTGGTTATTTTGATCCACTGTGGTTAACATCCCACAATGAAGGTCTGCAATGAGTTCACTCAGTTTTTGAATTTGTTGCTCATGGTGTGTAGAAGTTGTCATGATTTCTTGATCTTAATTTTCTAGATTGGTAAGTTGAAGAAGTTGTTAGTAATAAATTCAGTGTGGATTTGAAAAAAGTTTTGAAAAAAGTTTTAAAACTAAACTTAAATTTCTATCAAGCCATTTTTATTGTTAATGATTTTTATAATTAATTACATGAGTCTAAGGGTGTAATTATACATAATCATATCCCTCCCTGTGGGTAGTATAGCTTTGCAAGTCTTAATGGTAAACTCATGTTTATGGTGGCTTTTGGTAACTATAATAAACTATAACAAGGGTTGAGTATATTAACTTATATACTAATATACTATTAAAATAGCCTCAGTTATAAAGGCTGGTATAGGAGTAAATTTTGCGGTGATTGAAGCAATACACACAAGAGTGAAAGGGAGAGCTAGATACAAAGTTGATCAACTTTATGGTTCGCGGTCATTACAACGATACTTGGAGCGATCGCTGGGGCAGAAACCAGATATAATTTATGTGTCTGCCAATTCATTAACAAGTAATATTCTGGTTGGTTTTCAACCAAAAGTTAGCTGGAACAAAATCGGCTTATTGATTGAGGAAGCCATCAGAGATTATCAAAGAATTACTGGTTTATCGGCTAGTCAAAACCTCCCAAAAAGTTTAATAAATCAACAGAAACAACAAAAAATAGATAATTGGCACTTGATGACTGCTGATCAAGTTATAGATACATTAAATACCTCAAAAGTATCAGGATTATCTCAGGATGATGCCATAGTCAATTTAACTAACTATGGTGCTAATGTTTTATCTGCCATAGCAACACGTTCTTCTGGAAAAATTTTAATTGACCAGTTTAAATCTCTGCCCGTTGCTTTACTTGGTGCTGCTGCGGGAGTTGCGGTTATTACTGGTGGTTTGATAGATGCTGTTGTGATTTTGGGTGTTGTTGGTCTAAATGCGGTGATTGGATACATCACCGAAAGCCAATCAGCCAGAATTATTCAATCTCTCCAAAATCGAGAACAAATATTAACTGGGGTAATCCGAGAAGGTCAGCAGGTGGAAATACCCACAGAAAATGTGGTTGTAGGAGATATTTTATTTCTCAAACCTGGTAGTTATGTAGCAGCAGATGCCCGATTGATTGAAAGTGATAATTTGACTGTTGACGAGTCTGCCTTGACTGGTGAAAGTATGCCTAGTACAAAAACCACAGCCCCTCTGGGTAGTGAAAATATACCCTTAGCTGATCGTGTCAACATGGTTTATAAAGGAACTTTGATCACCGGCGGTGAGGGACTGGCTGTGGTGGTAGGTACAGGTAAGTTCACAGAAATGGGCAAAATCCAACATCTGGTAAATAAAACTATCTCTACAGACACTCCCCTAGAAAAACAATTAGATCAGGTGGGGGGTCAACTGGTTTTAATGGGGATGGGAATTTGCAGTTTTGTGTTTGGTTTAGGAGTGCTGCGGGGATATGGTTTATTGACGATGATGCAGTCATCCATATCCCTGGCTGTGGCTGCGGTTCCGGAAGGGTTACCAACCATTGCCACCACTAGTCTGGCTTTGGGTATCCGAGAGATGAGAAAGAATAATGTTCTAGTTCGCAGTCTCAACGCGGTGGAAGCTTTGGGTTCTGTACAAACCATTTGTTTGGATAAAACCGGGACAATTACTGAAAATAAAATGTTAGTGGTGGAGATATGTACATCCACTGATAAAATTAAAGTAGAGGCAGAAAATATTAACCCCTACGCCAACCATGAATTATTAAGGCTGATTCATATATCCGTTCTGTGTAACGAAAGTGAAGCCGGTAAAGATGCACATGGTGACTATGTGGTGACGGGTTCGCCAACGGAAAATGCTTTAATTCACTTGGCAATTAGCGCTGGGGTAGATGTGATCAAGCTGAGACAAAAGTATCCACTGTTGGAAACTAACCTGCGGAGGGAAAACCGCAACGTCATGAGTACAATTCATGACACTGACAATGATCACAAGTTGATTGCGGTGAAAGGTAATCCGGCAGAAATGATTTCTATGTGTCAATGGTGGCTAAAAAATGGAGAAGTGGTTCCTTTGACTGCCGAAGACAGGGGGGCGATGGCAATGGAAAATGACCGCTTGGCTGGGAAAGCGCTGCGAGTTTTGGGGGTGGGTTATGGCTATATTAATGATGACAATGGCAATGACAATGGCAATAATTATGAAACAAATCTGATCTGGTTGGGTTTGGTGGGGATGACAGACCCGATTAGATTGGGGGCAAAAAAATTGATTGGGGAGTTTCATCAAGCGGGAATTGATACTGTGATGATGACGGGGGATCAAAGTTCCACTGCTTATGCGATCGCTCAAGAGTTAGAATTGAGTCGAAGTCCGGAGTTAGAAGTTCTTGATGCCACTAACCTTCACCATCTCACCCCAGAAGCACTAACAGCAGTGAGCGACAAAGTAAACGTTTTTGCCCGCATAAGTCCTAGTAATAAATTGCAAATTGTCCAGGCTTTGCAAGCAGCTGGAAAAGTGGTAGCCATGACTGGGGATGGCATTAATGATGCACCAGCACTGAAAGCGGCACAAGTTGGCGTTGCTATGGGTAAGGGGGGGACTGATGTAGCCCGGGAAGTGGCAGATATTGTTTTAGAAGATGACAGATTAGAAACTATGATTATTGCTGTTAGTCGGGGGCGGACTATTTATAACAATATTAGAAAATCTGTGCATTTTCTCCTAGCCACAAATCTCAGCGAAATTATGGTGATGACTACTGCCATAGGTGCTGGTTTAGGGGAACCGTTGAATGCGATTCAACTTCTGTGGCTAAATTTAATCAGCGATATTTTCCCTGGTTTGTCTCTGGCTATGGAAGCGCCGGAACCTGATGTGTTGAGTCAACCCCCCCGCGATCCTGATCAACCAATTATCAAAAATTCTGACCTGGGCAGAATCATGTTTGAGTCAGCTATCATATCAGTCAGCACATTAGCGGCATACAGTTATGCGATTTTTAGATATGGCATAGGGACTCAGGCAAGCACTGTTGCCTGTATGACCCTGACAACTGCACAATTACTACATACCATTAGCTGCCGTTCAGAAAACCACAGCATATTTAGTCAAGATAAGTTACCAGCAAATCCTTATTTAAATGCTGCTCTTGCAGGTTCTTTGTCCATACAAATATTAGTTATGGTTGTTCCACCATTGAAGAACCTGTTAAAGATTACCCCTATTAGTATTATGGATGGTGGTGTGATTGCAGCTGGTGCTTTATTGCCTTTTGTAGTTAACGAAGCTACAAAAACTGAAGCTCAGGGCTGACGCAATGTTTGACCGAAATATCAACGGCGAGCAGAGCTAATGGCTTCACACCTGGGGGTTAGCCGTAGGCGATTTTAATTGTTTTCCCCATTCTTCAACTAATCCCCTTAATATACCATGCCCTAGGCACTTTTTTGTGTGGTTGATTTTGATTTTTAGGGAAAACTATTTAAAGAGCAGTCATTTTGTCAAGTCATCTAGATCACATATAAAGAAATACAATCTTATACATTTAAATGTATAGTCATTTAACTTAAGAATGAGACATTAAGCTACACAATAATCACGGATAATTTCATCTAAGGGTGTATTTGAAGGAGCATACATTCTGGCTCTCTTTAAGGCACTAAAATCATGCTCAATATCGTTCAAATCAGGAGAATACTTAGGGAGGAATATGACCTGATGACCTGCATCTTCAACTATTTGTTTAATCACTGTTTTTCGATGAATTGGTGCATTATCCATAATCAAAACTGATGTGATGCTTAATGATGGTAATAAATATATTGATAACCAGCCTTCAAAACCTTCTGCATTCAAACTTCCTGTGAATATCATTGGTGCGATTAAATCTTTTTTTCCTTTTCTTCTACCTGCGACTAAATTTTCTCTTTTTCCCCTCTTTCCTTGTCTATCTCCATAAATCTTTTTTCCTTTTTTTGACCAAGCATAAATACAATCTGGACATTCTTCAAATCCTGACTCATCAACGAATACTAAACTTTTACTCCCATATATTTTGATTAATTTTCGTAAATCCTGATAATATTTTATCCTTTCTTTTCTACTTCTTTCTCGATAACGTAGTTCTTTTTTTTTTCTGGTTATTTTCATTTTTTTGAGTGCCATAAAAATTGCAGTTGTACTTACGCCGAATTTTTCGGCTCTCTGTTTTAATGTAGCTTCTGGATTTTCTTGTATATCTTTTGACAATTCTCTTATATCTAGCGATCGCTGGCGATATTTTACCTTTGTTGCTACCAGTTCCTTTCTCTCCAGCCATCTGTAGATTGACGCTCTTCCTATTCCAAACACTTGCGCCGCTTTGGTGACTCTACCACCATTTTCTATATAATCTACTACTTTTTGTCTTAAATCTAAACTATAAGCCATGATTTCTA
>NZ_JANQDH010000010.1 GCF_029891735.1 Chrysosporum bergii ANA360D
AATCGTGTGACCGATTTTGATGATCAATTGATGTTGGTCAGTGCAGGGCTATGGAACTTCTATTTAGATGCAGCATAAATTCAATCGGGATGGGGGAAGTTCTGTCATCCGGAAATATGCTTTTATTTCCCAACAGCTCTATTATTGATCTCTTTTTATTTTATTTAGTAAGGATTCGAGTGCGAATAAATCTTCTGCCATGGAAGTAATATTTGAGTCAACGGAAGTGCTGGTACTTCTGTCCTTATTACTGTCTTTTTCCTCCCCATTTCCATCTGGTGTGAGAACTGCTGAGGTATCTGGCTCAGAATTTATACATATTTGAGTCAGTATAAACTTAGCCAAACGGTCTACCATAGGATAATCGAATGCAAGCGTTGCAGGCATCTGAATCCCCAGACTTTCTTCCAAACGCCGCATCAATTCAAGTGACATCAACGAATCCATCCCCAAGTCAGTGAAGGGTTGATGAACTGCGGGCAGTTCGGGACTACGCAAGACCGCAGCAACTTGGGTCTGTAGATGGCG
Organism: Chrysosporum bergii ANA360D; assembly: GCF_029891735.1. Lineage (GTDB taxonomy): Bacteria > Cyanobacteriota > Cyanobacteriia > Cyanobacteriales > Nostocaceae > Umezakia > Umezakia bergii. Next base: position 529 of record NZ_JANQDH010000010.1, read on the forward strand.
CAGTAACATTTTCTCTCGCTCTTTTGGCCGAGCTTGCTGCAATTGTTCGAGTAAGGTAAGGCCAACTTCATGAGAAAGTGTAGATTGCTCCTGGGTAGTGGAGGAAGACCTGTCAAGATCAAGTAAAGCAAAAAAGGCCGAGCTTGTGTCGTACATCTTGCGAAGCCCATCGGTAGAAATGGCCGCTATTTGGGCGGATGGTTGTTGCAGAAGATAGGCAAAGATTTGCAATCCCTGTTCTGGTGAAATTTCCAAAGTGCTAATATCTTGCCCAACTGTGGTGCTTTGTGAAGAAGCTTGTTGGAGACGTACCGTCATTCCCACTTGAGACCAAGCGTCCCAGTTAATCGAGAGAGCTGGCAAGCCTTGTATTCGCCGATGATGGGCAAAGGCATCTAAAAAGGCATTGGCAGCAGCATAGTTAGCTTGTCCACCACTGCCCAGCAATCCTGCTGTTGAGGAAAAACAAATAAAGAAATCAAGCGGCATCTCTTCAGTCAGTGTATGTAGATGCCAAGCTCCCTCTAGTTTGGGGGCGAACACCTTGCTAAAACGCGCCCAATTTTGCTGCAATAAGATTCCGTCGTCTAATACACCGGCAGTATGAATAATACCAGCCAAAGGATATGCCTTATCAATCTGTGCCAACACATTGGCTACTTGGGAGCGGATGCCAACATCGGCTTGCACCACCGTCACTGTTGCACCCAGCGCGGCTATCTCTTGCAGTTGTTTTTGGGCGGCTGGTTTGGGTTGGCTGCGTCCCATCAGAAATAGATGGGTAGCCCCCTGTTCAACCATCCAACGAGCCACAAGCAAGCCCAAACCACCAAAGCCGCCCGTGATCAAATAAGTGGCATCTGGTCGAATAGGCATTTTTGATGAGGTCGCGGGATGCTTCTGATAACCTTTGAACCGTGACACATAGCGAGTCCTATTACGCCAAGCAACTTGACTTTCGTGGGGAATGGTGGTATGTCTGAACTCGGAGGCGGCGCGGAGTTCAGCCGCCAGAAACTTGGCTTGTTCATCTGGAAGCCCTTCACCATCAAGGTCGATTGATACACAGTTGAGTTCAGGGTGTTCTAAGGCTATCACCTTACCCATACCCCATAAGGGTGACTGAAGCACTCCGACTAGGCTATCGTTTTTACGCACAGCTTGCGCGTTCTTTGTCACGAGCCACAAGCTAGGGGTGGGCGTTTCAAGTTGCAAGACTGTCTGTATTAAATTTAATAGCGTGCCACTACCTAATTGTACATTTTCAATTAGGTTAGATACTTTGTCCAAGCTAAGTATATCTAAACTCCAAAGATGAACAATACCATACAGTGGAGGCAAAGCAGCAAACAACCTTTCATAATCCTCCCTTTGGATCGGATCAATCTGAAAATATGGGATGTCCCCCCCGGTATTTTGTTTATTATTAGCCGAGTGATATTTTAGACCAGCATAGACAAGCGTAATTATATCCCCTTGCTGACGTAATTGAGCCGCAAGTGCTTCACCGTGTCCACTAGCATCGGCGAAGATGAGCCATTGTCTACCCTCTGTTTCCACAGCAGGTAAGGTAGATAGGGTCAGCAACTGGGGTTGCCAAACCACTTCATAAAGCCAATCGCAGATGGGCTTCTGTGTCGCTTCCTCACGATGTTTTGCAACCAATAGTTCAATGATGCTGGGTAGCAATTTCCGTGCTTCGCCTGAAAGTACATCCGTCGCCGCTAACAAGTCCACGATTTTCGGCACATTGCCTTGTTCAAGATGCTCTACAATGGCAGTTGCGGGACGAACTTGTGTTGTTTCTAAACGTGGAGCGGACTGTTTCTCTAGCCAATAACGTTGACGCTTCCAAGCATAGGTGGGTAGGCTTACTTTGCGTCTGGTGTAATCTCTATCAAAGCCCGCCCAATTTACCTGGACACCAAGCGCATACAGTTGTCCCAAACTCTCCAATAGTGTCTGCCAGTTGGGTTGCTTGGGGCGCAAGGTGGGAATGGTGACAGGGCGATCGCTATGGGCAACCTCGTCAAAATATTGTTGCACTAGTCCTGATAAGGTCGGTTTTGGTCCAACTTCAAGGAAGACTTGGACATCCTGCGCTTGCATAGTTGCAATACCATCAGCGAACAAGACAGGATTGCATAAATGATTTACCCAGTAACCAGGGGAAGCGATCACTCCTTCCTCCAGGGAAGACTCAGGTGAAATCAAGTCGCCGGTTAGATTACTGACAAGAGCTATTTTTGGAGGACTATAGTTGATTTCCCTGGCCACCTGTGCGAACTCCTGCTCCATTGGTTTCATCAATGGAGAGTGGAAAGCGTGTGAAACAGACAGTCTCTTGCACCGGATTCCTTGATCTTCTAGGGTGTTGGTGAAGACTTGCACAGCTTGGCGATCGCCCGAAATGACGACACTTCGTGGTCCATTTACCGCCGCTATCACAACTCGCTGGTCAGATTGAATAGCCGGCTTAACTTCCTCAAGGGAGGCCGATATAGCAACCATCTCGCCATTTTGTGGTAGCGCCTGCATCAAACGGCCTCTTTCGGCAGCAAGTTTGAGACCATCCTCCAGAGAAAAGATCCCCGCCACACAAGCTGCCACATATTCACCTATGCTATGACCCATTACGATATCTGGCTCGATTCCCCACGACCGCCACATCTGTGCTAGGGCATATTCTACAGCAAAAAGGGCAGGTTGGGTATAAGCCGTCTGGTCAATTTCCTTTGACTCATGGTTTGGATATAATACCGAAAGCAGTGGGTTTCCCCAAGGGCTGTTTCTCGATGAAAAGATGGATTGCAAGATTTCGGCACAGCGATCTAAGCAATTACGGAAAGTAGGCTGGGTCTCATAAAGTTCTCCAGCCATTTGCACATATTGCGAACCTTGACCTGTAAAGAGAAAAGCGACCTTCGGCGCACGACTGTTGGAAAGGACACAACCTTGATTGATGCTCAAACTCACCGACCCTTCCTTATAAGCGGCTAAAAGAGCCTCTATTTGGATGTGTGAAGTAGCCGATAGAGCAAGGCGATGAGAAAAATGGGTTCGTGCCGTATTAGCAGTGTAGCATATATCGGCAAGACTTGCATCAGTAGTAGAAATAAATGACTGATAAAGCCCAACCAAGTTAGCCAACGCTTCCTCATTCTTAGCACTAAGGGTTAACAAGTGCCATGGTCTTTCCACTGCCGCATGATTACTAATTAGTTCGCTAGATGGGGCTTCAGATAATACAATGTGGGCGTTAGTACCACTGAAACTAAAAGAACTAACCCCTGCAATTCGCTTTCTGTCCTTCAATGTCTTGTCATCCCAAGCATGAAGGGTGGTCGGAATTTCGACCGGGAGATTTTTCCAATCAATATATGGATTTGGTGTCTTGAAATGCAAGTGAGGAGGAATCTGCTTGTTTTTTAGCATCAAGACAACCTTAATCAGCCCTGCAATACCGGACGCGGCTTCTAAATGACCAATATTTGTCTTAACTGAGCCGACCCAAAGTGGTTCTGTTCTCCGACCAAACACTTCGTTCAATGAATCCATCTCGATAGGATCACCAAGGGGTGTGCCTGTACCATGGGCTTCTAAATAACTTACGGCATCCGGTGCAATACCTGCTCTATCTAAGGCTTGCTTAATGACAGAGACTTGTGCGGGGCCTCTTGGAGCAGTTAAACCACTGCTATGACCATCATGATTAACCATAGACCCACGAATGATGGCAAGAATATTATCCCCATCGGCTGTTGCATCCGAGAGACGTTTTAGAACAATCATCCCACAACCTTCGCCTCGCACATAGCCATTTGCATTGGCATCAAATGTTTTACAACTACCATCAGGTGCCAGCATCCCCCCTTGAGAAAGACCAATCATCTCATCTGGATCAATGAGTAAACCGACTCCACCAGCTAGTGCTAGATCACATTCTCTCTGACGCAGACTCTGACAGGCTTGATGAACTGAGACCAAAGAAGATGAACAAGCTGTATCAATCACAAAACTGGGACCCATCAAACCCAGGACATAGGATATCCTGCCGGCAGCAACACTCACATCAGTGCCACTTAACTCATACAAATCGGTTTTCCCGATCCGACTCCTGTTTTCGATCATTAAAGATTTGTAGTTGCTACCACCAATACCGATAAATACACCAGTGGAACTATCAAAAAGAGTTGCAGGAACAATATTACCGGATTCCAGAGCTTCCCAACTGACTTCAAGTAGCAAGCGTTGCTGTGGATCCATGCTAACGGCTTCACGGGCAGCAATATTAAAGAATGATGGCTCAAATGTATCAACTTCATTCAGAAAACCGCCGTAACGAGTATGCATTTTACCGGACGATGTGGGGTCAGCATCATAATATTTATCAACATCCCAGCGATCAGCAGGGATTTCTGTAATGGCTGATATACCCTCGCGCAGTAATACCCAAAAACGCTCTGGAGTAGTTGCACCGCCTGGAAAACGGCAACTCATACCAACAATGGCAATAGACTCATTTTTTTGGGCTTCTACCGCAGCTAGTTGCGATCGTAGGCTATTTATTTCGTTCAACGCATTTTTCATCAAAATGCCATAATTGGGCTGACTCATCTTTGATTATCCTGAATAATTCACCAAAAGAGCAAAAAAGAGCCTTAAACCAAGTAAAATTAGGCTATACAAAAATTTAACTATTACGCGGTAAGTCCCTTATCAAAAATAAGATATCAGACTTAGGATTAGAACACTTAACCTGCTGGGAAAAATATTTTGAGTATATTTACTCATGCTGAATGTGGGATTCAACAACATCAGGACAAGTACCCACGTCAAAGTGATTTTAGCTTTGGTCTCTACGGACAACTATGGATTTATGGTATGGAATTATGGGCTGATTTAGCTCTGAATTTAATCAATCTCAAGCCTCATAAACGCCTCTTTTTTCAACGGGGCTTTCAGGCTCTATCCCTTATGAAACAAGCTCTTTAGCCGCCTTGTCACCCGTTAAGCTAAAAGTTAGAATCACACGCCTATCTTTGAATTTGTGATGCCTTCGGCGAGCGTAGCTATCGCAACAACACCCAAATATACATAAAACCTAAAACCACTTATTGTACCACAGAAACAATTGTGCAAGAGGTCTATTGATTAGTCAC
>NZ_JANQDH010000011.1 GCF_029891735.1 Chrysosporum bergii ANA360D
TCTGGAAACCTTTTGGTGAATTCCTCCATGCTCCTGAGTTTGCGTGCTGGCAAAACTTGCTTTTCTCCTAAAGTGGTTTCTAGCACAGACAGTAGTCGATGTACCCAATCATGAGCACAGGAGCGGTCAAAGTTGAACAACACACTCAGCAAGTCAAACGTCGGATAACATTTGCAGTACAGCAGGATATAAAATAGTTTTTCCTCTATACTTCTGAGTGTAGGCTTGCGTCCGCCCCCGGGTGCACGTTTGCGGTTTGCTAAGGAGTTGAACACGGTGCGTTCATAGGTATCAGCAAACTGAGATAACAGCTCGTTGAATGCTTGGCGGTTAAGTCCAGTCATTGCTCGTAGCAGTCGCTCTTGATTCAGGACGCGGTCTAACTTCAACATTAATGTCACCCTACTTGTCTGCTTGATTATTATCCCTTATTTTCCAACAACTCTA
>NZ_JANQDH010000012.1 GCF_029891735.1 Chrysosporum bergii ANA360D
CCAATATTTTTAGAAGCAGAAGAAGATATATTACCAGTACCAGAGTTTATCAGTGGTTTACAGTTGACTTTAGGGCAATTATTTGATTGCTTGAGATTATAAAGCATTTCTTAAAAGCATTTCTTAAAAGCATTTCTTAAAAGCATTTCTTAAGCACTAGGAGTTACGCATTGACAGAATAACAAAATAGTGAATTAATCTAGGGGGACTTTGATTCTCGGTTATTGCATCGGGTTGTAATGTGGTATCAGTAGCACCGGCTTCTAGCGGGTATTGGTGACAAGCAGGATGCTTGTGTTACAGGCGCTCGCGCATTCCGTAAGAGTCCGTTTTAACGGACTTGAGCTTTGAGACGGGGAATTTATTCCCCGGCTTCTTGTGTTACAGGCGATTGGCTTCGCCAGTGCCGTAGGCAATCCCATGATCTATATCTCATAGATCATGTTTTTTGTCAATGCGTAAGTCTTAAGCACCTGAAATACAAATGTAAATAATCGTCTTGTAGCACAAGTCCAGCTTGCTAAAAATGTACCTCACTTCGGCAAAATTCGCTCTAAACAATTAGCTCCTACCAATTATGAATTTACCTAACTTGATAACTTTTTCTCGACTACTGGGAATACCATTTTTACTTTATGGACTATATAATCCCACACCCCAAGCCAGATGGGTATGTTTGACCATATTTTTAGTTGCGGCGTTAACCGACTGGTTAGATGGGTATTTAGCGCGTCAACTCAACCAAATTACTGATTTAGGTAAGTTTCTTGATCCTTTGGTGGATAAGTTACTAGTATTTGCGCCATTGTTAGTCTTAGTTGAACTAGAGAAAATTCCAGCATGGGGAGTGTTTGTCATTTTAGCGCGGGAATTAGCGATCGCGGGTTGGCGGGTCAATCAAACTACAATTACAGGGGCAAATATTTGGGGTAAACTAAAAACCGTTAGTCAGATCATAGCCATATCCCTATTAATTGCACCTTTATCATTAGCTTGGCAACTTCCCACATTAATTGCTTTTTGGTTATCTGTGGTGTTAACAGTGATCTCTGGGGTAATTTATATTCTTGGAGCTTACCTATTTTCATAATTTTCTTTTAACCAATACTTATGTTCTCCCGAACGTACTTGATTCACCCAGTCTGAATTATTGAGATACCATTGCACAGTTTTTAATAACCCACTGTCAAAGTTTTCTTCCGGTTTCCAGCCCAACTCATCAGTGATTTTATGACAATTAACTGCATATCTCCGGTCATGACCCGGACGGTCTTTAACAAAAGTAATTAAAGCAGAATATTTGTACTCTGGTTTGGGTGCTAGTTGGTCAAGAATAGCACAGATTTTCTCAACAACTTGTAAATTAGTTTGTTCATTTAATCCACCAATATTATAAGTTTCGCCAATTTTACCTTGTTGTAGAACTAAGAGAATAGCCCGGCAATGGTCAATCACATAAAGCCAATCACGGATATTTTGCCCATCTCCATATATAGGTAGGGGTTGACCCTCCATAGCATTGAGGATCATCAAAGGAATGAGTTTTTCAGGAAACTGGTAAGGTCCATAATTATTAGAGCAATTTGTGGTTAAAGTAGGCAATCCATAGGTATGATAGTAAGCACGGACAAAATGGTCAGATGCAGCCTTAGAAGCAGCATAAGGACTATTGGGTGCTAGTGGGCTAGTTTCTTGAAAAGCCGGTTCTTGGGGATTGAGAGAACCATATACCTCATCTGTGGACACATGGAGAAAGCGAAATACCTGCTGTTGTGCTGCTGATAAACCTTGCCAATAGACGCGACTTGCTTCTAATAGACCAAATGTGCCAACTACATTAGTTTGGATAAAATTTTCAGGATTTAAAATAGAACGGTCTACATGACTTTCAGCAGCAAAATTAATAATTCCCTCTGGCTGATACTGTTGTAATAAATAACTAACTAATTCAAAATTACCAATATCCCCTTGAACAAAATGATAGTATGGGTCAGCCTGTACTTGAGATAAATTACCTAAATTACCAGCATAAGTTAACTTATCCAAATTAATTATCTTAGCCCATCCCAACCGTCTAGCCAGCAGGATAAAATTAGCCCCAATAAACCCCGCCCCTCCTGTCACTAATACTGTTTGCATATCCGTTCATAACCCCACGGTATTAATAAAACAACCACCCCGACTTAGGGAAAAATCGGGGAGCAAACTTAATTACATTTTAAACAGCTTGTAAAATCTCATCATCCAGGGAAAAATCAACATCAGCTTGATCTCGTCTATTAGCCAGATAATCATTTTCAAAAGAATCAGTCAGCCCAGAAATTAAATCATATTGAGGTCGCCAAGCTAACTCAGTCATAGCCTTATTTACTGATGCGAAAAAGTGCTGTACTCGCATGGGAAAAGCTTTACCCTTGCCAAAATCAAATTTTTTCGGGTCGTAGTGGACAATTTTCATGGTATCAGGTGACTTACCAGCAGCTACAGCACAAGCACGGGCTAAACCGTCAAAAGTAACATAGCGATCGCCCGAAACATTATAAATTTGTCCTATGGCTTGTTGATTACCTATCACCTGTGACATGGCTGTGGCTAAATCCTTAACATGACCTAACTGTGTAATATGTAACCCATTACCAGGAATAGGAATAGGGCGATGGCGGACAATTCTATCAAAAAACCAACTTTCTAAATCATTATAGTTACCTGGTCCGTAAATATAGGTAGGGCGAATAGAACTAAAAGGTAAATTCTCTTGAGTTAAGTAAGCTTCCGTTTCATGCTTACCTCGGTGACGACTCCTAGGGTCCACTGCATCACCCTCTGTGTGGGGTAATTGGTCAGACTTGAGATACACACCAGCAGAACTCATATAAACAAAATGTTGCACTTGACCCTGGAAAATTTCTGCCAATGGTTGAGTATCAGTAAGTTCCCGTCCGTTATTGTCAAAAATAACATCAAATTTTTCCGATGATAATTTTGCTTTGAGTTGGTCAGAGTTAGTGCGATCGCCTATAATTTGTCCTAATCCCGGCCAAGTCGGTACAGGACGATTACCACGATTAAACAGTACCACCTCATGTCCTTGTTCTACAAGCAACTGAGTCAGGTAAACACCAATAAACCTTGTACCACCCATGATTAAAATTCGCATAAATTCCCACTTTTTAACTTTTACAGGATGGGGAGTGGGGTAGTAGCTTTCCCCTCCCCAATTTGAGGTTAACAGGTTAGAGAGTTCATCTGGAACCTTTTTTGAGATAATCAGGTCTTTTGCCTCATCAAGATGCAAACTCAAGTAGTCACACAGCTAAGTATAATCTTAGTCAAGGTGAGTAAGGGAGTGTCAAACTCCCAAATGGTAAAGGTTGCGTAGGGTGTCTTCAGACCGCGTAGCAACAACAGTATAAAATCCCCTGTGTTTCCACCAGGGGAGATGTCAACCCTAAAAGTTAGCTCAGGTGTCCTTGAAATACGCTTTGGTTCATGAGTGGCTTACACCAAAAGCCACAGGCGGTTCGGAATTAGTTGTGCGGCAAATTCTCAATCATATTGATGCGAATTTATATGCCTTGATTGATTTTGAATCCAGCAATTGGGAAAGTTATTTATACAAACGTCAGATTGGTACAACCTTTCTCCAACACTTGCCTTTTGCCCGTAATGGCGTACAAAAGTACCTGCCCTTGTTGCCATTGGCCATTGAACAATTAGACCTGCGGCAGTATGACGTAATTCTATCGTCATCCCACGCGGTGGCTAAAGGAGTTTTAACCACTCCGGATCAGTTGCACATTTGTTACTGTCATAGCCCCATGCGCTATGCTTGGGATTTAACTTTTGATTATCTACGCGAAAGTAACTTGGGACAGGGTGTAGCTGGATGGGTAACTCGCTATTTATTACATGAATTGCGCCAGTGGGATGTATTGAGTGCTAATCGCGTTGATTACTTCATCGCTAATTCCCAGCATACAGCCCGGCGGATTTGGCGTTGCTACCGACGGGAAGCAACAGTCATTTATCCCCCAGTCAATATTGATAGTTGCCCATTTTTGGCCAATAAAGAAGATTTTTATTTGACAGTTTCCCGATTGGTCAGTTATAAGCAGGTATCTTTAATTGTTAAAGCCTTCAATCAATTAAAACTACCCTTAGTAATTATTGGTACAGGTTCAGAAATGCCCAACATTCGCAATATGGCTAACTCTAATATCCAAATACTGGGATGGCAGCCCGATGATGTTGTCAAAAAATATATGTCTAGAGCTAAAGCGTTTGTGTATGCAGCTTGTGAGGATTTTGGCATCGCTTTAGTAGAAGCACAAGCTTGTGGGACTCCAGTAATTGCCTATGGTGCTGGAGGTGCTTTAGAAACAGTGCGCGATTTACACTCTTGTATGGATACAGCAACAGGTATATTGTTTAAAAACCAAACAGCAGCGGCTTTAATGGAGGCAGTGGAAAAATTCACAGCTGATCAAAATTCTTTTAATCTGGAGTATATGCGATCGCACGTTTCCCAGTTTTCCTTGGAAATCTTTGGCCAGCGCTATCTCCAATTTATAGACCAATGCAACCAACAAAAAGCACGGTCAAAGTGATCAAATCAATGTAGTTAGGTGTTTTGTGGGCTTTTGGCAATTTATTCCCAGGAGCAGTTCATTTTAGCTTTAAGATTGAGATTATGTGTGGTGTGGATTATTAAGGAGTATAATGACTGCCCAAAGCTCACTCCTCTCCGGTAAGCGAGAACTACCCTTTAGGAATGGCAAAGCCCAACGGCAAGATGCTAACGCTTCTAAGCGTGCTTTTTTCAGACGCGGCCAAAAAACAAAACCGCCGGGGCTGAAACCTACAGGCTTGTCTTTTCAAGGTTTAAACGGAGAGTTTGCTAAACGACTATTTGATATAGTTTTTTCCCTGTTGGTATTGATTTTGTTCTGCCCTGTTTATTTAATTTTGTCCCTGCTGATTGCTGTAAGCTCAGAAGGTCCAATTTTCTACGTCCAAAAACGGGTGGGGAAAAACTACAAGGTTTTTAATTGTATCAAATTCCGGACAATGGTGACCAATGCCGAGGAAGTGCTTGTGCAAATGATGGAAACATCCCCCGATTTGCGCCAAGAGTTTGAAAGTAACTTTAAACTCAAAAAAGACCCGCGAGTTACTAAAATTGGTCAATTTCTGCGATTTACCAGCTTAGATGAATTTCCCCAGTTCTGGAACGTTCTCAAAGGAGATATGAGTGTTGTGGGACCGCGCCCTTTAGTTATTTCAGAATTGCCAAAATATGGTTGTCACATGGATTATATCTTAACCATTCGTCCAGGCATCACTGGATTATGGCAAGTTTCTGGACGTAATGACATTCCTTACCCAAAAAGAGTACAAATAGACCTGCATTATGTCAAATTTAGAAATTTTTGGCTTGACTTATGGATAATATTGAAAACAATTAATGTGGTTATTTGCCCCAAAAATAAAGGAGCATACTGAAGATACAGGGGTGATTAAAATGACAGTTAACCCCACCCCTTACCCTAGAAAATTAATTCAAGCTTAACAAAGGGAAGTTTATCTAAGAAGTTTATATAAATTTTTGACCAAGATTAAAAAAATTATACAATTGATCAGGTCGGTTTTGAGTTAAGCTGCTTGAGGTAACTTGTGAAATTAGGTTTTAATAAGTATATTTAATGACGGATAATTGTTAGAACTATTAGGTTGACTATTTCAAGGCAATCTGGTTTTCAATGACTAGGTTGCCAAAATCAACATGGGACTATATTGATTAAAGATAACAGGGGATAATTGAGCATGACCCAAAGCAAACGCGCGTTAATTACTGGTATTACTGGTCAAGACGGTTCATACCTGAGTGAGTTATTGCTAGAACAAGGTTATGAGGTGCATGGTATTATTCGCCGTACCTCCACCTTTAACACAGACCGCATTGATCACATATATGAAGACCCCCACAAACAGGGAGTGCGGTTGTTTCTTCACTACGGCGACTTGACCGACGGTACAACATTACGCCGCATCTTAGAAGCAGTGCAGCCCACAGAAATTTATAACCTAGGCGCTCAATCCCATGTGAGAGTGAGTTTTGACTCACCAGAGTATACTGTTGATGCCGTGGGTATGGGAACATTACGTTTACTAGAAGCAATCCGCGACTACCAGCAACGTACAGGAATTCAAGTGCGGTTTTATCAAGCCGGTTCCTCAGAAATGTTTGGTTTGGTGCAAGCAGTACCCCAAAAGGAAACAACGCCTTTTTATCCCCGCAGTCCCTATGCTTGTGCTAAAGTTTATGCCCACTGGCAAACGGTGAACTACCGCGAATCTTATAACTTGTTTGCTTGTAATGGCATTCTGTTTAACCACGAATCACCACGACGGGGGGAAACTTTCGTTACCCGTAAAATTACTAGGGCAGTAGCCAAAATTGTGGCAGGTAAACAGAAAAAACTTTATATGGGTAATTTGGATGCCAAGCGAGATTGGGGCTATGCTAAGGATTACGTGCGGGCAATGTGGCTAATGTTGCAGCAAGACCAGCCAGACGACTACGTAATTGCCACGGGTCAAACTTACTCTGTACGGCAATTTCTGGAAAAAGCATTTGGTTATGTCAACCTAAAGTGGGAAGATTATGTAGAGTTCGATGAGCGCTATATCCGTCCGGCAGAAGTAGATTTGTTAATTGGTGATCCTACCAAGGCTAAACAACAGTTGGGTTGGCAACCATCTGTAACCTTTGATGAGTTAGTAGCTTTGATGGTAGAAGCAGACCTACAGGCCTTGGGTCAAACTTCACCCAATGGTAATGGTACAGTTTCTCATGATATAGCCACTATTCGTCCAGAACTGGGCGCTCTTCATTTCTGATTTGTCCCCACACCATAAGATTATGAACGCCTTAGAACTAAACAATAAACGGATTCTCGTCACCGGCGGCGCTGGCTTCCTCGGCCGTCGCGTGATTGATCAACTATGTCAGTCCGGGGCCGATAGTGCGAAAATTACAGTGCCGCGATCGCGTGATTATGACTTACGCGTTCTGGAAAATTGCCAACGCGCCGTTGACCAGCAAGATATTGTCATTCACCTAGCAGCACACGTGGGCGGTATTGGTCTTAACCGGGAAAAACCCGCCGAGTTATTCTACGACAACTTGATCATGGGGACTCAGCTAATTCACACTGCCTATGAAGCTGGAGTAGAAAAATTTGTTTGTGTGGGGACCATTTGCGCTTATCCCAAATTTACACCAGTACCATTCCAAGAAGATGATTTATGGAATGGCTACCCGGAAGAAACTAACGCTCCTTACGGCATTGCTAAAAAGGCGCTTTTAGTTCAATTGCAATCTTACCGCCAACAGTATGGCTTTAATGGCATTTACTTGTTACCTGTCAACTTATACGGTCCTGAAGATAACTTTGACCCTCGTAGTTCCCACGTGATTCCGGCCTTAATTCGCAAAGTCCATGAAGCCCAAATCAGGGCAGAAAAACAACTTCCTGTTTGGGGTGATGGTAGCCCCACCCGTGAGTTTTTGTATTCAGAAGATGCAGCCAGGGGCATTGTTATGGGTACACAACTTTACAACGATTCCCAACCGGTTAACTTGGGAACTGGTGCAGAAATCTCCATCAGTGACTTAATTACACTGATCTGCGAATTGATGGAATTTAACGGTGAGATTGTCTGGGAAACAGATCAACCCAATGGTCAACCCAGGCGTTGCTTAGATATTGAACGGGCCAAGCAAGCCTTTAACTTTACCGCCCAAGTAAGTTTTAGGCAAGGGCTAAAAAATACCATTGACTGGTATCGACAAAACGCTGCATAGTAATAAGAATGTGGGCATTGCCCACTTTTTTTTCAGCAACATCACAGTGAGAAAAAGTGAACAAATTGGCAGTTTACCATGGATAAAGTTGATTTACGCCGTATTTTGCTTAAACAACGGCAATCACTATCTGTGACACAATGGAGAGAAAAAAGCGATCGCATTTGTCAGCACCTGCAACAGTCCCCTGTATTTACCCAAGCTCAAACAATACTGGCTTATTTTAGCTTTCGTCAAGAACCAGATTTGAGTCCCTTATTTAAAAATACTAATTATAATTGGGGGTTTCCCCGTTGCGTGGGTAAGTCTCTCCAATGGCACACCTGGAAACCTGGAGATTCCCTTCAAGTCGGTACTTATGGAATTACTGAACCTCATGCCCATACCCCCAGTATAGAACCAGGAGAAGTTGATTTAATTCTAGTTCCCTGTGTAGCCGCCGATTATGACAGATATCGTCTAGGTTATGGCGGTGGGTATTATGACCGCTTACTTAGTTCACCCCATTATGCCCATAAACCCACCATAGGCATTATGTTTGATTTTGCTTATCTCTCTCAAATACCTCGAGAAACTTGGGATAAACCCTTAAAGTATATTGTTACAGACAATCCCCACTATCTTACAGGTAAGATGAGGAATGATTAGAATTGAGGAACAAAATTGAGTAATTTTAAGACCAACCCTCACCCACCCAAATCACAACGTATTTTCACCTACGGGTTATTGTCTGCCATTGCACTGGTGACGCTTTTTCCTTTGTTATGGTTGCTTAGTACAGCTTTGAAGTCCCCCACAGAAAATATTTTACAGTCACCCCCCCAAATATTCCCCACTCAACCAACAATAGATAACTTTTTCAGAGTGTGGCAAGCCTTGCCCTTTGGACAATATTTATATAATAGTACCTTAGTGGCAGTGCTAACCGTGGCATTGAATTTACTATTTTGTTCTTTAGCTGCTTACCCTTTAGCCAGACTGTCATTTGTGGGGCGAAACTGGATTTTTATCGCCATTGTTTCCACCATCATGATTCCTTTTCAAATTGTCATGATTCCCCTTTATATTTTGACAGTGCAATTAGGACTAAGAAACACTTATTTAGGGATAATTTTTCCTAGTTTAGCCTCAGCTTTTGGAATTTTTTTACTGCGACAAGCCTTTATGGGCGTACCCAAAGAACTAGAAGAAGCAGCCCGCATTGATGGTAGTTCAGAATTGGGTTTATGGTGGTATGTGATGTTACCTGCCATTCGTCCGGCTTTAGTTACTCTGTCTATTTTTGTATTTATCGGTGCTTGGAGTGATTTTCTTTGGCCTTTAATTGTCATTCAAGATGAAAGCTTATATACCCTACCTTTGGGAGTCGCCAAACTAGCCGGCACATTTTCCCTAGACTGGCGGTTAGTAGCCGCAGGTTCGCTAATTTCCATCGCCCCAATCCTGCTATTATTTTTATTTTTACAGCGCTACATTGTCCCTACAGAAACCAGTAGTGGCGTTAAAGGCTGAATCAAAATTCAAAATCAACAGAGGGAACAATCCAAAATCCAAAATCCAAAATCTAAAACAGAATCCTAATCAGTCACTTGTACAGCAAAATTCACTGTGTAAGGTTCATTGATGGGTTGTTTAGTACTGGCTTTGATGGCATTTAAATAAGTTTGCAAAACCAACACCTGTGAAAAATTGGGACGATAAGAAAGATTTCCTTGCTTTTCAAACAGTGGTGCAGAAGCGATCGCCTTATAGTCTCGGTTATTCCGAGAACTAGAACTAAGCCAGGTAGAATCTGGAATTGCAGGTATCAAACCCGGAGGTAACTCATTTTCCAAGAAAGCTAATAAGCGTCGTTGACAAATACTGGTATTAATGCCGGAATCTTCAAATAACTGGAGAATTTCACCAAAAGATACTGTTCTATCTGGCACAAGTCGCAGCAATTCCATAAATAAGAAATAGTCGGTGTAATGTTGCTTGGGTTGTTCTAAAACCTGGGGATGTAGAGGTAAGGTTGCCAAACCATAGGCTACCCGACTACAATTAGGAGCGCCGTTTTCACCCAGATACAAATATTGAATAATTTTCGTGTGAGGCAATTTTTGACGTAGCCAATAATTTACAGCCCCTAAACAAGCCCCCCCTCCAGTGATAATGGCTTGATTAATTGCTTCCGTAGTTATACCACGAGCCGCCAACAACTTATTAAACTCTCGATTTAAACTGCGGACAAAAGGAGCAAATACACGGTTTTCTAAATCTCGTCGCTGTAATACCCATTGCACATCTGCCAATTCTAGAGTAAAAGAATCTTGCTGTTGTAAGATTAGCTTCAAAGCCAGAGCCGCATCAAGCACAGCCCGTCCCAACAAAGAACTTTCTAATTTTTGCTGGAGACGAATTCGAGCAGTCATATCCGGTTCAGCTACTTGGGGTAAATCCAACCCCTCCAACCCTAAACTTTCCCAACGCATTTGCTCCAAACCAGGAAAAGGGTTTTGCCATTGCCAAGAGTTATTAGTAGTTGTTGTATTATCTGGTGAATTAATCTGCCGAGGTTGGCGATAATCTGGAGGAAGTAACAACTGGCAAATAATATCTTGCTCAATTCCGTTACCAGCGTAAGCGAAACTATGCAGCATAAAGTCATCATGCTTCAGTTCCTGCAAATTATCAGGTAAGTCTACCAGTGTCATTTCTGTTGTACTTGCCCCAATGTTAATGACAAAACTATTACCAACTAAAGAATCATAGCTGGATTTAACCGGATGTAAACCTTCGGAATCGCTGATTTGCACTGTTTCACCATCAGCGCCATCCAGTATGCTAAGTAAACTAGCGATCGCCTCTTCCACAAAAAATATTTGCTGTGGATGTGAGACCAATTGGCTATTAAGTACAGCCTCCCGCACATTAAAGCGATATTGTTCCGACCAGCTAAATGGACAGGTACAGACAACACCAGCAATATTATTGATAATGTGACGGAAAGTTTCATGACTTAAACCCACAGCACTAGCGATTAAACCTTGAGTAGTACTGTAGCGATCTGACTTTAAAGTTAACAGTAACTTAGAAAGCGATCGCACCACCCAAGTTAAAGGACCAGCAGAAAATTGATTGAATTGCAAAACCGGCTCCCATCTTTGCTGTTCATTTTTATATGGGATAGCCACCTGCAAATAAGGCTTCAATTGTACTGAGTAAAAATTCTGCTGGTGATTTTCCGCCATTTTCTGAGCTTCTCCCCTCTCAGCCTCCCCTTGTGGTGAAGTAGGTAGATAAACTTCTGCTGGTAAACGAAACGATAGCGGAAAAGAAGTCAATCTTTGTTGGTTTTCTGCTGACCAGCAAATGGGATAAACAACAGCAGTAGAACGATTCAACAAAGCCGCAGAAATTCCACTTGTACCCACATCAACACCCAAGTACCAAACCGAGTCCAGCATATTGGGGGTAATATTTGTACTATTCACAGAGTCAGCACCCCCAAAAGAACTTTGTTGGTCAGCACTAGTTTGGGAAACTGTTATCTCATCTTTATTTGTGGGACTAAAATCTAAATCTATTTCTGTTTGCGGCCATGATATTGGCTTAACCTCCCGTAACTCCACATTAGACTCAGCAAGATTAGGAGTATCATAATCAACATTCAATTCATCAAAATTCGCTAAATCTTGATTTAATTGTTGGATCTGCTCCTCATCCAGAGTGATATCCGCCACATTAGCAGACTGGCTCTCATGTGATGCAAGTAAATTTTCTTGTGGAGAAGCTGAAATGTAGTTATCTAAATCCCCATCTTCTTGGTTAGGAGTTGCTACTTGCAATTGTTGACTATGAGCTATTACTGCTGCTGCTTCCCAACTAGAAGCAATTTCTAGTTTTTGCTCCTCAGTAAATAATTCACTCAGGGCTGTGATAGTATCAGCACTACTTGGTTGTACAGACAAATTATCAGGTGACATCACTGCTGTAGACGACGACCCAGAAAAATCTCCCCATTTTTCCGGGTTGGTATCCTCCTCAAAAAACAATTCTGTCCAAGACTCTAATTCTGCGTCTGCTTGCTCAAGCCAAGGGTCTGGAACCCTTGTTATTGGCGTAATTCTCGATGCTAATGTACTTTCAGTGATATTATTTTCTGGTATTACCTCTGGTTCTGAGGGATGAATTACAAATGTAGGTTGAGTTTCTGTGATGTGAGACGATGATAAATTTTCTTGATCAACCCTCAGATCATTGACATGATCAGTGTCTAATAAACTGGCATACAGTTGATCTACTTCATCACCTACTAACTCCAAATCATCCTGCTGTGCTGTCTTTGCCTTATCAAATGAGGAAGAATCATCTACACTTAGATCCAAAAGCATAGCATCCAGATCATCTGCCATACTGACATCATTTACATCTTCCTGTTCAGCTTCCGGTAATGAAAATCCCCAAGACTGGGATGTTTCCCCACTAGTGTAATCTTGTGGTGCTAGTTCTGGTGCAGTGGTGTTTGTGGGGATTGGTTTTGTGGGGATTGGTAATGATGCTGATGCAAATGGGGGTTGAGTTATTTCTAAATCTGGAAAAGATAACTCTGTCATCTGGGCTTGTTGCTGCAAATGCTGGGTTAAATTATGGAGAAAATTGACCATCAACTGCTGGCCTTGTACACCCGTGCTGTGCATTTTGGCTAAACCTTGAGATAAGGACTCGTAATAAGTGTTTATGTTGCGCTGTAATGCCTCAAAAACAAAATTTACAGTCCCATCTAAGGATAGTAGACGTTGATCTAGTTCCCCCGTCAGATATGTTAATTTTTGTAATTTTTCTGATGATTCTAAGATATCTGGAGTGGCTAAAGATGCAGTTTCTATACTGCTATAATTATCCTGATTAGCAGAACTATCTGCCATCTGAGGCGTGAGAGTAGATGCAACACGGCTCATCAGCAACTGCAAAAATTCTGAAATCATCTGCTCTTGGTGAGCATACTGCTGGCTCAGAGAGTAGTTGTGCAGTCTCTTTTGCTCTAGCTGTCTAATTTCTTGAACAAGATTTTCCCTCTCTTGCATCATTGCTGCTAATTCGGCTTGCAACGGCTGTATTAGTGAGGATAATTCGCTTTTTAGTTGCTGAATTAGCACATTACCTTGTTCTTGCTCTGGTTGGTTTTGCTGTCCCAAAGATTGCTTGTTACTTTGGTTGACAAATTTCTCTAATAAAGGAGACCTTCGCACCTCTCCAGTTTGGTTGTTTTGATGATGAGTATTTGAAATCTCACTTTCTCTTTCCTGGACAAGGAACTTGCGAATTGTTTCTAAAACCTCTCTGGCTTCGGTGTTTTGACCAGACAAAAGCCGAGATGATAGGCGCTTACCACGGATGTTCAGTAAGTTGTCAATGTCTGCAATCAATTTTTCAATTTGATCTACGCGGGAAGTCACTTTTAATTACCTTAGCTAAAACTGTACTTTAACTTGTATGAGAATTACTGGAAAACTACAAAATTTCCGAAAGTAGTAACCATTGGGACAGCTGACGAAAATTATGTTATTAATTTTATCAAGTGCCTAGCCCTATGACTGTACATACTATGTTACAAATTCTCCGATGTATCTAGTGATAGAAAACATCCAGAAATGCCACAGGTTTGCACCTATATGAGCAATTATGTACCTAAAGCCTGGCTGAATGGCAAGGGGGCATTTCTTTACTTAAGTTGGGTTGTGGGTGAATAGCTAAAAATATGACATGAGCAAAAATAATTATGTGTTTATGTTTTGTAGTCATGAAATTTGTAATATAATTAACTTACAAATAATATTCCGGAAAGTCAAGTAATTCTATCCTCCCGAATTAGTGTATGATTGAGGAATCATCACCAGTATATATATGTATTGTTTCTTTCTCAGTTTCATTCCTTTGTTCTTGACCATATAAGTAAACCAATTATTTGTATTAATTGTAACTTTTTTTAACACTGGGTACTTTTATTTGTAATAGGGCTTGTGGTTTGATACTTAGAGGTATTCACCGCTTTGTTTTTTGTATATAATAGCTTTAATAAATATGCCGTAATGGAAGACAGATATAGCTTGCAAGCCACCAGCGATCCCTCAATAATTAGATCAGCTCCCTTTTTTCAAGGGTTACCGGAGGCTGCTATAGAAGTAGCTCTTAGTCATCTGGTGACCCGTACACACCCAGCAAATCAAATGATCCTGCTGGAAAATGATTGGGGTGGATCAGTGTATTTTATTTTACAAGGGTGGGTCAAAATTCGTACTTATAATTTGGAAGGTAAAGAGGTAACGCTCAATATTATTGGTAAAGGCGAATTGTTTGGTGAAATGGCAGCATTAGATGAAGTACCACGCTCCACTGATGTAATTACCCTAACTTCAACCCTGATTGGCAGTTTACCATCTCAGGATTTTGTCAGGTTAATTCATACCGAACCATTAGCGGGATTGCGATTGTCACAATTAATGGCTAGACGCTTACGACAAGTAAACCGCAGACTGCGATTACGAGAATCTGACAGTCAATCACGAGTAGCAGATACTTTGTTATTTTTGGCAGAAGGACAAGGAACAAAAGGACAAACTGGTATGGAAATTCCCAATTTACCCCACCGAGAATTGAGTAGTTTGAGCGGACTAGCCCGGGAAACAGTGACAAGAGTATTAACAAAACTGGAAAAAAAAGGGTTGATTATCAGGGATTCTGATAAGATTTCCATACCTGATTTGTTAGCTCTAGAAAAAATCATCGCCTAAATTACCCATAACTGATAAGGATGAGGTCAATATGGTGAAAGAATAAAAACAAAGTTGTTAAAATTTATTTTATGAGTATTTCAGATTCTTTACCGAATGAGGACCCGTCCCTTGAACCTTCTAACTCCCTAAATAAAGAGTTAAATCAAGAGAAGTTGACAACACCTAGACTAAAACTTGATGCACCGTTACGAATGGTGGAAACAGCTTTTTTAGCCAGTGCTGGGAGTTTAATTTGGTTGATTAATTTGTATTTTCCTTTAGGTCCAGTACTACGGATATTTTTCCCCCTACCAATTGCTTTAGTTTACCTGCGCTGGGGTAAAAGAGCAGCTTGGATGGCTGCTGTCACTTCCGGGTTACTGCTATGTGTGCTGATTGGTCCAGTTCGCAGTGTATTATTTGTTATGCCCTTTGCTTTTATGGGCGTGCTGTTAGGCTTAACATGGCATCGTCGCGCTTCCTGGTTAGTATCTATTACTTTGGGTACGCTCTTGGGTACCTTGGGGGTGTTTTTTCGTCTGTGGTTGCTGTCTTTATTTTCGGGGGAAGATTTGTGGGTTTATGCCATTAATCAGGTCACAGAACTGATAGATTGGGCATTTATGAGGCTACAATTATTAGCTACTCCTAGTTTATTTTTAATCCAAATGGGGGCTGTGCTGTTAATTGTCTTCAATAACTTGATTTATTTATTTATGGTACACTTGGCAGCATGGCTGTTATTGGAACGCTTGGGAAATTCTATTCCCCTTCCGCCACAATGGGTACAGGCTCTCATGGATTACGAAGGTTGAATAATTGATTGCTATTTATACCCAAATAGAACAGGGTGAAAAATGGATTGCTCAGTATGGTAAATGTTTACCGACCTTTGCTTGTGTTTTAGGTTTTACAGAAACTGGTTTAATTCCCGGTATTTCTGCTGCTGGTAGTAGTCCAGAAGCTCGAAAGTATACGGCTTGTGCTGATGCTGAGTTTTTATACTACGGAGCAGAAAAAAAAGCAGTGTATCCTCTACCACCTCTGACCGCGGGGGCTTCACCTGTGCTAATTTCTCGTGCTGTGGTGGAGTCCCTGAATATTCCAGTTTATTTATTTAACGCTGGTTTACCTCAGCCTCCTGCTGTACCGGTGATTGATTTGGGGGGTAGTGCTGCTAAGTGTTTGAGTGGAGGTGCGGCTATGGAAATTTCAACAGTACACCATTTGCTCAAACAAGGGCTATTGTGGGGAGAACGCTTGGCTGCTAATGTTCAACAAGGGTATGTCATTTTAGGGGAGTGTGTTGTGGGAGGGACTACAACTGCTCTGGGAATTTTAACCGGCTTGGGTGTAGACGCAAAGGAAAAAGTTAATAGTAGCCATCCTGTTTGTAATCATCGGCAAAAGTGGGCAGTGGTACAAGCTGGATTGGAAAAGATGAGAAAAGCAAGGGGAAAACTATATTTCCCCTCTGCTACCATAGACCCCTTAGAACTTGTGGCTGCTGTGGGCGATCCCATGCAAGTAGTAGTGGCGGGAATGGCCATCGCTGCTAGTCGTAATTGTGGGGTTTTGTTGGCTGGTGGTACACAAATGCTGGCAGTTTATGCTTTAATCGTAGCGATCGCTAATGCTTATAGTTTGTTTTGGCGACCCACTGCAGTGGTTGTTGGTACTACTCGTTGGGTAGCAGAAGATCCAACCGGTGCTACTGTTGAATTAGCCCTGGGTTTAGGTAAAACAATTCCCCCTTTATTTGCCACTCAGTTAAGTTTTGCTAACTCCCGTTATCCCCAACTCCAAGCTTATGAGCGGGGGTTTGTGAAGGAAGGTGTAGGCGCAGGTGCTGCTTGCATTGCTGCTTCTCTCCGCCAAAATTGGCAAGAAAAAGAATTTTTAACCGCCATAGAGGCTCAATTAGAGATGCTGCTTACCAACAGAAATTCCACGACATAGAACCGAAAACCAAGGTCGTGTCCTCGGGTATCAATGAATTCTATCTTTCATTAACTGTTCTTCCAGAGCAGCAATGCGATTGTATGCTGCTGTTAATTGTGCTGTTAGTCGTTGTATTTGAATTTCTGGTGTTAAGTATTTATCTCCACTTTGCCGATTTATGTCTAAAGACATACCATCTGTCAAAACATCTTTATGTTCCATGTTTGGATTTAAGTTGATATGTCCTTTAAAATGCTGCTGGACTAGCTCACTATTTTCTACATAATTATTATTCTGTCCCTGTGTATTTGCTAAATAACATTCGGAGAAGGCTTGAGCAAGTTTATGATCAAGTTGCTCAACCACTTTGTAGAGGGCATCAAGTTTATGATTTAAAGTCAGGATATGTGTTTGTAATGGTTCCATTAAATACCCTTCTCCTTTTATTGGTATATTTTCTATATGTTATTCAATTTACTAGTGATATTAACTATATTTTTGAATTATTTAATTTTTGCCCGGATTGTGTCCGGATGGGCAGAGTGAGTGTTTACCGTTATATAATAAATTTAATTTAATATTTTTGAATAGCATTAATCATAATCTTGGTAAAGATAAATGAATCCATTAGCAGTTGTTATGAGCATAATAGTCTAAAGTGGTTCTTAGAGGATGTTTGCCCCTATTATTCCCAAAATACAGTCTAATAAGCAGTTAGGTTATAATTTTGTATAGTCAAAATTCCGCAGTTCCAAATCCAAAACCGATGGATCGACGCTCTTTCTTGCTGGCTGGTGGTGGACTCGCGCTTTCCCAACTTTTGTTAGGTTGTGGAGGAAG
This sequence comes from Chrysosporum bergii ANA360D, assembly GCF_029891735.1. GTDB lineage: Bacteria > Cyanobacteriota > Cyanobacteriia > Cyanobacteriales > Nostocaceae > Umezakia > Umezakia bergii. The sequence continues at coordinate 17,407 of NZ_JANQDH010000012.1, forward strand.
CAACCAGATAAAACTCAATGTCAAGTTATTAAAAGGTTCTATCCCCAATCAGGTAGTTTCTCAGTTTCGCCGGAGTTTAAAGCAACAGGTACAATTAAATTTTTCCCCCGTAGACCAAATACAGGATTTATTTAAACAATTGCAAAGTTGGCAAAATCCATCAAACACCACTGATGATTCATTTTGGGGTCGGTTTATACCATTTAGGTCTTCTGAACCACCATTACCATCTGATTTAGTCAGTTTAGGAGATTATTGGCTCAAAGGAGCCATTGAGAAAAAACTAATTCAACCACTAGAACAGGCGGAAATCAAAGAGTTAAAGCATTGGTGGGGTTTAGATGACAGGTGGAAGCAACTGGTAAGGCGGAATAATCAAGGAAATTTAGATACTCAAGGAGATGTTTGGGCCGCTCCCTACCGTTGGGGTAGTACAGTAATTGTTTATGATCGGGAAAAGTTCCAGGGTTTGGGTTGGACCCCCCAGGACTGGAGTGATTTGTGGCGAGATGGATTACAAAACCGAATTTCTTTACTCGATCAATCTAGAGAAGTAATTGGTCTAGTTTTAAAAAAATTGGGAAAATCCTACAATACAGAAAATCTGAACACAATACCAGATTTAGAAAATGAATTACGGGCATTAAATCAACAGGTAAAGTTATATAGTTCCCATCAATACTTAGAACCCCTAATTATTGGAGATACTTGGTTAGCTGTTGGTTGGTCAAGCGATATTATACCGATATTGGCGCGTTATCCCCAGTTAGCCGCAGTAATTCCGAAATCAGGAACAGCAATTTGGGCTGATTTATGGGTACGTCCCAAAGGAGTTAAAACAGATACTTTATCATCACAATGGATTGATTTTTGTTGGCGGACAGATACTGCTAAACAAATTTCTGTATTAACTAAAAGTAATTCGCCAGTTTTTCCTAATATTAGTGTCTCGGATGTGGAAAAACCATTCAGACCGCTGTTACAGAATAATCATCAAGTTTTTGATAAAAGTGAATTTTTGCAATGGTTACCTGCATCAGCAATAGACCAATATGAGTCTTTGTTTGCCAAAATTAAGCAAGGTTTTTGAGAAAGAGGTTTTAAGAAAACATGAGTGTCATGAACAGAATAATAATGGTGAAGTAGTTATTCTCATAGCAGTAGTGAAATTGTCATACTCTTGAGTATTTGTAGGAAAGCCATGACACCAGAAGAATTTTTAGAAAATTTGGCCACAGCAGCAACAGATCCCGAAAAACTAATAGTTGTTGCTCAATACCTAGAAACAACTGCAATGGATAATGCAACCACCCCAAAATGGCGCAGAATTCCTTATAGTTCTGAGATTGAGATGGCCCTTATCAATCTGGCCTTTCATTTAGAAACTCTTGCTGAAGGGAGAAACTAATATTATTGCTTCAATGGCCTTGTTTAATCCACTGTCGCGCGGCCTTCTCCGCAGCTTCCGGGCTATAGTAAATCTTATGCTCACCAAAAACTGCGCCTCCCGGAGTAACCAAGCGGAATTGCCAGTACTCTTGTTGCTGTGTATAAAACACTGCCAGGGTAACCTTATGAATGCCAACAATTAAATGAATTTTGATGGTACTCATTGCTGATGTTTGAACGTCTACCGTTTTTTTTATGATTTTCAGACTAACAAATATTATGCGATCGCCATATATATTACTATGTTATAAATCATACATTTTTTCAAACCAGGTTATAAATACCTGTACCCTTGGATCTTGCGGATTGAAAATATTATATTTAATAGCTTGATGTATTTGTCTACCCGGCTCTTCTTGCCATGCTAACCATGTGTAAATTGCCGCCTTCTCAATATAGGAATCTTTAAATTTTGCTCCTTGTTTTTTTGCCTCCCTTGCTACCTTTTGAGCATATTGCCACAAAGATTCACCCTGCTGAGGAATCATATAACCTAAAAATGTTTCTAGCATACCTGGTATAATATTATCTGGCATGATCCAAACTCCAAACTTCTGTCCATCTGGTGTATTAACAATTAAACCTGTTTCTGGTATTCTTTCAGGAATATCTATACTATTGTGATTGCTAAGACTTGACAAAATAGTATCTCTGAGACTTTGCCAACGTGAATCCGCATCATCATCTGCATCTACCATCAACCCTAAATGTGTGAGTCCTCTAGCCTGTAATTCTGTAGATATAAGGTCTGAAGTTATATTTGTGAAACCACCACATTCCTCAATTAATACAATTCCTTGTTTTTCATTATCACCCCAATAAATTCCATTTTTTTCAATTAATTCTGGTATAACTCGTAAATCATCTTTACCCTCAACTAATAGTTTTTTACTTTTATGATGTTTTGCCATTGCTAACGTACCTCAATTTCTCTTTGAGCAGCAATGACTATTTGAGGTTCTGTAAAAACTATACTTCTGTGTTTGTATTTTTCGATTCTATGAATTTTAATACCATCATTAGACATATCTTCCTGTTTTACAATATCGGTTAAACTTCGCCAACAATCATTATTATGTGTAGTCGCAAAAACTTGTACATTTAATCTTTTGGCTGTTTGCCAAATCATTTTCCACATATCGGACATGGTAGTAAAATGGAGTCCTGTATCTATCTCATCTATAAATAAATATCCATCTTTGGCGCATACTGTAGCTAGTATAATTCCTAAGATACGCCAGATACCATCCCCCATACTACCAATTGGTACACGCTGTTTAGTATCAGCAAGACGTACAAAAAAACCACTACGTGACTCAGGGTAACTTAATCTCCTCATTTGACTAGCTTTTTGAACATTAGCTGAAGCAATACGTTCAATTTTATGATCAATAATTCTCAAGGCTTCCGTTACCAATTCTTCTTCAGGACTTAACACTACTTTCTCAAATAATTCTGTCATTTTGGCAGTAGTTAAGGAAGAAGAATTAATAAATATAGTTTTGGGTGCTTTATTTTTTCTATCCCGGCTAGAACGTTTAATAAATTTTACATCTAGACCATTGTCATCTGACAATGGTAAATTTAAAACTTCTTCTTCTTCCTCTTTGCGATTCCAAGTGACTCGAAAGTTGAAAATTTTGATGTCACTTGATAAATCCTCAAAAATTTTCTGTTTTATTTCTTCATCTAAATCATGAGTATTTAAATCAGATAAATCAAACTGAATATGTGATTTCCGTTCGCCTATAGTTATATAAAATTCCTCCTGAAAGTTAGCATTAATTCCTGAGATTGAAAATGCACTGTCTATCTGAAATTCATGGTCATGAAATAAGTGACAAATATCAAGTTCACGTTCCTGTAGGAGATTATCACTCCAAAAATACTCGCCTCGGTTGAGCATCATTTCACCAAGTGGCTCAAGATTAGTCCGTGAGCATAAAAGCTGAATAGCTTCTAATATAGATGTTTTGCCACTATTATTTTCACCTACGAGCAGATTAATTCTACCTAGCTGCTGAAGCTCAAAAGATTTGAAACATCTAAAATTCTCTATTTTTACGTTCTTCAACATAATTTTTAATTGGGAAGCAACAAACAGTTATAATGTAAATCATCGTCTTGTAGCGCGAGCATCCTGCTTGCTAAAAATGTAACTCAATTGGGCAAAATTCGCTATAAGTACCAACTTCAACTCGATTCTGTGACATTAGATTCTACCAATTCAAATTTAACCTTGTTGTATAAGTCTGCTAAGGAAATTTCCCAAGGTACGGTATTAAATGCGATCGCTTGATCCTCTGCATCATACTCACGCAGTGACCATTGTTTTTTCCCAGTCTTAAAATATTGCTCTACACGGATTTGAGTTTGGTCTATGTGTAGATATTCTTGAAATGTAGAAATAGTGCGGTAAGCCTGAAATTTATCTTCCCGGTCATAGTCCTGGGTAAACTTTGATAAAACCTCAATTATCACCCGTGGGTTAAGGACTACATCTTGACGGTTGTTGAAAAACTCCGGTTTACCTGATATAATCATCACATCTGGATAAGTATACATACGCTTTTCCGGTATCCATAAACGAATATCACTCATAAAAACTTCGTAATCCTGCTGTTTGAAAGCAAAATTTAAAGCAGCGTAAATATTGCCTGTGATTCGGTTATGATTAACTGTTCCACCCGCCATTGGAATAATTTCCCCATCAATATATTCGCTTTTATAATCAGCAGCTTCTTCCAAAGCCAAGTATTCTTCTGGGGTATAGTATCGCCGTTGTATTGCTTGCATTGTTCTTTCTGATAGCGATGTCTACCAACATTTTAACCTGTTCAGATCAACAAACTTAATTAAAGTACATTATTGCCATAGTCTTCTTTTAGTTTTTCCGCTTAATCTTTGGTGAGCATCATCTAACAAACCAGGAATATTTAAATTTTCTGGACACCGGGGTAAACATTCACCGCATTCTGTACACTTGTTAGCCTTCATCCCTGGGAACCAATGACCAGCATTTTCAAACATTCCATAACGATATTTTCCGTATTCTTGCATATCGTAAGCAACAGCTAAATTTCTTAACCGCAATACTTCTGGAATATTGATATTTTCTGGACAAGGTAAACAAGCATAACACTGGCTGCATTGTTCAGTTTTTAAAGCTGCTTTTTGCTGTTCTGTTAACTTTTGGAAAGCTAAAGTTTCCGACTGTGTTAATTTGTCACCACTATCAGCAAATTGTAAAGGTTCGATTAATTCACCTGGAGTAGCTGCGCCTAAGCTCAAAGTAGTAATGCGATGGTCACTGAGTAAAAAACGATAATTTAATTCTAAAGGTGAATAAGGTTGACATAAATCTATTAATGTTTGGGAAGGGGTGTAAAGGCGACCTCCTTTATCAGCCGGGGAAATGATGAAAATACCCATGTCTTTTTCAGCAGCTAACTGAATTGCTGGAGCGTGGCGCTGGAAAAAATAGTAATAATGCAGATTGACAAATTCAAAAAAATCTGTTTTAATAGCCGCCAGGATTACATCTAATGAACCGTGGGTAGAGAAACCAACGTGGCGCACTCTACCATCATCCAGGGCTTCTTGAACCGCTTTCATACAGCCGCCCTTAGCCTCTACCCACTGGAGATGTTCCCAAGTATTTAAGCCATGAATTGCCAAGCAATCCAGGTAATCCAGATTTAATCGTCTCAGGGACTCATTGATGTACCGATCCATACTATCACCATCAACTGTGGGAGTGATTTTTGTGGTGATGTAAATCTGAGAACGGGGTACTAATAAGCCGCTTTTAATAGCTGCACCCAGATACTCCTCGCTTTTGCCATAACCCCTGGCTGTTTCTAGATGATTTACTCCCATGGCTAAAGCTTTGCTGATGGTTTGTTGGGCATTTTCGCTACTAGCCAGGTAGCGCATTGTTCCTAAAGAAAAAACCGAGAAGAGCAGGTTAGTTTTACCAAAGCGTCGGTATTGCATAAAACAGCGAACAAAGAACCAGTTTTTGAGGATTTATTCAGCCAAGCCCAATCATGGGTGTATACACCGTAGGAAGAAGGACAGGGCGACAAGTGCAATTTTTTTTCTGTATTCTTGTGCTTGTTCCTGCTTCCTACTTTTGACTCATTTAGCTTTCAGTATTACCAAAGCGCTTAATCAAGTCCTCTGGACGCAGATTAGAGATAAATTCACGGAAAGCCTGCTGTTCCGCCTCATCAGCATCCCGGTCAACAGGGATGGAAGCATCAGAAATCACTTCTTCCATCACCCAAATAGGGGAATTAGTCCTAAGCGCCACGGCGATAGCATCGCTAGGGCGAGCATCAATTTCTTTTTTGATTTCGCCTTGCTGGACAATTAAAGCTGCATAAAATGTATCCTTTTGTAAGGAGTGAATGATTACCTTTTCCAGAATCATGGAACATGACTCTAAAAGATTAACAATTAAGTCATGTGTTAGCGGTCTAGGAGGCTTTTGATTTTCTAGCGCACCCATAATTGCCCTAGCTTGCTCTTGCCCAATATAAATTGGCAAAGCGCGTCGATCTGAGGCATCCTTCAAAAGTACTATGGGACTGCGGGTTATGGCATCTAATGCTATGCCTGCGACTCTCATTTCAATCATTGCCTTAGCCTCTACAATCCTTGATGTGATTGGGTGCTGTGTAACAAATATACCCTAGTATGGGGTAACTTGGGGACGGGAATAAACATAACCATTGTTCTCTATAATTGCTTCTATTAAACTCCGAACTTGTTGTGAACACCAGAGTAGGTCAAAGTGGTCTATATAGACAATAACCGGCTTAATCAAGTATGTCTTGTGAAAGATGGAAATGTGTTCATAAATCTATAATAAAAACAGTCAGGAATTATACTTAAATTTTCTGGATTAATGTCAGAATTACAGTAGATTTTGGACATAATTAGGCAATAAATAGAATTAGTTTGCAAAAAAAAGCCGTGTTTACAGGATTAGTTCAAGCTTTAGGAAAAATGAAACCCCTAGGGGGCGACAGTTGGCAGATTAGCTTAATAAGTCAGTCCTCTGCTGAGATTATGCAGGATTTGGCTTATGGCGATAGCGTAGCGGTGGACGGGGTTTGCTTAACAGTGGAGCAAATTTTAAATAATGGGTTTATGGCTACTGCTTCACCGGAAACTCTACGCCGGACAACTTTAGGTCATGAAGAAACACAACAGAGGTATGTGAATTTAGAAGCTTCTTTGCGGGTTGGTGGTAAAGTGGGCGGTCATTTTGTCATGGGTCATGTAGATGGTGTGGGTCGTATGGTAGAGTCCGCACAAACGGCTAGTTCCTGGGAGATGACTTTCACAGCACCCGAAGCGATCGCCCGGTATATTGTTCCCAAAGGTAGTATTGCTATCAATGGTGTGAGCTTGACAATAGCTGCATATGATCCAGAATTATCTCAATTTACAGTGGCAGTTATTCCCCTCACCTATGAAGAAACAAATCTCCGTTATCTTGTCTCTGGTAGTTGGGTCAATTTAGAAGGGGATATTTTAGGTAAATATGTAGAAAAATTCCTTTCTTTTAGTCAACAACAGCCGAAAAGTGAGATGTTAACACCAGCCTTTTTAGCAGAACATGGGTATTTGTGATGGGGGGTTAGCTAGAGACGCGAATCATCGCGTCTCCAAAACATTCAGGCTTGACCTTTGATTTCCGCCTTGGGCTACTAGCTGTCTGGTTGTTGGCTAACTCGAGCCGTTTGTAAAGCTTGTACCAGCTGATTAAGGGCTACTTGTAATTGTACACCTGAGTCAACAGCAACCCAACCTTGTGGGTTAAGATGACGGACTTCAAAGTGTAGGTGAGGACCCGTGGAATTACCAGTGCTACCAACTCGACCAATAACGGTTCCTTTTTCTACCCTTTGACCGGGTTGAACAAATAGCTCTGATAAATGACCATAAAGGGTTTGTTGGGCGGAAGGGTGGTTGAGAATTACAGTTAAACCATAACCCCCCAGCCAGTTAGCTGTTTCCACCTCACCAGCTGCGGCCGCTACTACCGGTGTACCCATGGGCGCACCTAAATCTGTACCAGCGTGGAACCGGCGATCGCCTGTAATGGGGTGAATTCTCCAACCAAATACAGAAGTAATGCGAGCGGGTATAGAGAGAGGAAACATCATCCCTCGGTGGTTAGCATAGGCGAAACCACCAGTAAAGGGAATTTGTGGCAGTACCGATGCTAAAGGAAAATCATAAGCTACCCTACTAGCGCGGGGTGCAATATTGCCAGATGCCATTGGTGGCGGTAGAGTTTCGCCATTGGAGGCCATGGGAGACCCAATGGCGGTTGTGGTGGCAAAATCCCCGGGTTGAGGGATAAACCGATTCGGGCGATAGGCCGTTTTTGTTGTATTACTAGATGCGGTTGTTTGCGGCCGCCATGTATTGTTACTCTTTTTGGTGGCTAATGGTGTAACAGTGGCAACCTTAGCTACTTGAGTATTTTGGCTGGCTTTCAGCCAGTTGGGGGTTGTTTTACCCTCAGAGTTAGCTAAACTCTGATTGGGTGCGGGTGTTTGGGGTGCGCCTGCACAAGTATTGCTTGATATACTTTGCCCCGATGGTAAAACAGTCTCACAACCACTAGAGCGTTCTGTTAGCACCACCGATTTAGGTGCTTGGTAGGTAGCTGTAGTGTTGACATTATAGTTGATTGGGTCGATATAGGCGTTATTATAATCCTTGGTTTTCTCCACTGTTGTACTTGTGACCCTGTTTGTGTTTCCGGGTCTGGCAACTTCTGGGAGTTTTTCAGGCAAGGTACTGGGTTTAGTGGGTTGGGCTACCTGTATCCTTGGTTTCTCCAAAGTCACATTTGCTTTAGGTGGGGAAACTGGTTTTCTACTCCGGAGTTTCTGTATTAGGTCAGCTTGCCGTTCTTCCAGGTCTGACTCTGGTGTAGATATAGCGGAAGTATCAGTATTTTTTTTTACTGGATTATTTCCCACTGCTGTTGACTGGGAAGTTTCCACAACGGGAACAGTGGGAACAGCGGGAACAGCGGGAACAATATTATCTATAGCCGTTTCTGTTTGAGCAACTGCTAACCCGCCACCTAAGAAGCTAACACTACTGAGCAAAAAAAAGCTTTGTGCTGGTAGTGTAGATACGTAGATGTGGAATAATTTCCCGTAAGGATAGCGTTTTGATGAATTCTGGAAATGGTGATGGGTAGATTGATGGCGCTGCGTCATTGTTTCTCTCAGTTGTTTTCAATTAGTCTAAAGAGATGATCTCAGTGGTTTGTGTTGCCCAAAGAGCGTATTTTTTAACAAACCTAAAGTCAAACCGAAGATTCTCGGTAACCCAAACTGATTGTACCGGGTTCTAGATAAATTTCTGGTATTTTTATCTCATCTGTTTTCTTAGTTGCAAAAGATACATGGAGTTTTCCTTGTGAAGTTACGCCCACCACAGTGCCTAAAAGATTATTGATGTATACCTGATCACCGATATTTGTCAACAATTCTAAATATCGAGACAAGAGTACACTTACTCCTTCTTGGCAAAGACAGTTCATACCGGATTTTATTCCCAGTAAAACTGTGGCGGTGAGTGTTTCCAGACAAGAAATAGCCCGGTGAGGTTGGGAAGCTTGCCAAGACTGGAGATTGATGCCAGTATCAGGTACTGGGTTAGCCCAGTTAATACCAACGCCAATCACTGCTTGGGTGATCTGTCCATGGAGGACCTTTGTTTCTGTCAAAATACCCCCCAGTTTGCGACCATGCAATACTAAGTCATTAGGCCATTTAATGCCTACCCCTACGCCGCACTGACGCAATTGATCCGCAATTCCCCAAGCACTAGCTAAAGTCAGCTGATAACCATCAGTAGCTCCTAGTTTAGGAATAATGCCCACCGAAAGATATAGTCCCCCGGTGGGAGAAATCCACTGACGACCCCATTGTCCTCTACCAGAAGTCTGCTGAGTAGCAATGACAATGGAGTAAGGATCAAATCCCCGTGTGAGCAAATCCCAGAGAGTCTGATTAGTTGAAGAAACACTGTCAAAAATGTGTAGGTAAGATGGTAAATAACCATACTCAATTACCGAGTGTAGGGCAGTTTCCAAGAGTTGCCGATTAAATCTCACCGCAGTTAACCGAAATCCCGTTGTTCACGTTAGCATTAATTGATTGATTGTGATTTTTGTTGAGGTTGGGTTCAAGATGCACATTTGGCACTGGCACCATTGGCAAGGGTTATCTTATCTAACTTGTAGTCTTCTGAATGATTGGCATCACGGCTTTTTTACTCAACAGTTTTGGCCGCGTACTCCTGAAGATTTGACAAAAGTGCTGCACCCAGATGCACAAGCATATCGCTTGAAGCAGGTACATGGCAATATAGTTCTTACCCCCCAAGAAATTGCAAGTCAGACTGGAGAAGAAAATTCTGGCTTGGTCTTGGGGGATGGTGTCATCACTGAAAAACCACTACAAGCTGTTTGGGTAGCCAGCGCAGATTGTACACCTGTATTAATTGGTGATGTAAAAACTGGGCAAGTGGCGGCACTACACGCCGGTTGGCGGGGGACAGCTAAGAAGATTGTTCCCCTAGCCATCGCCAGACTGCAAGAACGAGGTACTAACCTGGATGATTTACGCATTGCCATGGGACCAGCCATTGCAGGTGAAGTTTACCAAGTTTCAGTGCAGGTAGCAGCGGAAGTTGGCGCTAGTATTACACCAATACCAGAGGAACAGCAGATTATCGCTGCTTTACAGGACTTACCCAACTCACCTTTGTTAGCAGACCCCAACCCGGGAAAGGTGAGGTTAGATGTGCGACGAGTTAACGCTTTACAACTGGAAAACTTGGGTGTTAGCCCGGAACAAATAGCGATCGCTCCTTATTGTACTTACCAAACTCCAGAATATTTCTTTTCTTATCGTCGGGAGCAACAAAAAAAAGTGCAATGGTCGGGAATTGTTAGTTTGACTCACCCACGCTGATCAAAGTTGGCGGATGGCAGGAAATAATTTTTACAGTTACAGTTTTTGATAAGCTGTAAACACTGGTATAAGGAGTCTCTGTTACACTATGCACTGGTTGTTTACGGGGCGTTTAAGTATAGATGAATTAAAAGTTAAGATTGCGGACCTCCCACAATCTTTGCACGGTACAAAGCTGGTACATTTGACAGATTTCCACTATGATGGTGTCCGACTATCTGAAGAACTTTTACAACAGGCGATCGCTGCCAGTAACGCAGCTAACCCAGATATAATTGTCTTAACTGGCGACTATGTAACCGACGACCCTAAACCAATTAACCAACTAGCTTTAAGACTGAAAGATCTACAAAGTCGGTGTGGTGTTTACGCTGTCCTTGGCAATCATGATATACATTACAAGCACTCAAAGGCCGAAGTAACATCAGCCCTCACCAGCATTGGTATTCATGTATTGTGGAATGAAATTGCTTATCCTCTCGGTCCACAGTTACCAATAGTGGGATTGGCTGATTATTGGTCAAAGGAATTTCAACCCGCTGTAGTGATGAACCAACTCAATTGTCATACACCCAGGATTGTTTTATCCCACAACCCAGACACTGCTGAAATTTTGCAACAATGGCGGGTAGATTTGCAACTATCTGGACATACCCACGGCGGTCATATCGTCTTACCAGGACTTGGCCCTGTGATTGTTCATTATCAAAAGCTACTAAAACAACTTCCGCAAAAACTGCAACGTTGGCAACCATTATCACTGGGTGACTGCTCAAAGGTAGTAAAACATTGGGAGTGGGCAAAAGGTTTCCATCAAGTGTCGAATAATCAGTTATACGTCAATCGCGGCTTAGGAACTTATCGTCCAGGGCGTTTATTTTGCCCACCTGAAGTGACCGTCATTACCTTAATGACCCAATAGTTATTTATTCGTAAACCGCCATAAGTTACGATAAAAAATCATCAGTAACCCACGGCGGTTGATTAAATATCCAGTTGTTGGACACTCCCCGTCCCAAAGGATCGGGGATTCTGTTTAACGCGGACAATCGCAACCGCCGCTCTCAAAATTGAGCATCCCTAATCATAACAAAGACAACAAACACAAAAAACAGGTATCTATGGCTATAAACTCAAAAAACCTCCAGAGGAAACAAATAAATAAAAACTAAAGTATTTGGGGGTGAAAAACAAACAAAAAGAAACAAACTTTGAGTGGATGCAACAAATAGAGTAACAATTGTGAGGTGATTACAGCAGAAGGTACAGCCTGCTTAATAAAACCTAGACAAAGCTAGACTTTACTTCTTACTTCAACGGGAGCATGGAAGCAGTTATCCCTAGGTAAGCTTTCACACTTTAGCCAAACGCGATAACTTGAAATCAATTACGGCATTTAGATCCCTGTCCATCTCAAAAATGCAACTTAGGACAAGCTCTAAAAATATCCGTTACTTTTAGTTGAGTTCTAGTTTTGCACCTTGAGACTAATCTAGCATCATAATTTCATTTATGTGAAGTATTTACCAAACTTGAACAGCATTAACCTGTTGTAATAACTTAGTAACTTTTCTTAACCTTTTAGCCATATGCTTCAATTTACCGAAACCCCTCATAGTGGATACCATTGGGATGGTAGTAGTCGCCGTTTCTTTGAAGGTTGGTATTACCGGGTAACCCTACCCCATTGCGGTCAAACCTTCGCTTTTATGTACTCCATTGAAGACCCCATTGGTGGTCAACCCCATAGTGGAGGCGCAGCCCAAGTTTTAGGGGCAAATGATGAGTATATATGCCGTACCTTTCCTGATGTGAAAAAATTTTGGGGTAGTCGAGATATTCTCGCATTAGGTCATTGGGGTAAAACCGACCTCAACACTCAACCTCTGTACCTCCCACCGGCGGAGTTTGCACGTCATATTCAAGAAGGCTATCAAGCTACAGCCAGCTTAAATCAAGGAGCGATTTATGATCCTGGTACGGGTAATTATTGCCGTTGGCTATATGAAATTCAGCCCATATACCACTGGGGAAATCAAAATAGTATTCAGCAATCAACCGCAGGCTGGCTATCATTTTCGCAAATTTTTGAACCTGGATGGCAAATTTTAATGGCACATGGTTTAGCCAGTGGTTGGATTGATTGGAATGGTAAAATTTACGAATTTACCAACGCCCCAGCCTACGGAGAGAAAAATTGGGGGGGTGCTTTTCCACAAAAATGGTTTTGGTTGAACTGTAATAGCTTTGATGGGGAACCCGATTTAGCCTTAACCGCCGGTGGTGGTAAGCGCGGAGTATTGTGGTGGATGGAATCTGTGGCCATGATTGGGTTGCACTATCAAGGCAAATTTTATGAATTTGTTCCCTGGAATGGAACGGTGGAATGGGATATTCAGCCTTGGGGTAGATGGCAAATGACGGGGAGAAACTTAGATTATGAAGTTAAATTAACGGGAATCACCGATTTACCTGGTACACCCTTGCGTGCGCCTACGGCAAATGGTTTCTTATTCTGTTGTCAGGATACCATGCAAGGAAAGTTAAATTTGGAGTTAAGAAAGTTAAGTGACAGAAAATCTCACACCATCCTCACAGCACATAGTTCTGTTTGTGGTTTAGAAATAGGCGGCAGTTCTTGGGATAATTCTTGGCAGTCTAGCTAAGATTAATGCTATAATCATGCACACTATATATTTTTGAGTTGGGGCTGTAGCTCAGATGGATAGAGCGAGCGCCTCCTAAGCGCTAGGTCGCCGGTTCGAGCCTGGCCAGTCCCGTTATCAAATCAAAGTTGTATAAAGCAGGGTGTGGAAAATCTTTGTATGTCCTGTTAATAAGACTATGACTCTGTATTAAATATAAATATCAGTTCATATCCGGGTAGGTTTTTGTCAAAATCTGCTAGTGTACATACTTGTTTATCTTTTCTGATCAAAAATCCTGGACTCACCAAACGAAAGTATCAAGCCTTGAAGAATAATCTATTATTTACAGGTCATTCATTTCGGTTTATGGTTTTCGCCCTACCAGTATTAATGTGGTTGGGATACCAGGAATCGAAAATTGAGAACTTACCACCTCAAGCAGTATTGGTATTGGGTGGTTCTACATCACACTTAGAACGAGAGAAGTTCACAGCTAATTTTGTCCGCGATCATCCAAGTTTACCCATTTGGATTTCTGGAGGTAGTCCACCTGAATCCACCGAAAATGTGTTTACCAAAGCTGGAGTTAATCTCAAAAGATTACACTTGGATTACGAAGCTGTAGATACTGTAACTAACTTTACCACACTAGTGGATAAATTGCAAGCTCAAGGTATTAAGAGTGTTTATTTAATTACTTCTGAATATCATATGCGCCGCGCTCGTGTGGTTGGGGAAATAGTTTTGGGTAGTCGGGGTATTCAATTAAAACCAGTATCAGTACCTTCCCAAAATATCGGTGAACCAGTGGATAAATCTATCCGTGATGGAGTTAGAGCCTTACTGTGGGTGGCTACTGGTTACACCGGTGCAGAATCTAATCAAAATCGGTGAGTTGTGGGGAAATGGCCTATGGAGATGGAAACTTCATGATGCCATTTCCTGGATGAGAACATAGGGCTGAATGATCAACGTGTAAAATCGCTTGCTGCGATCGCCATTCCAATTTCCCATTTGTGTATCTGATGGTTTAGCCATTAGTTGTTGATCAATCCAGTTTTGCACGGATGAAACTTGATCACTCGCGATGGCCACTCCCACATCCAGCAAGTCTAAATCCTGTGATACCAAAATCACAGCATCCCTTTGGAGATGAGGAATTAGCCAATCCCACTCAGCCTCATCTAGATTTGCTGTTAGTTCGGTTCTTAAATCGGACATAATCCCTCATTTTTCATCGCTACCTACCTCAAATATATTCTTTAATGCCTTGACACACTCACCGACCTAAATGGTGTAACTCATTAATTGCTATAGCACATTGACTTGTCAGAGCTTGTAATTCCTCTTTATTAGTGGAACTGGGCGGATCAATTAATTTCCCAATTCTAATAGTTAGGGGAACAGCACGAGGAAACCAGTGGCTTTTTTGTAATATCCTGTCAGAACCCCATAAACTCACCGGTAATAATGGTGCTTTGGCCTTTGCTGCTAGTAGTGCAGCACCTCTTTTAGGATCTGTGATTTTGCCATCAGGAGTGCGAGTACCTTGCAAAAAAACACCCACAGCCCAACCATGATCAAGATATTCTAGAGCAGAACGGATAGCTTGGCGATCGCTACTGCCGCGACTCACAGGGTAAGCACCATACAATTTAATTGCTGTCCCTAAAACCGGGACTTTAAATAACTCTTCCTTGGCCATGTACGCCACCGGACGACCTAAACAATTAGAGACAATAGGGGGGTCAAAGTTACTAGCATGATTACTCACTACTATTAGTTTTCCTGATTGGGGGACATTTTCCGCTCCATAAATTCGCCCCCGAAAGTAAGCATGAAGCATGGGGCTGACAATTGACCACTTAAAAGCGTGGTAAAGAGCCAGACTGATCAAAGGTTCGCGTTCTCTAGTCACGGAAAATAATTTAACTCAAATGAATTACCTAACACCCGGCTCTGGCAAATCTCCAGCATTACGGATATTTTTTAAGATTAAATCAGGAGTAGTGCGCTTAATTAAATTAGTTAGCACATTACCAGGTCCAATTTCCATCACCTGCTCAATACCATTGGCGGGTAATTCTAGAGAAACTTCTCGCCAGCGTACCGAGGCGGTCATTTGTTCGCTAAGGCGCTGTTTTATAACTTTGGCATCAGTGGCAGGAGAAGGATCTACATTAGATAATATTGGTAGAGTAGCCGATTGAAATTCTACCAACTCCAAAACATCCTGGAACTCTGCCGCAGCAGCAGCCATCAAAGGTGAGTGAAATGCTCCAGAGGTTCTTAAGGGTATGGCACGTTTTGCTTTAACCTTGGTCATGACTGCTCTCACAGCTTCTGGAGTCCCAGAGATCACCACTTGAGCCGGACTGTTATCATTAGCCAAAACAACATCCCGTGTTTGACTAAGAACTACTTCCAGTTGTTCCCGGTCAAAGTTCATCAAAGCTGCCATCATACCACCAGCGGCACTATCCATGAGTTCAGCACGACGCTTGACTAAGTGTAGCCCAGCAGACCACTCAAATACACCTGCAATGTAAAGAGCAATGTATTCACCCAAACTATGACCAGCAACTACATCTGGTTGATACCCCCGTTCTCGGAGGATATCAGCCAAGATGGTTTCCACAACATAAAGACTTGGCTGTGTGTAGAGCGTCTGTGATAACTTTTGTTCCTCATGTTCACACAAATCTGTTACAGACCAGCCCAAAATTGTTTCAGCTTGGGCAAATTTATCTTTGGCGGTAGGTATATCTAACAAATCAATTCCCATTCCCAGAGTTTGAGAACCCTGTCCGGGAAACACCCATGCAGTTTTAGTCATTGGTCAATCAATTTTCGATTATCTTCCCCATTTAAAGATTGCTGCGCCCCAGGTGAGTCCAGCACCGAAGCCCGATGCAGCAATAACTTGATTAGGTTTAATTTTACCCTGCCGCACCGCCTCATCTAAAGCTAGGGGGATAGAGGCCGCAGAAGTGTTACCGTAATTGGCAAGATTGCTAATTACTTTATGTTCTGGAATATTGAGGCGTTGGGAAACAGCATCAAGAATCCTTTGATTAGCTTGATGCAACAGTAGCCAATCTATTTGGTCAACAGTAAGATGGGCTTGAAATAAAGCTTTATCAATAATTTCAGGGACTTTCTGCACAGCAAATCGGTAAACTTCTTTACCGTTCATTGTGATAGGCTGGTAAGTTCCTTTAGTAATATTTACCTCTGGGAGTAATTCTTGGGGAGAAGGGGTATAAGCTAGATTAAGGCAGTGGTTTTGCGTCCCATCGCTTTTCAGACAAAACCCCAATAAGCGATCGCTAGCATTAGCTTGTAATACTACCGCTCCAGCACCATCACCGAACAATACACAAGTGCGTCGGTCTTGCCAATCCACCCAGCGAGAGAGGATATCTGCCCCTATCAACAATACATTTTCATAAACACCGGTTTTGATATACTGGGCAGCTGTCACCAGACCAAACACAAAGCCAGAGCAGGCAGCTGTCAAGTCAAAAGCCACCGCTTTAGTTGCTCCTAATTCTGCCTGAATTTGACAAGCAGTGCCAAATAAATCATCAGGGGTGGATGTTGCCAGCAAAATCAAATCCAGGTCTGTTGCTGCAATGCCAGCTGCGGCAATAGCTTGATTGCTTGCAACAGTAGCCAAACTACTCAAAGACTCTGTTGGTAGTGCCAAACGCCGTTGACGAATTCCGGTTCTGGTAGCAATCCATTCATCTGAAGTTTCCACCAGTTGGGTCAGCCCCTGATTAGTTAAGGAAGTCTTTGGTACCGCCGAGCCGCTTCCTGTAATTGCTATGCCTAACTTTTCCACTCCTAATCTCCCCTAACTTGTTTCCTGCTGTAGGATTTTATATTGGGACTTAAGTCTTTGCAGCACTTGATTATCGACAGCTTCCTTGGCCGTGCGAATTGCATTAAAAATTGAAGCAGCTTGAGAGCTACCGTGGCCAATAAAACATACTCCAGCAACTCCTAAAAGTAAAGCGCCGCCATGTTCTGCGTGATCCATGCGCTGTTTAACTCGCTTCAGGTTAGGTTTTAAAATTGCTGTACCGATTTTACCTTGTAATCCTTGGGGTAATTCTTCCCGGAGGATTTGCAAAATGACTTCCCCCACTGCTTCCGCAAACTTTAATAATACATTACCCACGAAGCCATCGCAAACAATTACATCAAAATTACCAGAAAGTACATCACGCCCTTCAGCATTACCAATAAAATTAATTTGGGAATTTTCCCTGAGTAATTGGTGGGCACGTAGAGCCACCTCATTACCCTTAGTGTCCTCTTCACCAATATTCAACAAACCTACTTGAGGCTTACTAACACCCAATACATACTGGCTATAGGTTGACCCCATGACAGCGAACTGCTCTAAAAACTTAGGGCGGCAGTCTACATTTGCACCAACATCAAGTACGATTACTGGTTTACCTGGTTTCACCGTGGGAAAGACCGTGGCAATAGCTGGGCGGTCAATTCCTGGCAATCGTCCCAGGCGCAGCAAAGCTGATGCCATAGCCGCGCCGGAGTGTCCCGCAGAAAACACAGCATCTGCCTGTTGTTGCTTAACTAAATCCATGGCCACGTTAATGGAAGCCTTGGGTTTGCGTCTAACTGCATTTAAAGGCTCCTCATCCATTGCGATCGCTTCTGAAGCCGAAACAATCTCTACCCGTTCCAAATTAGTTTTTGGCGGCAGGGCAGCTGCAATTTTTTGGGGATCACCAACTAATAATACTTTTACATCCAGTTCTTCACTGGCACGCAGAGCGCCAGTAACGATTTCACCGGGTGCATGATCTCCTCCCATTGCGTCAATTGCTATCCGTATGCCTGTCAATCCCATTGCTAAGAGCTACTATAAACCTTACAAATTTTACCAGATCGCTGGGCTGAAAAGTTAAAATTCTTTGACCAAAAGAATGGGAGGAGAGCGACGTTGGAATCCCCCGGCTAAAGCCTGGGGGAGTGTCAATCGGTAACAAGTTACAGTGAACCGTCAAAAATCACCCACCAACTTGGTAGGTGAGTTTGTCAATATATAAACCCATTACTGGAGGAGTGGAAAGTAGGGACTTGAGATTCCGGTCAAAACTACCCAGTCATTATTCCCTACCTTCTGGCTTTTAAGAAGCTAATACCCAATTTACTAGCGTTCGCACACCGTAACCTGTAGCTCCTGAACTGTTATAACCCTTTTCTTTATCCGTCCACACTGGTCCCGCAATATCCAAGTGCGCCCAAGGGGTTTCTTTGACGAATTGTTTGAGGAAAAGGGCTGCGGTAATGGAACCACCGGAACGCGGTCCAGTGTTTTTCATATCAGCAATTTCCGACTTCAATCCTTCAAAATATTTTTCTTCCATTGGCATCCGCCACAACTTTTCTCCCGCGGTTTCAGCTGCTTGTTGCAGTTGTGCTGCTAAAGCATCATCAGGACTATACAAGCCCGCGATGTCCTCACCCAAGGCAACGACACAAGCACCTGTGAGGGTAGCTAAATCAACCACGCCATCCACTTTCAATTTATCGGCGTACACCAAGGCATCAGCCAAGGTCAAACGTCCTTCCGCGTCAGTGTTATTCACTTCTATTGTTTTGCCGTTGGATGCTGTGAGGATGTCCCCTGGGTGCATAGCGTGACCGCTAATCATGTTTTCTGTGGCGGCTGAAATAAAGTGAACTTCCACATCTGGTTTGATTTGGGCAATGGCTTTGGCAGCCCCCAAGGTAGCACCAGCACCCCCCATATCAATTTTCATGGTTTCAATGCCGCTACCAGCACCCTTAATATTGAGTCCACCAGAATCGAAGGTTAAACCTTTACCAATAATTGCTAGTTTGCGTTTTGCCGTACCTTTGGGTTTGTAGGTCAGGTGAATAAATTTAGGCGGTAAATCTGAAGCTTTGGCAACGCCTAAAAAGGCTCCCATACCCAACTTTTCGCAGTCTTCCCGTTCTAAAATTTGCACTTCTAACCCGTGTTCTGTGGCTATGGCTTGGGCTGTTTCTGCCAAGGTGATGGGGGTCACTTCGTTGGCTGGTGCAGCTACCAAT
Source organism: Chrysosporum bergii ANA360D (assembly GCF_029891735.1). GTDB lineage: Bacteria > Cyanobacteriota > Cyanobacteriia > Cyanobacteriales > Nostocaceae > Umezakia > Umezakia bergii. The sequence goes on from NZ_JANQDH010000012.1 coordinate 36,617, forward strand.
TCTCTGGCTAAAATTACCCCGGAAACAATTTGATTGGCTAGGGTTATGGCTGCTTCTTGTCCACTTAATCCCAGTAAATCTACAGTTGCCAGTTTTATTTCTTTGTCCTCTGGTTCTGACTTAAAGCGAATGTCTTTGTATAGCGCCAATTGTAACCCTTCTGCCATGGCTTGAGCCGTTGCAGCAGGTTGGTTATTCCACAATGGCAAACTCAAACCCAGGCTTTTACTTTTCTGCTTTTTCGCTACCCTAGCTACAGCAGCTGCTGCTAGTCGCAGGGTTTCTAAGTTCAGGGCTTCGGGTTTTCCTAAACCCACTAAAATCACTTTCCGGATGGGACTATTGGCACTTACACGGGTGAAAATAGTGCTGTGGGCTTTGGCCTTAAATTCTTCTTCGGCAATCAGTTCTTTTAAAACACCGCCCAACTGATCATCCAATTGTGCTAGTTGATCAGTCAACTCAACTGCATCTTCAAATAATCCAATTGCTAAACTATCCCCCCCCCACTCTAGCACAGGTTTGTTACTAAGTTGAATTTTCATTTTCTGATTTGATGTAAGTTGTCCAGCTTGTACCAGTATTACTTAAAATTCGCCTTTCTTAGTGATTGGTCTTTTCTAGTTTTGCTGATTAAGGGGGAAACTCTGGTCTAATAGGTGTTTTATCCCAGGATTTGGCATCATATCTCGCCAATTTGATACTTGACAAGTATTCTCTAAAAAGTTATTATCATACATAATTTTATAGAGATTAACATCTTTTTCTAGTAGGCAAGCGTGTCCACTGTTGGGCAATACCAGCATTTTGCTCTTAGGTAAAATACTGACCAAACGTTTGGCTTCGTTGACGGAGGGTAAAAGGCGATCGCCACCACCGGCAATGAGTAAAACCGATTGGGTCAGGTGGCGTAACTGATTTTCAGCTATACTAAATTCTTTCAATAAAGACAGTCGCCAGTTAACTGTGGCTGGAGGTACAGAACGCATGGTTTTCAGGAGTTCGTAGCGCACGTTACGGGGAATACGGGGTAACGATGCCAGAAAGGGTAATAACCCTAGTGCGCCAACATCATAAAAGCATTCTGGGACAAAGTAAGTGAGTTGGGAACTCCACATCAACCAAGGGCGGAGTTGAAAAGCAGATGCAGGGTTAACTAAAATAATCCGCTTAAATAACTGTGGTGCTTGGGTTGCCACTTTCATGGCCAAACAACCCCCAAAAGACTCGCCACAAAGGTAAACTGGTCTGTGAGAGCTTTTTTCTAATTCGGCGTGGATTAAATCTAAGACGTGATTGGATAACACATCCCAGGTGGCGAGGTCTTGTCTGGGAATGGCTAAACACCGGACATCAAAGCCAAGTTCTAAGCCTGCTGTTTGCGATCGCAGTAGTTGACCAGTTCCATCCAATCCTGGTAAATATACAAACAACGGATACTGCATTTGTACTCGGTTAGGAGTAAGGAAACAAGGTTTTAGCTCAACTTTTGCCATTGTCAAATTCAACTTTTTGGGTTAACGGAATTGCTTCAGACCTGGGCGTGGGTAGCAAAAACCACACTTAATATAAATTAAATCTTTCACCTCAACTCAATTGATAAGAAAAGATTAAATTTTGGCGCTGAGAAATATTTGAGAAATATTTGAGAAATATTGATTAACTAACTACTCTTATTGTCACCTATAATTTATTCTCTAATATCCCACCCTTCAAATACAACCTTGTTTGAGCAAACTGGCAATTTCATAGTGGCAATGCTCAGTTAGTTCAGCCACAACATTTTTAGCTTGTCTGCCGTGATATTTTTCTTGATGTTGTGGTGTAATCCAATAAGGGCAACCAATGAACACAGCAACCCGACGATAGATAACCAAAGGGTGTAAACCTGGTTGATGAAATAAAGGTTCTGAAGGGTCGAATAAACTTAACAGTCGCAGCGGTAAAGCATAAGTGTTGACTTCTTGTAGGGAGGCGATGGCAATTGGTAAAATTACCAAATCCTCAACATTACACCGTAATGCTAAATGAGCAAATCCCCGGTGAAATTCCCCTACTTCATCGGCAGGGGTAGATGTTACCATCGGGAGAGTACCTTCAGGAAAAACACCTACCACCTGCTTAGACTGCAAAATTTTCTCCGACTGCTGAAAAAAGCTGTGCTGGCGACTGGGGGGATCTTCTAAAGGAAAACAGCCCAATTGTCCGGTGACAATTTCCCTCATGACTGGTACCTGTCCCATATAACGATGGCAAGCAAAGCGAATTGGAGTGGATAGCGCTGACATTAAAATCAGTGCATCCATAAAGCTACGATGATTGCTCACCACTAACACACTAGCATCCCTGGGAATGCGATTTTCGTGATAGCGAAAAATTTGCGTTGATGATGCCGCCAGCAAATAACGAGAAATATCCAGGGGACTATTGCCACTCATAGCTAAGTTAATATGTTTTTTCTGCTCTTGACTTAACTTAACTTAATTTTTACATTTAAATATTGATAGTCAGGCAATCTTCAGGTAGAAAATTTCTATCCATTTTTTGAAGTTTACGGCTGTGTAGTCACCACCACAATCAAGCTCATAGCCATAGTTGACAATGTGTTGTGACTCAATACTAACCCGCTTGATACACATTAATAAACAATTTTGGCGGTCAGAAATTTGCTAATATTAAATTACAGTTTGTCAAACTAGGAGTATGATTATATAGTTGCTTGGTTTTGCCAAAGTTCAGATACAAAACAAAACATTTTAATAATTTATTTTTAAATTGTGTATGGATTTAGTGAATAAAACAGAAAAGACATTTGCATTGACAACACCCCTCTATTATGTCAATGACGTTCCTCACATTGGCAGTGCTTATACAACTATGGCTGCGGACGTGTTGGCGCGGTTTCATCGGCTGTTAGGGCATAAAGTATTGCTAATTACGGGTACAGATGAACACGGGCAGAAAATTCAGCGTTCAGCAGAGAGTTTAGGGAAAGCCCCACAAGAGTTTTGTGATCAAATCGTCCCTAGCTTTATCCGCTTATGGCAGTTACTAAATATTCAATTTGATCGCTTTAGTCGGACTAGCGCTCCTCGCCATGAAGCCATCGTTAAAGAATTCTTCCAGCGGGTTTGGGAAAAAGGCGACATCTACCAAGGACAACAGAAAGGTTGGTACTGCGTATCCTGTGAAGAATTTAAGGAAGAACGGGAACTACTAGAGGGAAGGCGCTGCCCTATTCATACTAACAAGGAAGTTGAGTGGCGCGACGAGCAAAACTACTTTTTTCGCCTATCTAGTTATCAAGCACAACTAGAGGAATTTTACCAAGCTCGACCAGATTTTATCCAGCCTGAAAGTCGTCGTAATGAAGTCTTAAGCTTTGTTAGTCAAGGTTTACAAGACTTTTCCATCTCCAGGGTAAATGTGGACTGGGGTTTTCCAGTACCAGTTGACCCCAACCATACCCTTTATGTCTGGTTTGATGCCTTACTAGCTTATGTTACGGCGTTACTAGAGCCGGATGCAGAACCAACTTTAGCCAACGCCTTAAAAAATTGGTGGCCTATCAACCTGCACTTAATTGGTAAAGATATCTTACGATTCCACGCAGTTTATTGGCCAGCTATGTTGATGTCAGCTGGTTTACCCCTACCACAGCAAGTATTTGGCCATGGTTTTTTAACTAAAGATGGCCAAAAAATGGGTAAATCTCAGGGTAACACCCTCGATCCTATTGGGCTAGTTCAAGGCTATGGTAGTGATGCAGTTCGTTATTACTTCCTTAAGGAAATCGAATTTGGTAAGGATGGCGATTTTAATGAAGTTAGATTCATTAATGTTTTAAATGCAGATTTGGCTAATGACTTAGGTAATTTGCTAAATCGCACCTTAAACATGGTGAAGAAATACTGTACTGATCATGGACTATCAATTGCAAATGAGGCAATTAACGACGAAAATCCCTTAAAAGCTATGGGGTTACATCTAGGGGAAAAAGTAAAACAAGCCTATGAGGCGTTAGCTTTTAACCAAGCCTGCGAAGCTACCCTTGTCCTGGTAAGAACCAGCAATAAGTTTATTGATGAACAAGCCCCTTGGACATTATATAAACAAGGAAAGCAGCAGGAAGTGGAAATAGTGCTGTACGCAGTTCTAGAATCTGTTAGACTAGCGGCTTATCTTCTCTCCCCGGTCATTCCCAATATCAGTAGTGCTATTTATCAGCAGCTGGGCTTTGGAGTTGACTTTAATGATCAAATCACAACTGCAACCCTTACCCCTTTTGCTACCCATTCCCAATGGGGGCTACTAACCAACCAACAAATATTGGGTCAACCCCAACCTGTGTTTAAACGCATAGAATCTCTAAAAAACCATTAACCTCTTAATTTACCATCATTTTCTTAATTTTCTCAAAAAACTGATCGGGGCTTAACTCACTGATTAGCCCCGAAATATTATCATAAGCCGTTCTTAGATATCAGTTGGGTAAATGAGTATCAAACAAACGAGAATAATAATGAGGTATGACAACAATGTTGAATAATCTAGAAAGTGATTCCATATTTACGCCGGAACAAGTCTTAGAAAATCGAGGTCGTGTAGCTATATTTATTGATGGTTCCAATCTCTTTTATGCTGCGTTACAACTGGGAATCGAAATTGACTACACTAAGCTACTGTGCCGATTAACAGGCGGTTCTAGACTGTTACGTGCTTTCTTTTATACTGGTGTAGACCGTACCAACGAAAAGCAACAAGGTTTTTTGTTGTGGATGCGTCGCAATGGCTATCGAGTTATTGCTAAGGATTTAGTACAGTTACCAGACGGATCAAAGAAAGCTAATCTGGATGTAGAAATTGCGGTAGATATGATGGCTTTAGTAGATTCCTATGATACCGCAGTATTAGTCAGTGGCGATGGGGATTTGGCATATGCGGTAAATTCAGTCAGTTATCGTGGTGTGCGGGTAGAAGTTATTAGTTTACGTTCAATGACAAGTGATAGCTTAATCAATGTTAGCGATCGCTATATTGATTTAGAAGCCATCAAAGAAGACATCCAAAAAAATCCCCGCCAAAGCTATCCATATCGACCTTTATCTACCATGGGTTTTCTCGAAGAGATTAGAGAAGCTGATCCACATTTAGAAATCCAAGATTAATGAAAGCTCCCAAAGTTAGGCAGAAAAAACAATTCAATTGTCTGAAAAAAGCTCAAATTAACCAAATTTTAAACCCTTTATTTTCATCCCTCAATTTTTCACAACTGAAAGTAAATTTGTTTTACCTGCCTTTAACTTTTTTCTTGGTACTTGGGTTAGTGGCTTGTGGGGGTAAATCCCCCCCTGCTTCTTTATCAAATAATGCTGATTCATCCCGCCAAGACAGCAATTTGACCTTTTTTGATGTCACCTTAGAACAAGCAGACGAAGTAGGAAAACCACTTTGGAAAGTCCGGTCTAAAAAAGCCATATACACCAAAGAAAAACAAATTGGTCAAGCGGAAAGCCCTGTGGGGGAACTATATCAAGATGGAAAACCAATTTACAAAATACAAGGAGACCGAGCAGATATAGAACAAGATGGTGAAAGGCTATTTCTCAAAGGAAAAATACTGGCAACAGATCCCATTAATGGGATTATATTACAAGGTAATGAATTAGAATGGCTGCCTAAACAAAATTTATTAATTGTCCGTAACCAATTAAATGGCACTCATAAACAACTAACCGCAACCGCCCAAGAAGCACGAGTGAAAACCAGAGAACAGCGCATAGAGTTTTTTGGTGGCGTAGTCGCCAAATCTGTTGATCCCCAAATGCAACTGCGAACAGAAAATTTAACTTGGCTGGTTAAACAAGAAACATTAATTAGCGATCGCCCCATAGCAATTGATCGCTACAATAACAATAAAATTACTGACCGTGGTCGGGGAGATGGTGCCAAAATCAACTTAAAAACTAAAACTGCTACCATCCAAAAAAATGCCCAGCTAGACTTAGTAGACCCACCAACCCAGATAGCTAGTAACTCTATGACCTGGGACATGAAAGCAGAAGCAGTGGAGACCAACTCTCCCGTGACGGTACTCCAACGAACTGAAAATGTGACTGTAACCGCCAATCAAGGGGAATTGAAAATACCGGAAAAAGTTGTTATTTTCAGAGGTAACGTCAAAGCCACAGGTCAGCGTAGTCAAACCCTCAAATCTAATCAACTCAACTGGTATTTAGACAAAAAACTGTTAGCGGCTCAAGGAAATGTGGTTTATCGTCAAACCGACCCCCCCATAAATTTTACAGGAGAAACAGCCCTGGGTAATTTGCAAACACAGGATATTGTAGTGAAAAGTGGTCAATCCAGTAGTAGAGTGGTAATAGAGATTATTCCTGAAGATGTTGATTAGTCATCGGTGGATTTTGAGCAATAATTTCATTACGACTAGCCCCACCCAACTGAGGTGAAAAATATTTGGGAGTATGGGGAGTAATGGTGGCGGGAATATTGGCAACAACTGCTAACTTTTTGACTAGACTTTGTAAAAACTGGTCTTGACTAGCGCGGAAAGCTGAGATTTGTGGACCACGGTTAATAATAGTAAACCAAACCAAACCGCGATCGCCGGTGGGGATCACACCAGCCAAAGCACTCACATCCCGCAAAGTACCAGTTTTCATTACAGTAGCATAAGGCATTTTTCTCCCTTCCATTGTTCCTCGACGATCAAAACCTGAAGTAGGAAACAAATCAGCCACATTCATCTGATGGGCTACTGCCACTTTTTGGATAGCCATTAACATAGCACAGGCCGCTCTCGGAGAAATACGATTGTCCACTCCTAATCCTGAACCATTCATTAACTGAATTTCCGCCTCTGGTACTCCAGCCAACTTAGCAGCTTCAGACTGTACCACACCAGCGCCTCCCACTGATTCCGCCAACATCTCGGCCATGACGTTATTACTAAAAACGTTCATTTCCTTAATCAGTTGGTGCAAAGGTAAAGAACGACGACGCAGGAGCAGATTTTTTTCCCGGTTGGCTTGTGATGCTAATTTCACATTACCTGCAATCACCACTTGGGGTTTCGCTGTTCCCTTGGGCATAGTTGAATATATATAATTTGCCCCAGGAGTCCAAGTTGAATGATTTAATGCTTGCTTGAGCATCTCACCCGCTAATATGGGGTTTTGTTGAAAATTCATGGCGAAATTACTGCTGATCAGCAAATTTCCCTTTACCTGCTTAATCCCCATTTGATTCAAAGTATTACCCACCGCGATGGCCTCTTCCCAAACAAACATAGGATCACCACCACCAGTAATCACCAAATCACCCTGTAATACCCCCTTCACTATCGGTCCCGTAGCGCTGACCACAGTTTCAAATTGGTGGTTTGGTCCCCACCTTTTCAAAGCCACCAAGGAAGTGGCAATCTTAGTTAAAGACGCTGCCGGTAGAGGTTTTGTACCTTGGTGATTAGCCATCAATATTGGACCTGACTGCATCCAAATTCCCTGACTACTGGTTAAGTTTTCCGTCACTAATTGGGAGGAAATCAGTACTTGTAAATATTCTTCTGCTGTAGTGCTTCCGGTGGGATTTGGATCAGGTGCTAGAACCAAGCCAGGGCTATTTTCCCAGCCCAGCACCTCCAGAGCGATCGCAGGCTTAATTTTTACACCAGCCATTTCTAGCCACAGAGAAATTAAACCTGAACCCAATAATTCCAGCATATTTCACTCCCTTCACTGTTTCCTGTGTTCATATACAGGCTTTTGCAACACGACTCAGAATTGATCAACTAATATAGTGGTTACTTTCTTTCTGGATGTGCTTTTTCTTCCTGGGAAGGAGTCCCCATGTGGTTAATTGCTGCAATCATTTGATACAAACGACCCAAATCACGCTGGTTAAAATACAAAACTAACCGGGGTAGTTCTACCGTTTCATCTTGGTTTTCTTGGGGTAAAGCCTGACTCTTTTCAATTTTTCCTTTTACCAAAATGTCGCTAAAATTAGCATTTAACTTTTCCACCGCATCATCTGATAAATCGGCCGACAGACGAATTACCAACTGCTCTCCCACGTAGCGACTAGAATGATAAACTCGATAAAAACCAGTAATAGCCTCACAAGCGATTTCCAAGCTATCTGTTACAGTGTAAAGGCTGGAGTCATCAGGACTGACCAGACCTTTCTGCACCAGTTGCTGATCAATATATCTACTCCAAGACCGCCAATAATCTCCACCTGGATGATCAATTAAAACCACAGGAACAGGTCCAAATTTACCCGTTTGGCTCAGGGTCATACATTCAAAAGCTTCATCTTGAGTCCCAAAACCTCCAGGAAATAAAGCCACAGCATCACTTTCTTTGAGCAGAAACAGTTTCCGGGTGAAAAAATACTTAAAATGAATCAGCTTAGGGTCACCCTCAATAAATGGGTTAGCCTGCTGTTCAAAGGGTAACTGAATATTCAAGCCAAAGGAATTATCTCGCCCAGCGCCTTCGTGACCAGCCTGCATAATACCACCCCCCCCGCCCGTCATCACCATGAATCCCAACTGACATACAGTGCGAGCAAACTGAAGGGCCATCTGATATTCCGGTGTTGTCGGCGATAGACGAGCAGAACCAAAAATAGTTACTTTGCGGACGTGTCGGTAGTCATAAAAAAGCTGAAAGCCTCGCTCCATATCTGCTAAAGCAGCAGACAGGATTTTCCAGTCAAGCCGCTCAATTTCGCTATCAGCTAGACGTATTATGGTAGCCAGGGCTTGCTGAATCAGATGCCCATTTTTTAATGTCGGTAACCGATCAAATAATTTAGTTATATCACTTAGATTCTCTGATGTGTCAAATGGCTCAGATGAGGTCATGAGAACTGTCGCTATAATGGCATTACATTTTACCAGATTTTGGAGTGCAGTTGTCAACTGCTGCAAGTAATTGCTGTGTGATATTTTGTGGTTGGTGATGATAACCACCACAAAAAAGTTTTGTTGAGACGCGGGTTGGCGCGCCTCAAAAACCTGTTTACAAATATTTACTTAGGAGGTGTAATATATTTGTCCAAAGTGTTTATTAATGTGGATTTAGGCACTGCACCGACAACCATATCAACTTTTTCCCCACCTTTAAAAATCATTAATGTGGGGATGCTGCGGATACCGTAAGTACTGGCCACTTGAGGATTTTCGTCGGTGTTAATTTTGACAACTTTGAGTTGATGTTCATACTGTGCGGCTATTTCTTCCACAACCGGAGCTACCATGCGGCAAGGACCACACCAAGGTGCCCAGAAGTCAACTAAAACTGGTACATCGCTTTCGAGTACTTCTTGCTTAAAACTTTGATCCGTAACTTGTGCTGCTGCTGACATCCCTAAAAACCTTTGCCAATTATATTTGGTTAATTTGGTGAAAATTCTACCATAGCAAAAACAGCAGCCCATAAGTCAAGAATGTACATTTGCAACGAAAATAAAGAAATTATGTACCAACATAAGGAACCGCCCGAACAGTAGTCCGGGCGGAGTGTGGTGTGAGGAGTGAACGGAAACATGCGTCTCCGCTATCTCTATTGTAGGTTAGATATCTAATTTTTCCAGAGATTGTTTGGGAGTCTGGAGAAAAATATTTCTGGAATCTAGAATAATGCCCTACTGCCTATTGCCGATTTTTTTATTTACCCATGCCTAATTGTTGGGCTTTTTGGTACACTTTACCTTCAGTTAGTAGGGAAGGAGCAATTACCACTTCAACTTGCTGCATTTCTTTGATATTTTTGGCTCCTAATGTACCCATGCTAGTTTTTAAGGCTCCCACAAGATTATGAGTACCATCATCTAGTCCAGCAGGACCAATAAGGATTTGCTCTAAGCTGCCAGTTGTACCAACGTTAATGCGTGTGCCACGGGGCAGTACAGGGCTAGGTGTTGCCATTCCCCAATGATAGCCCCTGCCCGGCGCTTCAGCCGCTCTAGCAAAGGGAGAACCAATCATCACAGCATCGGCACCGCAGGCGATACATTTACAAATGTCGCCACCAGTGATTAAACCACCATCGGCAATGATGGGAATATAGTTCCCAGTTTCTTGATAATAATCATCTCTGGCTGCGGCACAATCAGCGATCGCCGTTGCTTGGGGTACACCCACCCCCAACACCCCGCGAGAGGTACAAGCCGCACCAGGGCCAATTCCCACTAATACCGCAGCCGCCCCAGCTTGCAACAAATTCAAAGTCACTTCATAGGTTACGCAATTGCCCAGCGCCACAGGTATGGGCATAGAACGGCAAAATTCCCCTAAATTCAGGGGAACTATAGATTCTGGGGATAAATGTGCCGTAGAAACTACCGTAGCTTGGACAAAAAATAAATCTGCCCCAGCTTTGGCCACCACTTCACCATACTTACTGGCTGCTGCTGGAGTAGCACTCACAGCTGCTATACCGCCCTGCTGTTTAATTTCCTCAATGCGCTTGGTGATTAATTCTGGTTTTATCGGTTCGGCATATAGTTCCTGCATCAAGGACACAAACTCACCTTTGCCCACAGAGGCAATGCGATCTAAAATCGGCTCTGGGTCAGCATAGCGAGTTTGGATACCCTCTAAGTTGATCACTCCCAATGCTCCCAACCGTGACAAATGTACGGCCATCTTCACATCGACTACGCCATCCATTGCACTGGCAATAATCGGGATTTCTCGCTCAATATTGCCAATAATCCACTTAGTCTCTGCTAGACTCGGATCGAGTGTTCTATTACCAGGGACTAGAGCAATTTCATCAATTCCATAAGCTCGACGAGCTTTCTTTCCCCGACCAAGTTGAATGTCCACGCTTTAACTTTTCTCAAATCTGTTTAAGCTAGGGTATCAAATTGTGAAGATGTTTGGAGCAGTTTTTTTGCTGCTTACAAATGATCCCAGAATAATCCCAGATAGATTGTATGGGAAACCAGGAAAATTTACCCTTCAGGTTTTTACCTTTCAGCCACTGGAATTGTTACAATTAGTTCAGATTAGACATTGAAGCCTTGATCCAATCTGAAACTTTAGAACTACTCGAATGGCATCGCCTCTGCCAGCATCTTTCCACATTTGCGGCAACCAAGCTAGGGGCGATCGCTTCACTTCATCTACAAACACCCACATCTCTGGCAGCCAGTCAGCAGTTATTAGCCCAAACCAGAGAAGTATACCAGTTGGAAACTCACTTAACAACTGGATTATCCTTTGACGGGATTAAAGATATTGGGGATTCTCTAGAACGGGCAGAACTTAGCGGCACTTTAGCAGGAGATGAACTGTTAGCCATCGCCACGACTTTGGCTGGTGCCAGAAATTTACGTCGTGTTATTGACGGACAGCAAAACCTAACTGTACTTTCTCACTTAGTCGCAGATTTGCGGACTTATCCCGAATTAGAGCAAGAAATACACCGATGTATTGATGAACGGGCACAAGTCACAGACCGCGCCAGCCAAAAAATGGGAGAAATTCGCACAGAATTACGTAAACTACGCACTCAAATTACCCAAAAACTGCAAAATATTTTACAGGCTAAATCCGGTGCGGTTCAAGAACAGCTAATTACCCAACGGGGCGATCGCTATGTCATCCCGGTGAAAGCACCCCAAAAAGACGCTATCCCCGGCATTGTTCATGATACTTCCACCAGTGGAGCCACTCTATACATAGAACCTAATTCTATAGTCACTTTAGGTAATCAACTGCGCCAAACTGTGAGAAGAGAACAAACAGAAGCAGAAGCGATTCGTCGCCAACTCACACAGCAAATAGCAGCAGTCAAACCAGACTTAGAACGCTTATTAGCAATTGTCACCACCTTGGATTTAGCCACCGCTAGAGCTAGGTATAGTTTTTGGTTGGGAGCCAACCCCCCCAGATTTATTAACCGGCAAGATAATGACATCATTACCCTGAGACAATTACGCCATCCTTTGTTAGTGTGGCAACAACAACACGAACACGGCCAAGCTGTGGTTCCCGTGGACTTGCTCATCAGTCCCCATATTCGCATAGTAACCATTACCGGACCCAATACAGGAGGAAAAACAGTCACCTTAAAAACCCTGGCTTTGGCGGTATTGATGGCTAAAGTAGGTTTATTTGTCCCCGCCCGGGAACCAGTAGAAATACCTTGGTTTCACCAAGTGTTAGCTGATATTGGCGATGAACAATCATTACAGCAAAGCTTATCTACATTTTCTGGACACATCCGCCGGATTAGTCGAATTTTAGACGCTTTGGCCACTGATGAACAGATTAACAATGCTTCATCCCTAGTATTACTCGATGAAGTAGGTGCAGGAACCGATCCAGCAGAAGGAAGTGCATTAGCCATCGCTTTACTAAAATATCTGGCTGATCATGCCCAGCTAACCATCGCCACCACTCACTTTGGTGAATTAAAAGCCCTCAAATATGAAGATGAGCGATTTGAAAATGCTTCAGTGGAATTTGATGAAACAACACTCTCACCTACCTATCGCTTATTGTGGGGCATTCCTGGACGTTCTAACGCCTTGACAATTGCCCAGCGCTTGGGGTTAAAACCAGAAGTGATAGAACAGGCAAAAACTCAAGTGGGAGGGGGAACAGACGAAGTTAATCAAGTAATTGCTGGGTTAGAAGCCCAACGTCGCCGCCAAGAAACTAAAGCTGCAGAAGCTCAAAGTTTATTACAGCAAGCAGAACGCTTGTACAAAGAAGTGTCGGCAAAATCTCAAGCCTTGCAAGAACGGGAAAAAGCTCTACGCCTTGACCAAGAAATGGCAGTACAACAAGCCATTACCCAAGCTAAGTCCGAAATCGCCCAAGTAATTCGCCGTTTGCAACAAGGTCAAGCCAAAGCCCAAGATGCCCAACAAGCAACAGAAGCGTTAAATAAAATTGCTCAAAAATATCAGCCCCCAGCCCCGCCCAAAGCCAAAGTGCAGTTTATGCCTAAAGTTGGCGATCGCGTGCGGATTTCCCAGTTTGGGCAAACAGCAGAGGTTTTAACAGCCCCTGATGGCGATGGTGAATTTAGCGTCCGCTTCGGCATGATGAAAATGACAGTCAAGCTAGAAGATATTGAATCTTTAGATGGTCAAAAACCCGAACCAGTAGTTAAAACAAAGCCAGCCCCAGCCCCTGTGACTCAACCGGAACAAAGCGCCCCCAAACTTCGCACCTCCCGCAACACAGTAGATTTACGCGGTAAACGGGTAGCTGATGCAGAAATTATTTTAGACCAGGTAATTTCCCAAGCCACCGGCCCATTATGGATTATTCACGGACATGGAACCGGCAAACTGCGCCAAGGAGTTCACACTTTTTTACACCAGCACCCCAGAGTTAGCCACTGTGAACCCGCAGAACAAGCTGATGGCGGTAGCGGTGTCACCATTGCTCATATTAAAGGGTTGTAGGATTTTGGACTGTTCCCCGTTCCCTGTTCTATTATTGAAGAGTCTGGTTTCAAAAAGGGTAACAGCAATAGCCTCCACACGCCCGATCACCTATGCTAAAAGTTATGCACTCGGCCGCCGATTCAGCTACGCCAAATCCCCAATGGGCTGATTTAACTAAGCTTCCAGCCCCAAACATACTTCAATGGGACAACATTAAAACCCAGTTGGACTTGGTGATGTTAGCCCTAGAAACTTTAACTTGTATTGGTTCCGAGGCTATGCTATCTGCGGCCATTAATCTCAATTTAGAATCAAGAGTGCCAGACCGGGTAGCTTTATGGCGATTGCGTCAGTCTAACCCCTTACGCAAAGGTCAAGGTGGGCGGAAAAAGCTGGATGTAGAAGAAGCGCGATCGCTGGTTCTGATTACTTGCTACCTCGCCAAACAGTACCAAGAATTGATTCGCCGTGCTGTTGGTCTATTAGAACAAATGGCGGAAAACAAGCGGGAACCTCATCAAGCTGCTTTACTAGGAGACTACATTGATGCTTTCTGTAATACCTACCAAGAACGGATGGAAGAAAACGAGCAAATAACCACAGATATGCTGACCCATTTGGCACTAAAACTGTTGGTAGATTTACTGTTTTATAGTGCTAATGGTGGACACCGCCGATTATGGCTAGCACTCATAGACAGTTCTGCCAAATTTTAGATCATCCTCTCCCTCGCCGTTTCTGCCATGTCACGATTAAATTCAGTCATTAGACGCTACACACCCCCCACCTGTACTCTGGAAATATTAGGGCAAAGTTCACCCCTATCTCGTTTGATGGGAAAAACAGTGATTAAGCAGCTCACCTTTGAACTGTATTTTGATGCTCCCCAACCACCAGAGGAAGGTAAAATCTTTATTCAGGGCGATCGCGATCAACTAGAAATTTTGTGTGATGTTGTCTACAGCTATGTCCAAGACTTCATACAGCAACCCCCTGATAATTTTTGGCTAAATCTCACCCAACCCCAGGATTCTAGTCAACCATGCCATCAGCCCCAGTTGATAGGGTTTAACCAATCTTCACTCCTCAACAGTAATACTTACAAATCTTTTACTTCTCCAACATCAGCGAAAAAAATCTACTTAGAACCAGGAAACTATTTAACTCATAATCTGTTTCTAGGTTCCCTGGCTAATCCCACATCTGGTTCTGTAATTAAACTAAGTTTGCTGCAATTATTCGACCTAGCAACTGCTTTAGATGAGTATTCCGCTGATATCATGGCTTTACCCAATATAAATGAAAATAATTTGACTATGAAATTATCTGCTTGGGCCCCCATCGCCGCAGTTATGGTGTTGGGTGTGGGTTTGTTACCAATGACTTGGCAACTTGCCAATAATAGACAAAATCAAGGACAAATAGCCACAATATCACCACCAGAAGCGGCTAAACCCACCCTGGAACCTTCCCCCGTATTCACACCCCAAGATAATTTAAGCCCCAATTCTCAACTTCCTACAGCCAGTTTCTCTAAACAGCCCCCGTCAAAATTTACCCCTAGTCTATCTATCCCATCGGCACAAAGTCCTCTGTCTTTATTTGAGTCCCCAATTGCAACCACCAGCCCCCAGAGTGAAACCGCGCTACTGCAAAAGCAATCTTTACCACCTAGCCTATCTGCTAACAAAGACAAATTAGTCAATATTTCATCACTTCCCCCCAATAATACCAACAACAATGTTAGTCCAACCCCTTCGCCATCTAACTCACTGGTTAAACCACAGCAAGTAAGCGTAAATTCTAGCTCAACATCTCAACAAGTTGCTACCAGTGGTACTGTGTTAAAGACATCTCAAGTAGCAGAAGCCCAAAAAATCCTCACCAAGCGCTGGCAGCCCCCTACTGGGTTTACATACACTTTAGAATATAGTTTGGAAGTGGATGTTGATGGTAAGATAGAAAAAATTTATCCTATCAATAAGGCAGCAAGAGAATTTATCGACAGTAGCGGAATGCCTAAAATTGGTCAACCTTTTGTTTCTGCCAGTGCCAATGGGCAAAATTTCAGTATTCGGGTGCTTCTTAGTCCTAACGGCAAGGTTCAAACCTTCCCTGAAGATTAATTATTGGTAATAATTAGTAAATTTAATCAATAAAAATACATATCAGGTGTGTGTTAAAAATACATACACCTGATATAATAACGCCTTTGGTGGGGTTTTCGATGATCAATTCAATTATTAATGGGGTTTTGTGTTGGTGAACTTTTGTTTCTTACGTCGCATTTGGCTAGTAGATACCGCTTGTTCTACTGGATAGCCGGCAATGGGTATTACTTGATATTTGCGCTCTGCTTCTAACTTTTTTAGTTCGGTGTAATCAACCCAATGAATACAATTCACTGGACAAGTATCAATTGCTTCTTGGATCATATCCTCACTATCACCATCTTGGCGAATCACGCGCGATCGCCCATAGTCTGGTTCAATATAGAAGGTGTTACGCGCCACATGAGCGCAGTGTAAGCAGCCAATGCAAGTAATTTCGTCAACGTAAACGCCCTTTTGTCGCTCAGTACCACCCAGTTCTGGCTCTAAACCAGAGCGTTCTGGTTGGTGGCGTAAGAAACCCCCTAACTCTGGTTCCAAACCGGAACGGTTGTCTTTTGGTTCTGAGGACGGGACAAAATCAGCCATTAGGCACTCCAGCGTTGTACTACTAAGCGAATTGAGCCATCTTGATTTTTTTGTTCTTCAGTAACTTGAAAGCCTGCGCGGGTGGTTTCTTTAACAACTGATTGATAAGCGTAGCGTTGAGTTACTTGACGTAAGAATCCATCCACAGACAAGCCTTGTTGCCAATATTGTAAGTCGGCTACTAATTCATATTCTTTGCCATTCCATCTGAAGCCGATGTCATAGCCATTTTCCTGTTCAATGGTTACTTCCGCCGGATAGGTTTGACCCCGATAGCCGCGTACTTCGCCGGGGCCTGGTTTCCAGTTGATCCCCAATTCGCTGAGAGCATCTTTGAGAGAGTCAAGGTTACGGATTTGAGTCTTAATTTGGCTAAAGTGTGACATGGCAGTTGTTAAATAAATGACAATAAATCACAGTAGAGTTTTGAGGAAACTTACCAATCGCTGTATGTGGCTTGTGTATTCGCCACAGCAGATTGCTGTATCTGAGTAGCAAAAAATTCTGAGGTTGGCTCGTGACTAAGTACTTGCCCCAGCTGTGCCTCTATTGCTGCTGTGACTTCAGCGCAAGAATTGCCCATAATGCCAGTGACTTTTTCTTGTACTCGACCGTCTGGATAGATGATGAACTCTAATGTTTCCATGCTTTTGGCCAACTAGGGTAAATTCAAGATATCTCAGAATCTTTACAAAATTTATTATTATTATAAGCACATACATCAGTCATAAATTAGTTTCTCTTAACCTCAATAATTAGTCAAGCTGACATTCTTTCTCTATGAATTAGCCCAAAAGCCGTCAAAATCAGCATTTGCAGTAGTATACTCCGTTGATTGCTTCACAAAAATATAAAATTTATTGCTAAACTTTAGCATTACCATAGATAAGTGTAATGGTACTGATGACACTTGTGGCTAGTGTATTTAGATGTACATATCGCAGCAAGCCCTAATTATTGGTTGGGCAAATTAGCTACATTGACTCTAACCAACCAAAAAAGTCTTTGCTGGTACTGACATATTTTTTTATGCCGACAGCACCCAATATTTGCCTTATTTCTTTTGTCCCAAAATCTTGATAGTTTCCAGTTAAAAGAATTTTTTGGTCATCTGAACAAGTTTTAGCATGATCCAGAATACAATGGAGAATTAAATTATCCGTTGGTTCAGGAATAAATTCTTGATTAACACTACTAATAAGTATAGATGGTTTTAGATTTATTAACTCTACATTTATGGCTGCCCACTTGATCACTTCAAAGAGGCGAATACTAATATCATTAATCCGGGTGTTGTTTTGAATTGTTAATTGTTCTAGATAGCTTTTAATTACTTGCTTGGAGTAGTTAGAGTTGATATCTACTTTAACTTCACTTATTTCTTCCGCTAGGCGCAGTTTAAAAGTATTATAATTACGTTCATCTTCTAGTATAGAAAGAGATTTCATCAAACAAATTGCCGGGGAAACAATTTGATTGAATAAAGTTACCTTATTTAGATACTTCACTAATTTTTGAGGTTCTTGCTCTTTATCTTTAGCAAAATTAGTGAAAAAATTAGTTTCAATATAAACTGTAGTCATTAAATTTCATTCCTGGAATGATGCTGTATCTGCCAGTTTTTTTTTACCAAACCTATAGCGGTTTTCACGCTTAGTGAGATAAAAATATAAATGACATAAATCTTGTAGAGCGGGCATCTTCCCTACGGATGTACTTCACCATCATCATGAGAAAGGCTATATTATCTGATTGTGATTATTAAATAATAATTATATTCACTATCAATCTATCTCAAGTAAGACTAACCAATTTATCAGAAGGGGTGACAACTTCACAGCCTCCTCTTCAAAAAATGTTTTATAAGTACTTTCACTCACAGCCAGAAATAACTTATATTCAGGATAATAACGCTTTTTGTCAAACGGTTAAGCTGCATAATCATTGTCATCTCAACAAAAACATTAATTAATTAAAGATTATGGAGCATAATTAACCTTTATAGTTATTAACACAACCGGAGTAATTGACTATGAATACACAAGCAACACACCAACCCATCCGCGTGGGAGTCCTGGGTTTTGGTGGACTGGGACAAGCAGCAGCTAAAATACTAGCCGGGAAACGGGAAATGATCTTAGTTGCAGCAGCCGACCAAAAAGGCTACGCCTACTCCACAGAAGGTTTAAATACTCAAGACTGCATTAAAACCTACCAAAAACAAGGTTCTGTGGGTTATTTAGAACCATTTGGCACATTAAGTAATCACAGTATTCAAGATTTAATAGCCACCACACAGCCTGTGGATGGGTATTTCTTAGCATTACCCAACTTACCCAATGATTTTATCCCCTCAGTCACCCAGGAAATTATCAAATCCGGTTGGCGCGGAGTGCTAGTAGATGCCATCAAGCGTACTAGTGCAGTAGAACACCTGTTATTAATGAAAGCAGCACTAGAAGCTGCGGGAATTACTTATATGACTGGATGTGGAGCCACACCGGGACTATTAACAGCAGCAGCAGCATTAGCCGCCCAAAGTTATGCAGAAATTCACCGAGTAGAAATTATCTTTGGTGTGGGTATTGCCAACTGGGAAGCCTACCGGGCCACAGTGCGGGAAGACATTGGACATATGCCCGGTTATAGTGTGGAAACAGCCAGAGCCATGACTGATGCAGAAGTAGAAGCAATACTGGACAAAACTAATGGCGTGCTGACCTTAGAAAATATGGAACACGCTGATGATGTGATGCTGGAACTTGCCGGCATTTGTTCCCGCGATCGCGTTACAGTTGGGGGAGTAGTAGATACCCGCAACCCCAAAAAACCCCTCAGCACCAACGTTAAGGTTACAGGACGCACCTTTGAAGGTAAAATTTCCACCCATACCTTCACACTAGGAGATGAAACCAGCATGGCTGCCAATGTTTGTGGTCCCGCCTTTGGTTATCTCAAAGCCGGAAAACACCTACACCAGCGCGGTATTTATGGCATCTTCACCGCAGCTGAAATTATGCCCCAATTTGTCCAATAAACAAACAGACCTATCAGGGGCTAATCTTTAGCCCCTCTGAAATTTCCTCTGGTGATAAAAAAGAAGGAGTTTGCATAATAAAAGGCAAATCTGCCCCCACTAGACCCTTTTTAATACGTTCCGAAGTTTCACTAAAAATCACAAATAAAGGATATACAGTATTTGCCCCGTCACTAAAAATATGGCGATGGCGTAAAGGCATCAGCCATTCATAATCCTGATCCAGCAAAACTTGAGATTTGCGCCAACGCCCTAATAAATCAGAAAAATCCTCCTGGGGGCGATGAATGAAAAGTAAAATTTCCACTCCTGTTTTTACTTTCCACTCTGGATCACACATAATAACTGCAATATCACAAGGTAAACCAGTTATTTGTGTATCCGTTGTCCTAGTGGCACGCAAGCGAACAACAGGCAAGGGGATAGTAATAATACTCTCATCTGGACGACGCAAACTAGGAATCATTTCCAAGTATGGTCGGTGTTGCTTAAGTAAAGCGATCGCCGCCAAATTATTGCTATACTCCGCCAAACTCGCCTCATAGTCAGATTTTTTTACAGGCATGATTAATTACATCATCAACTTTTACAGTCAGGAAGAAAAAGTATTCATTCCCAACTCATCAACCAGCAAAAAACATCACCTAGCCCAGAGTTTCAAACACCTTAAACATAGGCAAATACATAGCCAGCAAAATTGTACCCACCATACCACCCAAAACCACAATCATTAAAGGTTCTAAAATACTAGTTAAACCCTTAACAGTTTGTTCCACCTCATCTTCATAAAAATCTGCCACTTTCATTAACATAGCATCTAGTTCTCCAGTTTCCTCACCAATGCTAATCATCTGAATAGCCATAGCTGGAAACACATTTTCCTTTTGCAAAGCCAAGCTAATCACACCCCCTTGTTGAATGTCCGTCTTAGCTGCATCAATAGCATTAGCCACCACCTGGTTTCCTGAAGTATCCCGGACAATTTCCAAGCAAGTAAGAATTGGCACACCTGAACGGGTCAGAGCGCCAAAAGTCCGGCTAAAGCGTGCAACCGATGACTTTTGAATTAAGTCACCAAATAAAGGCATTTTTAGAGCCAGACGGTCAATAGTGATGCGCCCAACCGGAGTTTTGTAATATTGCTGATAGGCAATATTCAAAACCACAAAAGCACCAACCAGAACTAAAGACCACAAACTTCTCAATATTTGACTGCAGGCCATCAGAAATTGGGTCAGTGGTGGTAATTCTGTACCTATGTCTGTAAAAATGTTGGCAAAAATGGGAATCAAAAACACAGTCATCCCCACAAAAATAGCCGTAGCTAAAAAACCAACCACCATCGGGTAAGATAAAGCCGACTTAATTTGGTTTTGCAAGCGTGCCACATCTTCTAATAATTTAGCCAAACGATCCAGCACCTCATCCAAAACACCCCCCACTTCACCCGCTTGAATCATACTCACATACAAACCATCAAAGCAAGCAGGATGTTTCCGCATAGAATCAGAAAGATTCATCCCATTCTGCACATCATTACTTATCTCAATAAGTGCCTGTTTTAACTTAGGGTTGCTACACTGTTCAGCAAGTACCCCTAAACTTCTCACAATTGCCACACCCGCATTGATCAAAGCTGCAAACTGACGAGAAAAGACAGCCTTATCCTTAACACTCACGCTAGTCAAAGCCAGCTCAATTTTCTTCAAATCAAAGCCAGTAAAACTCTGAGACTGCTTTAAATCTTGGATAACAAAGCCCTGCCTTCTGAGAGAAGTCCGGGCTGCTGACAAAGATTCAGCAACTATTTTTTCCTGTCGGGATTGTCCTTGACTATCCCGAACACGGGCGACATAGGTTGGCATAAATTAAATAATTCCAAATTAGATTATTACCAAGGAAAAATTTAACGTGCTTTTACAGCACCAGGTGTAGTACCAGCAACAAGACGTTGAACTTCATCTGGCTTAGAAGTTTTAGACATTGCCGCTTCAAAAGAAATAGTTCCAGCCTTGTATAAATCAGCTAAAACTTTTTCCAAAGTTTGCATCCCCAACTTACCGCCAGTTTGGATAGCTGAGTAGATTTGTGATGTTTTACCTTCTCGAATTAAGTTAGAAATAGCAGGAGTAACGATGAGAATTTCTTGAGCCATTACCCGACCAAATTCACCCGGCTTAGGGTTTTTCTTGGCTACTAAAGTTTGGCTAAATACTGCTACTAAAGAGTTAGATAACTGCACCCGTACTTGAGTTTGTTTCTCATGGGGAAATACATCAATAATCCGGTCAACCGTCTGGGCTGCTGAACTAGTGTGCAAAGTTCCAAACACCAAGTGTCCTGTTTCCGCTGCCGAAATTGCCAAAGAAATAGTTTCTAAATCACGCATTTCCCCCACCAGAATAATATCTGGGTCTTCCCGTAGGGCTGCTTTTAAAGCATTAGAAAAACTCTTAGTGTCTTCATTTAGTTGTCGTTGGTGGATTAAGCTTTTAACTGGTTGATAAACAAATTCAATGGGATCTTCCACTGTAAGAATATGCTCGGCTTTCGTGCGGTTAATTAAGTCAATCATTGCCGCTAGGGTGGTTGTTTTTCCCGAACCTGTGGGACCAGTCACCAAAATTAATCCCCTGGGCTTTTCTGACATTTCCCGCACTACATCAGGTAAACCTAATTTTTCAAAGTTAGGAATTTTTGAACTCAAAGCCCGTAAACAAGCAGCATAAGCACCACGTTCTTTATAAACATTCACCCGGAAACGAGCTAAACCCTTGACACCATAAGAACAATCTAATTCCCAAGTTTGTTCTAAGGTTTTTCGCTGGGTGTTATTGAGCATACTAAAAATTAACCTTTGACATTGATCTGCTGTCAATGGTTCGTCACCTATGGGGGTAAGTTTGCCGCTAATACGAAAGTAAGGAGGCAAACCAGCAGATAAGTGCATATCTGAACCACCCATTTCAATCATTTGTTCCATCAAGTCTTCAATCATCAGTTCCATAGTTTTTTGACCTCTCTTTTTAATTCAAAATCCCTAATTAAAATACTAAATTGTCTGACTAATCCTGAAAACGAGGAGTCATACAATATGGACAATCCAGCCATTCTGGCTGTAATTGAGCGCGACAAGTACGACAAGTAAGACCGCTTTTGCGTTTGGCTTTTAATTCTGCTTCTAAGCCGGTATCAGTAAAAGTCACCCGTTCTACTTCTTCTAGGGTGCTGATACCTTGGCGCACCAAGTTCAAACTATAAGCTAACAAGGTTTTCATCCCTTCTTCAACAGCCACTTCTTTAATGCGTTCTGTTGGTGCTTCTTCGTTGATCAGTGTTTGCAGGGTTTCAGTAATTCGCATCACTTCATAAACACCACAACGTCCTTTGTAGCCAGAGCCATTACAAGTTGAACAAATTGGCTGACTTTTGGCTGTTGCTGTGTTAATTTCCTCTAATGTTAACGTGTTGGCTTTGTAAAAAGTTACGCTCACATCTTGGGAAGCTGAGAGGCCATAGCGGGCCAGTTCTTGAGTGGTGGGGGTGTAAGGAATACGACACTCAGAACATACACGCCTCATTAAACGTTGAGCTAAAACACCAATGAGGGAACTAGAAACCATGAAAGGCTCTATCCCCATTTCTCCCAGACGAGCGATCGCACCGGGGGCATCGTTAGTGTGTAAAGTAGTTAATACCAAGTGACCAGTTAAGGCAGCTTCTATGGCAGTTTTGGCTGTTTCTTTATCTCGTGTTTCACCTACTAACAATACATCCGGGTCTTGCCGCAAAAACGCCCGTAAAGCGGTGGCAAAATCTAACCCTTTTTCCCGAATTACTTGTACTTGAGTAATGCCTGGCAAGCTGTACTCAATGGGGTCTTCTACTGTACTAATATTAATGCCCGGTGAGTTTTTTTCTGCTAATGCTGAATATAGAGAGGTAGTTTTACCAGAACCAGTGGGGCCCGTCACCAGAATCAATCCAAAAGGACGACTTACCATTTCTTGGACGATTTGTAAAGTTTCGGGATCGGTAATTAACTTATTTAATCCCAACTGGGTGGCAGAATTATCCAAAATTCGTAGTACTATTTTTTCTCCGTAGCGACTAGGCAAAGTATTCACCCGGAAATCCACCTTACGCCCCTCGAATATGCGCCGGATGCGACCATCCTGGGGTAAACGTCGTTCGGCAATATCTAGATTAGAGATAATCTTAAATCGGGCTGTCACTGCGGGAATAATTTTTTTGGGGAGCGAGTCGAAAGCTTCACGTAGTACCCCATCTTTGCGGAAACGAATGCGTAGGTTTTCCTCCTGTGGTTCAACATGAATATCAGAAACCCCCTCATGCAAGGCTTTGGCCATGATGCGGTTAACCAGGTTAATCACGGGGGCATCTTCCGCATCCTTCATTGCTGCCCCTAGGTCAGTATCTTTCTCCTCCGGACTACTGTCCAGGTCGAGATTATTGAGATTTTCTAAATCTTGATTAATATCTGTAGATTTTGCTTGTTCCAGGTGCTTTTGCCGTAAAGCTAAATCATCCAGATATTTATTAATTAGCTGCTGGTAATCTTCCTCAGTAATTACCATACGCTGTAATGCCAAACCTTGGGAGCGCAAAATGCGGTTGAGTTCATCAGAAGCTTCTAAATTGCTGGGATCCACCATGGCTACCAACACAGAGGGTGGTTGTTGGTCGTTTTTTTTCAACAGTGGTAGCAGGCGATGGCGACGACACATTTCTGTGGGGATCAAGGTTTCAATCAGTTCAACCACACTGTTGTTACCCGTGTCGTTGACCTCCGGATCAACGAACTCAACACCGTAGAGTATTTTCAGTTCAAACAGCTGTTGTTTTTTGTATTGTCTGAGCAGATCAGGCGATAGTTTTTGTCCGGTAATTGACTCCAATACTTCTGTTAGGGGTCGGCGAGACTTGCGACTGTCAATGAGTGCCTGCCTCATCTGTTCCGTGTTGACATACCCAGATTGTATGAGTTTATTGCCGAAAGGCGAAAATTCCGTTCTGGTGGTGAGAGCGGTACTACGCCGTTGTGGTGACGAGTAGGTCATAGGTGAGTAAATTTGAGTAGGGAAAAACTCTAACTATATTATTCCCTGCCTGATGCCATAATTCTCATTTACACTGAGTAAATTTAGGTTAAAATTCTTGCTTATTTCTTTCCATTCCTTTTTCTCAGGCAGTTCCCTACTTTTTCTGTCGGTTTTCCGCGCTAGTGATCAGTAGCTAAGACTATTAATATGATGTGTGTGATGTAAAATGACAACCCTGCCACAAGACTTATTTTCTCCTTTACCATCCCCTGGGTGTCTAAGCTAAGATGTTCACAATTTGTCACAATAAAAAACGGTGACATCACTTCTATGAAAATGTCGGCAAAAAATCAGCCTCAGTTGTCAGCTGTGGTGAAAAGTGCCATAAAAACAATCTGCGACAAATAGACGATGATCGACGAAAATAAACAAGTAAACAATATAAGCCAATTGGGTGAACCAACAGAGGTAAATCAAGCAATGAAGAGTGACTCCCCAGCCCAAATCAACTCCAACGAATCCGGCAGCGAGGTTACTGAACAAGTAACCGACGCAACTGAAGTATCTGTTGATACTGTAATTACAAAAGATGGTGTAGCTGCAACGGAAAAAACTGAAGTAGAAACGGCTGTTTTGGCAGACTTAAATCAACAAATTGAGTCCCTCAAAGGGCAACTAGAAGAACGCAGCACTCAGTACATGAGAATTGCGGCAGATTTTGAGAATTACCGTAAACGCACCAGCAAAGAAAAAGAAGACCTGGAATTGCAAGTGAAGCGCAATACAATTTTGGAGTTGCTACCCGTAGTCGATAATTTTGAGCGTGCCAGATCCCACCTCAAACCACAAACCGACGGCGAGATGACAATTCACAAAAGTTATCAAGGGGTTTATAAACAACTGGTGGACTGCCTGAAAAGAATAGGTGTATCACCCATGCGTCCAGAAGGTCAACAATTCGATCCCAACCTTCATGAAGCAGTTATGCGGGAACCTACGGATGAACATTCGGAAGGAACAGTGTTAGAAGAGTTAGTACGTGGATATTATATAGGCGATCGCGTGCTGCGCCATTCTATGGTCAAAGTGGCTGCTCCCAAGGAAGACACACCACCAGCACAGGAAGATCAGTCGGGTGCCGCTGACAGTTAAATTGTAGTTCCTCCAAGTATAGGCATCGCAATCTCAGGATAGGGCTGCTAACAGTTGGCGAGACTTTGGCAGCCCCCCCCCTGGAGATGGCAGCTGACCCTCAACCCGAGTCACCATAGCAAAGTTTTGAGTTAGACTTCAAGCATTCAGCCTTGTCCTCACTTATGGATCACCGCTCGACACAAAATAATTCGCGTAGAATAAATCAGTAAAAATGCTGGAAGTATGGGAAAAGTTATTGGCATTGACTTAGGCACTACTAATAGTTGCGTCGCAGTGTTGGAAGGCGGTAAACCTGTTGTCATTTCCAACACTGAAGGAGGACGTACTACACCCAGTGTTGTGGGATTTGGCAAAGGAGACGTTCGCTTAGTCGGTGAGATGGCAAAACGCCAAGCCATAACTAATGCCGAAAACACAATCTATAGTATCAAGCGATTTATCGGTCGTCGCTGGGAAGAAACGGAAACAGAACGCAATGGCGTACCTTATACCTGTATCAAAGGACGAGACGACACGGTTGATGTCCAAATTCGCGGACACAACTACACACCCCAAGAAATATCCGCCATGGTTCTGCAAAAACTCAAGCAGGATGCAGAAACTTATTTGGGTGAAAAGGTAAATCAAGCAGTAATTACCGTACCAGCATATTTCACAGATGCCCAAAGACAAGCAACTAAAGATGCTGGTACTATTGCCGGGCTAGAAGTTCTCCGTATTATCAACGAGCCAACTGCTGCGGCTTTAGCTTTTGGGTTAGATAAACAAGACCAAGAGCAGTTGATTTTAGTATTTGACCTAGGAGGAGGAACCTTTGATGTTTCCATTCTCCAACTTGGGGGTGGAGTGTTTGAAGTTAAAGCAACATCTGGTAACAACCAGTTGGGGGGGGATGATTTTGATAAATCTATTATTAACTGGATGATTGAAAGTTTCCAGCAACAAGAGAACATTGACCTTGCTGCGGATAAAATGGCACTACAACGTTTACGGGAAGCAGCAGAAAAAGCCAAAATAGAACTTTCTCACATGGCTAGTACCTGTATTAACTTGCCATTTATCACGGCAGATGACACAGGTCCAAAACATCTGGAAATGGAACTGAATCGCGCTCAATTTGAGGAAATGGTAGGGTTTTTAATTGAAGCCACCATTGAGCCGATGATTCAAGCTCTTAAAGATGCAGATATCCAAGCACAGGATATAGACCGGATTATTTTGGTAGGTGGTTCTACCCGTATTCCCGGAGTGCAAAATGCCCTGGTGAAATTTTTTCATGGTAAAGTTCCTGACCGCTCCATCAACCCTGATGAAGCAGTAGCACTTGGAGCGGCAATTCAAGCCGGGATACTAGGTGGCGAAGTGGATAATCTTCTGTTATTGGATGTCACCCCCTTATCTTTGGGAATTGAAACTTTAGGAGAAGTGTTTACCAAAATTATTGAACGCAACACCACCATTCCCACCAGTAAATCCCAAATTTTTTCCACTGCAGTTGATGGACAAACCTCCGTGGAAGTTCATGTCCTCCAGGGGGAAAGGGCTATGGCCAAAGATAACAAGAGTTTGGGTAAATTTCTCCTGACAGGTATTCCACCATCCCCCCGTGGTATTCCACAAATAGAAGTATCTTTTGAAATCAACGTTAACGGTATCCTTAAAGTGGCTGCCCAAGACAAAGGTACTGGTCGAGAGCAGAGTATTCGCATTACTAATACAGGCGGTTTAAACGCCAACGAAGTAGAACGGATGCGGCAAGACGCGGAACTATTTGCCGAAGAAGATAGAAAACGCAAACAACTGGTTGATCTGAAAAACCAGGCAGATAATTTATTGTTCACATACAAAGCAACTCTCAAGGATAATGGTAACTTGATTGGTGAGGAAATCAAGTCTCTAGCTCAGGAAAAAGTGATTAAACTCCGATCTATAATGGCTAATCCCACCATTTCTAACACAGAGTTTCAACAGTGTATAGAAGATTTCCAACAAACCTTATTTGCTATTGGTGCTGATGTATACAATCGATCTGATGACCAGGAAAATAGTGGGCAAGTTGAACAAGTTACAGGTAATGAAACACCAACACCACAATTCAACTTAAATTTTGATGATGACAATACACCAGAGGGCGATTATCAACCCATAGATTAGTGGTTTCGCATCGCGATTGGCTTCGCCAGTGCCGTAGGTAATCGCAGAATCAACAACTGCTTGGTGCAATTCTAAATTCTACATTCTTTTGTTTATGTAGATAAAATTCAGTCGGTTTCTAACCGACTTTAGCTTTCAGGCGGGGAATTCATTCCCCGACAAGCAAGATGCTTGTGTTACAGGGTAGCACCGGCTTCTAGCCGGTATTGGTGACAAGCAAGATGCTTGTGTTACACGCGCGATTGGCTTCGCCAGTGCCGTAGGTAATCCCAGAACGAAACCTAAAAATTCGACAAGCTCCAATATCAAAAACCGAGCCAGTCCAGAATCTAAAATCTAAGAGCCAAAATCTCCAATCCAATGGGGGGTTTTCCGCACCTAATTGTGCGGGTAGATCCTATAGTTGAGGATTAAAGGTTTACCCCCATTAGTAGCACAATTATAAAGGGAACTGTTGATTTACTCTACTTTGGCGGCTTCTGTTCTGTGCCATGAGCACAGTAACTATTGGCTGAAATTTGCTGGTGATTTTTGTGAAAAGTAAAGAGTAAAATTAGTATATTAATAAAAATTAACCTTTTCTCTCTGCCCAGTTTCCGGCAAGCCGCCTTGAGAAAAACACTCTTACCAGTTCCAGAAGTCACGCTTAGGGCGCTTTCGCCTTGAGACGAATTACATCAGACTACTGTTATTAGTAGCCACGAGTCGAAAATATGACTTAGGGTAGGGTAGCAAGTGTTTGTGGCGTTGATTGCCTTCTGCTCTCTTCTTTCTAACTTTTACCTTTGCTATATGGCCCGCGACTATTATGAAATTCTGGGTGTCTCTCGTGACGCCGACAAGGAAGAAATTAAACAAGCTTATCGCCGTTTAGCCCGGAAGTATCACCCAGATGTGAACAAAGAACCGGGGGCGGAAGAACGATTTAAGGAAATTAACCGCGCCTATGAAGTGCTTTCTGAGCCAGAGATTCGAGAACGTTACAACCGTTTTGGCGAGGCTGGTGTGTCAGGTACTGCCGGCGCTGGCTTCCAAGACATGGGCGATATGGGCGGCTTTGCCGATATCTTTGAAAGTATTTTCAGTGGGTTCTCTGGTGGTGGTGTGGGTACTCAAGCCCAACGACGGCGCAGCGGACCGGTACGCGGGGATGATTTAAGGCTAGACCTAAAGTTAGATTTTCGCGAAGCTGTATTTGGCGGCGAAAAGGAAATTCGCATTTCCCATTTAGAGGTGTGTGATACTTGTGGTGGTTCCGGTGCTAAACCCGGTACTCGCCCCCGCACTTGTTCAACTTGTAGCGGTTCGGGTCAAGTACGTCGGGTAACTAGAACGCCTTTTGGCAGCTTTACTCAAGTTTCCACTTGTCCCACCTGTAACGGTACGGGAACGGTGATTGAAGATAAATGTGATGCTTGTAATGGTAAGGGAACAAATCAAGTACCCAAAAAATTAAAAATTACCATTCCCGCAGGGGTGGATAATGGTACAAGGTTGCGAATTTCCACTGAAGGTGATGCCGGTCAACGCGGCGGTCCGGCTGGGGATTTGTATGTCTATTTGTTTGTTGATCAAGATGAACATTTCCAACGGGATGGAATTAACGTTCTTTCGGAAATTAAAGTTAGCTATCTGCAAGCAATTCTAGGTTGTCGTTTGCAAGTGGAAACGGTGGACGGTCCTGTGGAATTGATTATTCCGGCTGGAACTCAGCCCAATACTGTCATGAAATTAGAAAATCGGGGTGTCCCTCGCTTGGGAAATCCCGTCAGTCGGGGAGATCATTTGCTGACTGTATTAATTGATATTCCTACTAAAGTCACTCCCGATGAAAGGGAATTGCTGGAAAAACTGGCTAAAATTAAGGGAGACCGTACTGGTAAAGGTGGTCTAGAAGGATTTCTGGGAAGTTTATTTAAGTCATGAACTCTTCTCACCTATCAACTCCCGATGCTCAACTTGACCTGCGGGGTACTCCTTGCCCCATTAATTTTGTACGGACAAAATTATGTTTAGAAAAAATGCCCCCCGGAAGTTTACTGGAAGTATGGCTAGATTCGGGAGAACCTATTGAGCAAGTGCCTGATAGCTTGACAATGGCAGGTTATCAGGTTGAGCAAATTACGGATCGCATGGACTATTTTTCTTTGTTGGTGCGCCGTCCCACTACTGCCTCATGACAACCGTTGAAACTATGTCTACTGATGGACAGTTACTCGGTACGGTGTTGGCCGTGCAGGCAAATTTCTATCGCGTACAACTGCATATAGAAAACAAAACTACCAAGGTGGAAACTGAAAAAACAGATTCCCACCCCCAAGCTACCGCACCCATCATGCTTTGCACCCGCAGGACGCGGTTAAAAAAAATCGGGCAACAGGTGATGGTGGGGGATAGGGTGGTGGTTTCTGAGCCTGACTGGTCCGGTGGTAGGGGGGCAATTTCTCATGTCCTCCCCCGGGAAAGTGAATTAGACCGCCCAGCGATCGCTAATGTTGACCAAATTTTACTGGCTTTTGCTGTTACAGACCCGCCTTTGGAACCTTATCAATTAAGTCGGTTTTTAGTCAAGGCTGAATCTAGTTATGTAGATGTGCTGTTATGCTTAAATAAGTGTGATTTGATTTCACCAGAGGAAGAAGAAGAAATTGCCCAGCGCTTGAGGGGTTGGGGCTATGATCCGGTATTTGTTAGCGTGTACAATGGCACTAATATTGACGGATTACTTAAGTATCTGAGTGATAAAATTACAGTGATTGCCGGACCTTCTGGTGTGGGAAAATCTAGCTTGATTAATGTGCTAATTCCCACAGTTAACCTGCGAGTGGGGGAAGTTTCCGGTAAGTTAGCCCGTGGCCGTCATACCACCCGGCACACAGAATTATTTAAATTGCCTGGGGGTGGTTTGCTGGCAGATACTCCCGGATTTAATCAACCTGATTTAGATTGTACTCCAGAAGAGTTAATATATTACTTTCCAGAGGCTAGAGAGCGGTTAGCTAAGTCCAGTTGTCGATTTAGTGACTGTCTGCATCGAGATGAGCCTGATTGTGTGGTGCGGGGAGACTGGGAAAGGTATGAACATTATTTACAATTTCTGCATGAAGCGATCGCCCGTCAACTTCAGCTGCATCAACAAGCCGACCCAGAGTCAACCCTGAAAATGAAAAGCAAAGGACAGGGTAAGCAGCAGTATGAACCAAAGTTAGAAAGTAAAAAATATCGTCGTGTCTCCCGCAAAACCCAGTTACAAGAGTTAGAACATTTATATCAAGACTCAGAAGATTAAAACCGGGATTAACATCTCCCCTACAAGGGCTATAATATCGTTTCCAGTAGCTTAACAAAACTTCATAATCAATAGAGCAGCAAACTTATTAGCTAAATTGAAACAGAAAACTACTGTCATCAACCCCATAAAGTCTTAAAATATTGTTAATTTCGCCAAACCCTCGTTCCTCAATTCACAAGTATTACCCCTAAATAACTATGGCTATAGGCTACGTCGCCCTTGTACTTCATGCACATCTGCCCTTTGTTCGTCACCCAGAAAGTGACTATGTGTTGGAAGAAGAATGGCTTTATGAAGCCATCACGGAAACATATATTCCCTTATTGAAGGTATTTGAGGGCTTAAAGCGAGATGGTATCGACTTCAAAATCACTATGAGTATGACACCCCCTCTGGTGTCTATGCTTCGTGACCCCCTGCTACAAGAACGCTATGACGCGCACTTAGCTAAATTAGAAGAACTCACAGAACTGGAAGTCGAGCATAATGCTAATCATGGGCATATTCGTTATTTAGCGGAACATTACGCCACTGAATTTAACGAAGCGCGTCAAGTATGGGAAAAGTACAACGGTGACTTGGTGACAGCATTTAAGCAGTTCCAAGACAGTAATAATTTAGAAATTATCACCTGTGGTGCTACCCACGGCTATCTACCACTAATGAAAATGTACCCCCAAGCTGTGTGGGCGCAGATTCAGGTGGCTTGCGAACATTATCAGCAAACTTTTGGACAAGCACCCAGGGGAATTTGGCTGCCGGAATGCGCTTATTATGAAGGTGTTGAGCGGATGCTGGCTGATGCTGGTTTACGCTATTTCCTCACCGATGGACATGGGATTTTATACGCCCGTCCTCGTCCCCGTTTTGGTACTTATGCGCCGATTTTTACAGAAACTGGTGTGGCTGCTTTTGGTCGAGACCATGAGTCTTCCCAACAAGTATGGTCTTCGGAAGTGGGCTATCCCGGTGCGGCAGAATATCGGGAATTTTACAAAGATTTGGGCTGGGAGGCTGAATATGAGTACATTAAGCCCTATATTATGCCCAATGGACAGCGCAAAAACACGGGCATTAAGTATCACAAAATCACTGGACGTGGTTTAGGTCTCTCGGACAAAGCCCTTTATGATCCTTATTGGGCTAAGGAAAAGGCCGCAGAACACGCTGGTAATTTTATGTATAACCGTGAACGTCAAAGCGAACACTTACACGGTATTATGGGTCGTCCGCCTATTATTGTTTCCCCTTATGATGCGGAGTTGTTTGGTCACTGGTGGTATGAAGGCCCATGGTTTATTGATTATTTGTTCCGTAAGTCATGGTATGACCAAGGAACTTATCAAATGACTCATTTGGCTGATTATTTGCGGTCAGAACCCAGTCAGCAAGTTTGTCGCCCTTCTCAGTCTAGTTGGGGTTATAAAGGTTTCCATGAGTATTGGTTGAATGAAACCAATGCTTGGATTTACCCACATTTACATAAAGCCACCGAACGGATGATTGAAATATCCCGCATGGAAGCTGAGGATGAATTGCAGGAAAAAGCACTCAACCAAGCAGCGCGGGAACTTTTACTAGCACAATCTTCCGACTGGGCCTTTATTATGCGGACAGGAACCATGGTTCCCTATGCGGTGAGAAGAACGCGATCGCACCTCATGCGGTTTAATAAGCTTTATGAAGAAGTGAAATTAGGTAAAGTTGATAGCGGTTGGCTGGAAAAAGTGGAATTAATGGATAATATCTTCCCACGCATCAATTATCGGGTTTACCGTCCTTGGTAGTGTTTCCAAAGTACCCTGGTAGAGACGCTCCATGGAACGTCTCTACTTAGTGGTTGTTTAGTGGTTGTTGACATCTCCCCTGGTTGAAACACAGGGGATTGGGGATTAATTTTCTGGATCAGCATCCTCCACAGGCCAATCTTCATTTTCCCCACCAATGTATAATTCATCAATGGTGACAAATTCCTCATTTAACTGTTGGAGAGCATTAATTAAAATATCAAGAGCGATCGCATCAGCAGTTCCCATGTCAAACCAACAACGCGCCCACTGTCCCTCATACTCAAACTCACCCATATTGTGCATCAGTGCCATGAAACTCTTATCATACCCATGGGAGTCATAATTCATATAACTAATATCCAGTCCGGTTTCTTGGACTTGGAGATTTTCGGCATTAAATGCGCCCAACTTACCCAGATAAAACCAAGAATTAAAAACCTCTTCTACATATTGCCTTTCTTGTCCAGAAGGAATTGTACTAAACTTAAGCCAAATCCACAGGTCAAAAGTGTCAACTTCACGGAACTGAATGTGCATTGCCCAGAATATCTCAATTACTCATTATAAGAATTAGCATAAGGCGGGTCATTAGTCATGAGTGAAAATAGAGGTAACAATCCAAAATCCAAAATCTAAAATCTAGAATCCAAAATCTAGAATCCAAAATCTAAAATCTAAAATTCACAGTGTTGTTGCGCTCCCGTTGTATTTGTCTCACCAAACTGGCGGGAAGTTGGGACTTTTTACTTAAGGCTTTGTCGAAATTATCCAGGGCTGCTTGCATGATGGAGGGACTTTTGGCTTCTTGTCCCTGTTCTCTCAAAATTTGAGCTTTGAGATAATATAACTCTGGGTGTTCAGATGTGATTTTTAATGCACTATTCACATATACCAAAGCCTGACTATACTGTTTTAAGTCCCGATAGGCAAGGGCTATACCTCTATCTGCTAAGTATTGGGGCGCAGCATTGGTTTTTAACCTAGCAATGGCATCATCAGGATCAGCAAACGGTAAATTAACTGCTAACATTAAATCCATGTAGCCTTTGAGCAAGTTTAACTCTGGATCTTGGGGGGCGATGGCCTCTGCTCGATCCAAATATTGATACACTTGGCGGAGACGATTTAATGCTTGAGGCGCACCTTTAAAAGTACCTTCACGGACGAGAATAGTTGCTCCCGTCAAAAAATGACCCACAGCAGTGTATATATTACCACGTAGTTCATCTGTAGCAAGTAGTTTTTGTCCGGCTTCGAGAGTTTTTTGGCTACAAGTATTAAGTGTAGCCCAGTCTTTATTGGCGTAAGCCAAAGATGCCTTCATGGCGTAAGCTAAAGGTTCATCTGGTTCGGATGACATGGCTTTTTGTAAGTAATTTTCCGCCGCTAGATAATCACCTTGTTGAAAAACCGCCTGAAAAGCTGCTTCCGTATTCTCGCCAATATTCCGAGGTTCTGTAGTGCGGAAAGGATCACCCGCAAAAGTGGGACTAACCCACAAGTTGAGTGCCATAGCAACTGTAACTGTTAAACTAATCTGAGTCAATCCTGTAAATTTTCCACCAAACAACCGTTTATCCATAGTCACCCTTTACAAATTAGTCCAAGTACTGTACACAGCTTGACTGGGTTGGGTTTGCCAAGTTCCCTCATGTGATTTTGTGGTTAATCTTATAGTAATCGGCTCAATTTTTAGTGATCCTCACCAATGCTATATCTTAGAAATCTCACATATCATCCCACAGCCTGCCCCTCAGCGATTCTCAAATCAATTAATCTAGAATTAGCGCCCCAGCAGCTGGGTATGATTATTGGGCCGAGTGGTTCTGGTAAAAGTACTCTACTAGAAATTTTATCCGGACTAGCAGAACCAACTTCTGGTTCAGTGTTTTGGCGAAACCAAGAACTTATCCCCGAACAGTTACAACAATTAGCAGGGTTAGTATTTCAGTTTCCAGAAAGGCACTTTTGCGGAGGGACGATTTTAGAAGAATTGCGTTTAGGACATCCTGAGCTAGGGTCAGAGCGTGTTAGCAAAGCATTAACAGAAGTGGGCTTAGAGCATTTACCCTTGTCCGCTGCACCCCACGCCTTGAGTGGTGGTCAGCAGCGACGTTTGGCCTTGGCGGTACAATTAATTCGTCAACCTAATGTATTGTTATTAGATGAACCCACAGCAGGGTTAGATTGGTCAATGCGTCAGCAACTGGTAAATTTATTGGCGAAACTCAAACAAGATTGGACTTTGTTGATAGTAACTCATGATGCCGGGGATATGCTGGCGATCGCAGACCAATGTTGGACACTCAACCACGGTACACTACAATCAATAGACCCAGCCACACTAAAAGCCAAAGCCGCAACAGCCATCACTAATGAGTAATGAATCTTGACACCTCCTCACGTTGCTATGCAACGTTTAGGAAGCCTAGGGGTTATCAAGCTCCCACTATGTTTTGATAGACCATTTTCTTAAGAGTAGCGAGCATCTTGCTCGCACTACAACATTATTATTGCCAATGGCTGTTACCTGTTGTTTCTTTGACGATTTTAGATTTTAGATTTTAGATTTTAGATTTTAGATTTTAGATTGTTCCCTATTCCCTCTATTTTGATCAATGACTAATTCATGGCAACAAACCCTCAATTGGCAGCCCAACCAACAACAGCAGCAACAATTCCAACATTTGTATGAATTGATTTTACAAGGTAATCAACAGTTAAATTTAACTCGTATCACCGACCCCCAAGAATTTTGGGAAAAACATCTCTGGGATTCACTGCGAGGCATATTACCACAAAAACAATTTATTTCCTCCCTCTCAGGAACTGCTTCTGTAATTGATATTGGCACCGGTGCGGGTTTTCCCGGTGTACCCGTAGCCATAGCCCTACCTAATTGTACAATTACTCTGGTGGATTCCACCAGAAAAAAAATTGCTTTTATAGAGCAACTTTTAACCAAAATTACCTTAACTAACGCCAAAACCGTAATTGCTAGAGCAGAAGAAATAGGACATCATCCCCAGCACCGCCAAACCTACGATGTAGCTTTAATTCGCGCCGTTGGTCACCCCTCTGTCTGCGCTGAATACACTTTACCATTACTCAAACAAGGTGGTTTAGCCGTCGTTTATCGTGGTAACTGGACAGCAGAAGAAACCAAATCTTTGCAAAACGCAGTTAAGCAATTAGGCGGAGTAATTGAATTAATTGATCAATTTACAACTCCTTTAACTAACAGCATTCGTCACTGTTTGTATTTGCGAAAAATCACCAACACCCCCGATAAATTTCCCCGTGCTGCGGGTGTACCCACCCAAAAGCCATTATAAATCAGTACTTGACTGCTATATAATATAATAGTTGTAGTGAGTAGGATATAAATAAAAATGTGATAAAAAACTTTTTATATTCCTGAATTATTGCATTTAGCAGCACAACAGCTTACTCATATCCTGTTATGGTTTTCACAACATCATCCTAATTTGTCGATTCAGAAAAGAAAATGACCCAAGAACTAACAGACCTCAGAAACAGTATTATACAAGGACGTTACGCAGATGCTCTGGCTATTGTTGATGAGTTAGAAGGGATGAGTAAACAAGCCATTCTGCGTAATATCCAATCTTATGTCAACATTTTACTGATTCATCTCATTAAAAATCAAATAGAACAACGATTAACCGCTTCGTGGGTCAGTTCTATCCGTAATTCAATCCGAGAAGTGAAAAAGTTGAATATTAAAGCCCATAAAAAATCCTATTACATCAACCAAGATGAATGGGAGAATTTGATCCAAGAAGAAGTTATGGAAGATGCGATCGCTGATGCTAGTTTAGAAGTGATGAATGGTAAGTACAGTCAATTTCAACTGGGTGAAATCATAGATAGAAATAAGTTAATAGACAATGCTTTACAGTTTTTAGCCCTGACTTATACTTATTCAGCCAAAGAATTACCTGCAATTGTCACCGAAAAGTTAGGTCAGTTACCCGGTGGTGAAGACTGGAAAGCAGGGACAGGAAATCAAAGAGGGTAGAGGTTAAAGAAAATGACCCAGGAACTAACAGACCTCAGAAACAGTATTATACAAGGACGTTACGCAGATGCTCTGGCTATTGTTGATGAGTTAGAAGGGATGAGTAAAAAAGTCATTGGAATAGCCAACACGGGTAATCAATGGTTTCAAGGGTTCGCACAAAATTGATCATGATGTAAATTTTTTGTAACAAATTCAACTTTATCGCCTGTGTTTACAATATATTAAAAAAGTATATTGAGTAAGTATATAGTAAGTATATAGTAAGTATATAAATAGGGTTTCAGTCTGATAAAAGATTCCCGCTTATTTATCCCATTTTGTAAAACATTGCCGAAAACGGAAGTTAATGACTGAACAAATAATCGAACAAGCTCTGATCGAAAAACTTAGCAATCTTAAATACATTTATCGCCAGGACATCCGCGATCGCACCACACTAGAAAAGAACTTCCGCCAAAAGTTTGAGACCCTCAACCGAGTGCATCTGACCGATAAGGAATTTACCCGACTATTGGATCAGATCATCACCCCTGATGTTTTTACCGCCGCCCGACACCTACGCGATCACAACAGCTTTGAGCGGGACGATGGTACACCTCTGTTTTATACCCTCGTTAATATCAAAGATTGGTGTAAAAACACTTTTGAGGTGATCAATCAACTTCGTATCAATACTGCTAATAGCTATCACCGCTATGATGTCATGCTGCTGATCAACGGTTTACCAGTGGTACAAATCGAGCTAAAAACTCTGACCATTAGTCCGCGCCGCGCCATACAGCAGATCGTTGATTACAAAAACGATCCAGGCAATGGCTACACCAAAACCTTGCTGTGCTTCCTACAACTGTTCATTGTCAGCAACCGCAGCGACACTTGGTACTTTGCCAACAATAACAGCCACCATTTCAGTTTTGATGCTGAAGAGCGCTTTTTGCCTATCTATCAGTTTGCTGGGGAAGACAATAAAAAAATTACCCATCTGGATAGCTTCGCTGAGAAGTTTCTGGCTAAATGTACACTAGGGGAGATGATTAGCCGCTATATGGTGCTGGTGGCTAGTGAGCGAAAGCTAATGATGATGCGTCCCTATCAGATTTATGCTGTTAAGTCTATTGTAGAGTGTATTCACCAGAATGGCGGCAATGGCTACATTTGGCATACTACAGGTAGTGGCAAAACCCTCACTTCCTTTAAAGCATCAACACTGCTCAAAGATAATCCAGATATTGAGAAATGCCTGTTTGTGGTTGATCGGAAGGATCTAGATCGGCAAACACGGGAAGAATTTAACAGGTTTCAACAAGGGTGCGTCGAAGAAAATACCAACACCGAAGCCCTAGTGGAGCGTCTGTTATCTGATGACTATGCTGACAAGGTGATTGTTGCTACTATTCAGAAACTTAGTTTAGCACTGGATGACAAAAGCAAAAATGGCAAAAATCGCAACTATAAGCAACGACTAGAGCCACTTCGCCAGAAACGTATTGTTTTTATTTTTGATGAATGTCATCGATCGCAATTTGGCGAAAACCACAGAGCAATAAAAGAATTTTTCCCAAAATCTCAACTATTTGGCTTTACAGGTACGCCCATCTTTCCAGAAAATGCCACCTATCAGCAGATTGAAGGTGAACAAGCCTCCTATAAAACCACCTTAGATATTTTCCAACATCAACTGCACTCCTACACGATTACCGACGCGATTGAAGACTGCAATGTGCTGCGCTTCCATATTGACTATTACAAGCCCGAAGGGAAAAATCTGCCCAAGCCAGGGGAAACCATAGCTAAAAGGGCAATTGTGGAAGCAATTTTGACAAAACACGATGCTGCAACTGCTGGGCGAAAGTTCAACGCAATTCTAGCCACAAGCTGTATTAATGATGCCATCGCCTATCACCACCTGTTTAAAGAAATTCAGGCAGAAAAACAGGCCGAAGATAGCAACTTCCAGCCTTTGAACATTGCCTGTGTGTTTTCCCCTCCTGCCGACGGTAACAAAGATGTACAACAGATCCAAGAAGACCTACCCCAGGAAAAAGCGGATAACCAAGTTGCTCCAGACGAAAAAAAAGCGGCACTAAAAAGGATTATAGCTGATTACAATGCAGGCTATGGTACAAATCACGACATCAATACTTTTGACCTGTACTATCAGGATGTGCAGAAACGCATTAAGGATCAGCAATACCCTAATCAAGATTTGCCCCATGCTCAAAAAATTGACATCACGATTGTAGTGGATATGTTGTTAACAGGCTTCGATTCTAAATACTTAAATACGCTCTATGTAGACAAAAATTTAAAATATCACGGGTTAATTCAGGCCTTTTCCCGTACTAATCGCCTCCTGAATGACACTAAACCCTATGGCAACATTCTCGATTTTCGGCAACAAAAGGACTCTGTAGATCAAGCCATCGAGCTATTCTCTGGTGAATCTAAGGAACGATCCAAAGAAATCTGGCTGGTTGACCCTGCTCCTGTAGCGATCGGCAAACTCCAAGTAGCGGTTAAAAACCTCGATGAGTTTATGCAATCCCAAGGTTTAGCCTATACCCCCGAAGAAGTGCCTAATCTTAAAGGTGATGCAGCCCGGAGTCAGTTTGTCAATCTCTTTAAGGAGATACAACGACTAAAAACCCAACTTGACCAATACACTGACCTAACCACAGAAAATACTGAGACAATAGCAGAAGTGATTCCCCAAGAGCAGTTACAAGCCTTTCGGGGGGTATATCTAGAGACCGCCCAAAGGCTAAAAGTGCAACAGGGCAAAAGTACCACCAGTCCAGAAGTAGAACAACTGGATTTTGAATTTGTCTTGTTTGCTTCCACAGTAATTGATTATGACTACATCATGGCGCTAATTGCTCGCTATACCCAGGAGGAATCGGGTAAGCAGAAGATGTCCCGTCAAGAGTTAATCGGGCTGATCCAGTCTGATGCTAAGTTTATGAATGAGGATATTACCGCCTACATTGATACATTACCCATAGGCAAGAGTTTAAATGAAAAGGCAATCCGTGAAGGTTATGAACAATTCAAAGCAGAGAAAAATGCTCAAGAATTAGTTGCAATTGCTGAAAAGCATGGGCTAGAAGCTGCGGCTCTGCAAGGGTTTGTGGATGGCATTTTGCGGCGGATGATTTTCGATGGTCAGCAACTTAGCGATTTACTGGCTCCCTTGGATTTGGGTTGGAAAGCACGTATTCGCCAGGAGTTGGCTTTGATGGAGGATTTAACGCCTTGGCTGAAGAAATTGGCGCAAGGTCGGAAAATTTCGGGGTTGGCTGCCTATGAGTGATAATTTCATGAGTAAATCCTTGCTCGCACCCAATCTATGAGCAGCGAACTGGAAATATCCCAAGAACACGTCACTAATAATCAAGCCGTGGGACAAACCCTATTGGATCGGGGAATCCCCCCGGAAAATCTGCCCCCTGCTGAAGATGTGAAAAAAGTAGAGCGCCGTCTAAGTTCGGCGGAGAAGACTGTAGACAAGAATCAAGATGGGTTGGAAAGTAAATGAGCAGCCAAAAAAATATACCTAAGTTGCGTTTTCCTGAGTTTAGAGATGCGGGAGTGTGGAGGGAAAGCAAACTTGAAAATATATTAGAGCTATTGTCAGGCTACGCATTCAAAAGCGAGTATTTTTCTGAAAACGGGAAAAAACTATTGACTCCAAAGAATTTTACTAAAGATGGGAATGCAAATTTTAGCAAGGAAAACACAAAGTTTACAACTGAAGAATGCGATTCTAGATATGTTTGTAAAGAAGGGGATTTACTGCTGTTGCTGACAGATTTAACACCTTCATGTGAGTTGTTAGGTATGCCTATATTTATCAAAAAAGAAGATGGCGAATCTTTGTTAAATCAACGAATAGTTAAAGTAATTCCAACAAAAGAGACAAGTATCAATTTCTTGCTTTTTTTCTTTCTAACTAATTCTTACAGAAAAAGAATAAAAAATACTGCAACAGGCTCTACAGTTAGGCATAGTTCAAACAAAATCATATTAGGTACTAGTTTATATTTCCCATCACTTCCCGAACAACAAAAAATCGCCGATTGCCTCAGTTCACTGGACGATCGCATCACCACCGAAAACGAAAAACTCGACACCCTCAAGACACACAAAAAAGGGCTAATGCAGCAACTTTTCCCCGCACAAGGCGAAACCCTGCCAAAATTGCGCTTTCCTGAGTTTCGGGATGCGGGAGTGTGGGAAGAGAAAAAGTTAGGTGAAATAGCAGCTTTTCACAAGGGTAAAGGGATTTCAAAAGCAGACATTGATAGTAATGGAAAAATTCCGTGCGTCCGCTATGGAGAACTTTATACACACTATAAAGAAATAATTAGTAGTATTGCTTCAAAAACAAATCTGTCTATAACTGAGCTTTTTTTAGGTTGTAAAAATGATGTAATTATTCCTTCATCGGGTGAAACAAAATTAGATATTGCAACCGCATCCTGTCTTACTTTGGACGGCGTAGCTTTAGGCGGTGATATAAATGTGATTCGCTGCGATCAAAATGGCATTTTTATGAGCTATTACCTAAATGCTTGTAAGAAATTTGAAATAGCGAAAATAGCTCAAGGTGACACTGTAGTTCATTTATATTCAAGTCAGTTAAGGAAACTTGATATAACGCTGCCAAAACTTCCCGAACAACAAAAAATCGCCGATTGCCTCAGTTCACTGGACGATCGCATCACCGCCGAAAACGAAAAACTCGACACCCTCAAAACACACAAAAAAGGGCTAATGCAGCAACTTTTCCCCGCAGAAGGCGAAACCCTGCCCAAGAAAAAGTTAGAAGATATTGCACCGCTTCAACACAGAACCATCATGACCGAACAAAATCACAAACAACTAGGCACAACCCTCTGGGGCATCGCTGACCAACTGCGCGGAGCCATGAACGCCGACGACTTCCGCGATTATATGCTATCGTTTCTATTCCTACGCTACCTATCCGACAACTACGAAGCCGCCGCCCAAAAAGAACTAGGCTCAGACTACCCTGATAACAATATATTAGGACTTACCGAGAATAGCAAGACCACGCCTCTTCAACTCTGGTATGACCAAAATCCAGATGATATAAAGGAATTTGAGAAACAGATGCGCCGTAAAGCGCATTACGTCATCAAACCTCAACACCTTTGGGGAAACATTGCGGAGATGGCACGCACCCAAAACAAAAAACTACTTGAAACCCTGCAAGAAGGCTTAAAATACATTGAAAACGAATCCTTTGACAGTAACTTTCAAGGTCTATTCTCAGAAATTAACCTAAATTCAGAAAAGCTCGGTAAAACACTTCCAGATCGAAATGCCAAACTCTGCACCATCATCACCGCCATCGCTGAAGGACTAAATAATTTTTCCACCGACAGCGACACACTAGGCGATGCCTATGAATACCTCATTGGACAGTTTGCATCAGGCTCAGGGAAAAAAGCAGGGGAATTTTATACCCCTCAACAAATTTCCAGCATTTTATCAGCGGTCGTCACTCTCGACAGCCAAGACCCCAGCACAGGCAAAAAGAAACATCTGGACAGCGTACTTGACTTTGCTTGTGGCTCTGGCTCACTACTGCTCAACGTGCGCCACCAGCTTGGACTCCAAGGCATCAGCAAAATCTACGGACAGGAAAAAAACATCACCACCTACAACCTAGCGCGGATGAATATGCTTCTCCATGGAGTCAAAGATTCCGAATTTGAGATTTTTCATGGTGATACCCTACTCAACCAATGGGAGATGCTAAAGGAAGCTAACCCCGCCAAAAAACCATCTTTTGATGCCGTAGTCGCCAACCCACCCTTTAGCTACCGATGGGAACCCACCGAGGCAATGAGCAATGATGTGCGCTTCAAGAATTACGGATTAGCGCCCAAATCAGCCGCCGACTTTGCCTTTTTGCTGCACGGGTTTCATTACCTCAAACCAGAAGGAACAATGGCGATCGTGCTGCCCCACGGCGTACTGTTCCGAGGAGGCGCAGAAGAAAAAATACGCACCAAGCTACTCAAAGATGACAACATCGACACCGTAATCGGCTTACCTGCCAACCTGTTTTATTCTACAGGTATCCCAGTCTGCATTTTGGTACTAAAGAAATGTAAAAAGCCCGATGATGTGTTATTCATCAACGCCGCCGAGTATTTCGAGAAAGGCAAACGTCAAAATCGTTTGCTACCAGAACATATCAGCAAAATTATTGACACTTACCAATTCCGCCGATCAGAAGAGCGTTATTCTCGGATTGTACCCATGACAGAAATCGAATCCAATGGCTACAACCTAAATATTTCTCGCTATATCAGCACCGCCATGTCAGAAGAAGAAATTGACCTAGACGCGGTGCATTCTACTCTGCTGGAAGTAGAAAAAAAAATTGATGCGTCAACAAAAAGGCATAACCAGTTTCTCAAAGAACTTGGTTTACCGCCCTTACCCTAGCACAGCTTGAGAGTCAGTTGCCCGTCTCTGAAAAAATAAAATTTAGTTGGGGACTTCCAAGAAATAAATTATTAGAAGTCTCTTAGTGTCACGAACCAAGAACTACCTCCAATGGTGGTGAAAACCTTAACTCAGTTACCAGGGGGAGACATTTGGTAATAGGGCGGGGATTTTCCCGCCACCAAGATTAACTAAAATGTTGAATAATTGCTTCGGCAAATTCAGAACATTTTAAGGGTTCCACTGCTGGTTCTAACAACCGGGCTAAATCGTATGTAACTTCACTGTTAGCGATCGCCCGTCCTAAACCTTGTTTAATTAGGTCTGCGGCTTCTTGCCAACCCAGGTATTCCAGCATCATCACACCAGACAAAATCACAGAACCGGGATTAATCCTATCTAAGCCAGCGTGTTTAGGTGCCGTACCGTGGGTGGCTTCAAATATAGCGCAAGCATCCCCAATATTTGCTCCTGGACCCATTCCTAAACCGCCGACAATAGCCGCAGCTGCATCAGACAAGTAATCCCCATTTAAGTTCATAGTAGCCAAAATGGAATACTCATCGGGTCTGGTTTGGATTTGTTGAAAAATACTGTCAGCAATGCGGTCATTAACCATAACTTTATCTTGCCATTGACCGTTTCCGTGGCTGTCCCCAATTGTCTGGAGAACTGTTTGCACTTCCTGGACAATTTGCGCTTTTTTCTCTGGTGTCAGGGAATCATAACCAGGGTCAACTTGACGGGCGTTATCCTCCGGGGAAAGATGGGGATTTTTTGCTTGATTACTTAAAATCCAAGATTCCCGTTCTGTAACGCATTGTTGCCTAAATTCAGTGGTGGCCAGTTCATAACCCCAATCACGGAAAGCGCCCTCAGTATATTTCATAATATTACCCTTATGCACCAACGTCACTTGTTGTTTGGGTTTAGGTAGCAGCAAAGCGTGTTTAATTGCCCGACGCACTAAACGCTGAGAACCGGTTTTGCTGATGGGTTTGATACCAATACCCGCATCAAGGGGAATTTGCTTCTTACCATGTTCTGGGGTAGCCGGGATTAATTCTTGATTAAGAATTTTAATCAAGCGATCGCCTATTTCGCTCCCCTGTTTCCACTCAATACCCAAATAAATATCCTCGGTATTTTCCCGATAGACAATCACATCCAGTTTTTCCGGGTTTTTGTGGGGTGAAGGTGTCCCTGGATAATAGCCGCAAGGACGCACACAAGCGTATAAGTCAAAAATTTGCCGTAGTGCTACATTTAAAGAACGAATCCCCCCGCCCACGGGAGTAGTCAAAGGACCTTTAATTGCTACACCATATTCTTGAATTGCCGTTAAAGTGTCATCGGGTAAATACTGGTATGTGCCGTATAAATCACAGGCTTCATCACCAGCATAAACCTTAAACCAACTAATTTGACGCTCACCCTTGTATGCTTTAGCCACCGCAGCATCTAGCAC
The DNA here is from genome assembly GCF_029891735.1 of Chrysosporum bergii ANA360D. GTDB lineage: Bacteria > Cyanobacteriota > Cyanobacteriia > Cyanobacteriales > Nostocaceae > Umezakia > Umezakia bergii. The sequence goes on from NZ_JANQDH010000012.1 coordinate 81,237, forward strand.
TTTTTGGGCAGCTGGCCAAATATCAATGCCCGTGCCATCGCCCCGAATAAAGGGGATAATTGGATTGTCAGGCACAATTGGCTCACCATTTTCAAAAGTGATTTTTGTTCCGGTGGTGGGGGGGATAATCTTGTCGTACATATTTCAAACACTCCTGAATGATACGCTGCTATGTCTTTTGTTCACCAAGTGACGAGGCGCAGATTTTCCCCTGGTTTTGCGTCCAGCATTTGGGACTCTAAGCTGGGATTCAGTGAAGGTATGGCAATTTTGTACGATCAAAAATAGTAAACTACTTTTCGCTATTAGTGCTTCACTAAGAAGAACAATCAATAGCCCATCGCTTTTTCACTGAACACTAACACAAGTAATGGAATGACAGACCCAATGATTCTATCAGGCACTGCTAATGACATCGACTCACTCCGGCAATCGTTAATCGCTGGGTCTATTCAAGTCCAACAACAGATTATCCCACAGTTAGCTAACTTGGGTAATGATGGATTAAATGTGTTGATGGAATTTTTACAGCAACGACGTGATCACCCAGCGACTTGGATCGATGGCAAAGTTTACCAAGTCCTGTATAATTCTGATGCACCGCAGGTAGAGGAATTTTTGCTTTCTTGCTTTCCTGAAGGAATTGTACCTCTAAAATCAGATGGAGGGATTGATTATCTTCCCTTGCAACAGCTACTTACCATTCAGGACTTCCAAGCAGCCGATCGCATGACTATCCAAAAGCTATGTGAATTAGCCGGTCCCCTGGCTGTGAAAAGAAAATGGTTATATTTTACCGAAGCAGAAAATGCCCCCATTGTTGACTTGCAAACCATTAACAACCTCTGGCTAGTCCACTCAGAAGGCAAGTTTGGCTTTTCGGTACAACGGGAAATTTGGTTAAGCGTGGGCAAGAATTGGGACAACTTATGGACTAAAATAGGCTGGAAAAGCGGTAACAACTGGACGCGGTATCCCCATCAGTTTACCTGGGATTTGACCGCCCCTAGAGGTCATTTACCTCTGTCTAATCAACTGCGGGGGGTGCGGGTCATAGCTGCTTTATTATCACATCCAGCTTGGTCTCAAACTAGCAAAAGCTGAATCATAGTCTGAATTAGCAAAATAATTTGATTGGCCTTTAAGTCTAAATTTGACATCGACTCATGGCAAAAGTTTATTTAGAAAAAATTAGGCGTAAGTTTAACAACGTCACTGCTATCGACGACATTACCTTGGAAATTCCCGATGGAGAATTTTGGGTTTTGGTGGGTCCTTCCGGTTGTGGTAAGTCCACAATTTTACGAACCATCGCCGGTTTGGAATCAGCTACATCTGGTAATTTGTTTATCGGTGATCAACTGGTGAATGGTATCCCAGCCAGACAGCGTGATATAGCTATGGTTTTCCAAAATTACGCCCTTTATCCGCACATGACAGTGGCGGAAAATATCGCCTTTGGCTTAAAAATGCGGAAAGTTGACCCGAAAATTATTCAAGAACGATTGGTGAATGTGGCGCGATCGCTTGTTCTCGAACACTTACTAGACCGCAAACCAAAACAACTTTCTGGGGGGCAACAACAAAGGGTAGCATTAGGACGAGCGATCGCCCGTGAACCCCAAGTATTTTTACTTGATGAGCCATTGTCTAATTTAGATGCTCAGTTACGAGATGACACAAGGGCAGAATTAAAACAGTTACATCAGCAATTAGGCATTACAACAATTTACGTCACCCACGATCAAGTTGAAGCCATGACCCTGGCGGATAAAATTGTGGTGCTAGACAGGGGTAGGATTCAGCAAATTGGTGATCCTCAAGGTATTTATGCCCTTCCCGCAAACCAAATGGTGGCAACTTTTTTAGGTAATCCCCCCATGAATATCTTACCTGCCATCTACAAAGATAATGTTTTTGATGTAACTGGGCAGCCATTACCAGTCCCTGCACTGGTGCGGGAAAAAGTAGACTTACGCCCAGGACAAACCTTTGATTTGGGCATTCGTCCCGAACATATTTATATTATTGATCCAGCAAATCCCCCAGACAACCAAGCATTGTTAGTAGTTGACGTGAAAATAGTAGAACCTTTGGGTCGAGAAACTTTGATTCGTGCTAATTTACCTGGTTCCAGGGGAATGCTCAATATTCAAATACCTGCTGATATTCGTCCCCGTCCCGGCGATAGCTTATCTTTACAATTAGATTTAAATCAGTTGTTTGTATTTGATACCGCAACTGGTGAGAGAATCTCGCCCCCCTAGCAGCCATCCCAGGGGGTAAAATTCATCTAGCCACAACATCCTCTAATACTACATTGAGGATTTCTTTATTTCCTTTCCGGACAATGAGGGTGGAAGCAGCATTTCCATCTTCAGTGATAGGTGTTGACAATATGTATCTATAATTTCCATTCACCCAACCTGTAACACATTCACCATCACGACATCTAACTTTACCCCCAGTTAACTTAATACAGTTCCCCTTGTCATCACATCCTTTATAAGTGAGATTTCCTGTATTGTTCACCCCTGACCAAGAATTTCTGTTACCAATGGTAATCGTCCATTTACCATTACTTAAGGTTTGTGTATCACTGGGTGAAGTTTTACTTGGTGAATTAGCCCCTAAAATTTCCATTTGCGAAATGATTAATTCTCGGCGAGTTTTACCGCAGGGTTCGTTACTTTCGCAATCATTTAATGATGCCATTTCATAACGGGCGCGGACTTTGCGATTTAAATATTTTTTTGCTTCCGCACAAATGTCAAAGTCAGCACCTATATTATGTTCTCGCCCTTGTTCATCTACCACAGTGGCGTAACAAATAATATCACCTTGGACTAATTCTTTAACTGTGACAATTTCTGGTTTATTCTTAGCTGTTTTATTAACTACCTCGGTTGTTTTGGGTTTACTGGCACTACTTGGCTGAGAAACTGTAGTTTTTTTTGTAGTTGGTGTTGAAATTTCTTCAGTAGATTTGTTCGTAGTATTTGCAACAGTGTTATTGGTTGTGTTGGGTTTACTTTCACTACTTGGCTGAGAAACTGTAGTTTCTTCTGTAGTTGGTGTTGAAATTTCTTCAGTAGATTGATTAGTAGTATTTACTACATTGTTATCCGTCGCTTGATTGACGTTACCATTTGAAGAACCACCACAACTAGTAATCAAAATTGAGGAAACAATTAAGGCAATTGTGGGAATTAACCTGTTCATGTGTTTTTAAAGCTGCAAATGTTACTAATGTTAATTGTTTTATGTTAATTATTTTACTTGCTCCCACCGCTAAAACTTAATAAAACTTAAGTTTCACCAAATCAGCAGGAGGAAATGCCCCATTTTCCGTGATTATGGCTGTAATTAACTCAGCCGGGGTAACATCAAAAGCAGGATTGTAGAAATCAACACCCGACGGTGTGATCATACTCTGTCCCACTTGGTATATTTCCACTGAGTCACGCTCCTCAATAGGAATATTACTACCATCAGCTAAGGTAAAATCAACAGTAGACAAGGGAGCAGCCACAAAAAAAGGTATATGATGGGCTTGGGCTGCGATCGCCACACTATAAGTACCAATTTTATTAGCAGTGTCACCATTAGCAGCAATGCGGTCAGCACCCACAACCACGGCATCAATTAAACCTTGTTTCATGCAATGAGCCGCCATACCGTCAGTAACTACTGTGACGGGTATACCTTCTTGAACACATTCCCAAGCTGTGAGTTTTGCCCCTTGTAAGCGGGGGCGAGTTTCGTCAGCAAATACACGCTGTAAACGTTCTTCTCTCCAAGCAGAACGGACCACACCCAAAGCTGTACCGTAACCAGCAGTAGCTAAAGCACCAGCATTGCAGTGAGTAAGAATTGTTAGCTTCTGTGGGGTGGTGGGTAATGCTGCCAAACCATGGTCACCAATGGCTTGACAGGTTTGTAAATCTTCAGCATTGATGGCTTGGGCTGTTTGCCAAAGATGGTGTTTAATTTCCTCCAGAGTTCCCAAACTTTCGTAAGCAGTTTTCATCATCCTACCAATTGCCCAAAATAAATTGACTGCTGTCGGGCGGGTAGAACGCAACAACTGGGCTACTTTTTCTAATTTTTCTAAAAACTCTTGGTGATTTTTGGCTTCAATTTCTCTCGCACCCAGATACATACCATAAGCCGCAGCCACACCAATGGCAGGCGCACCTCGGACAATCATACTTTTAATTGCCAGTGCCATATCTTCACTGCGGTGAATGGTGACAATATTATACTCGTGAGGTAAGCGGGTTTGGTCAATTAAGGAAACAGCGTTGTTTTGCCAAATAACAGGGTAAAGCATAGGGGTAAAACACAATACTATAGGCCTTGGCGATCGCATCTAACTTGATACATATTACACTTAATAATACTGATTAAATCATTAAAACTTGTAAATTTTTTATCAACTTATGAAAAGATTTTTTCTATTACATTAACTCTGAGAGTTGCAGTTTAAGAGTTGATATCATAAATATACAAACTCAATCAGTATTTTTCTATGAAGTGTTCCTCTCAAGCCTTGGCATTTTGCAGTTACTATTGGGGATTACTAACTATTATTTTTACTGTTTCCCTGCCTGCTCAAGCATCAATTGTTTGTGAACCAGGAACAACGACTAAACATTCTAACAACTCATTGGCGGGCTGCATCCTTGGTCAAGACATGACCATAAAACTCTCTACCTCCAATGCAGGGACACATAATTTTGATTGCCAAAGCCAAAGTTATATATATTTTGATGAAAATGGGCAGTTTGAAAGTTGTCAGCTTGCACAGGATATGTATTTAAAACAAGGCAACTCTATTACCAAATGTCCAGCAGATTATAGAGTATATGTTTCATCTCTGGGTAATGGTATTTTATCAGTCAACTGTAGGCCTTTGAGGTAAAGTTAACTATATGTGCCTTAGAAAACACTTACATGGACAATGAACTGTCCCCAGCGTGCGGGAATGATTTTACTCCCCTCTCCTAGGAGAGGGGCTGAGGTGAGGTCAAATCCTAACTAGACAAGAGCCGATGCTTGCTTTTGAAAGAAAGCATCCATAACACTTTCAGCCATTTGACGACTAGTTAAACCTAATTCCGCCTTTGACTCATCCGGTGTAGCATGATCCACCAACACATCTGGTACACCAATACGCTTAACGGGAACCACAACATCGCCATCTAGGAGTGCTTCTGCCACAGCAGAACCAAAACCACCCATAACACAACCTTCTTCCACAGTAACCACACGGCCAATTTCCTTGGCTAGAGGTAAAATTAATTCCATATCCAAAGGCTTGACAAAACGGGCATTGATCACAGTTGCCTCAATACCATGTTCGCTAAGAATTTCTGCTGCCTGCATACTGGGATACACCATAGTACCATAGCCGATGATTAATACATCATCTCCCTGGCGCAGAATTTCCCCCTTACCAATATCTAAAGGTTCCCAGCCCTCTTCCATCAGGGGAACACCGTAACCGTTGCCACGGGGGTAGCGCATGGCAATTGGTCCACTGGTGTAGTTAATACCAGTTACCACCATACGTTGTAATTCGGCTTCGTCCTTCGGTGCCATTAATACCATATTGGGAATACAGCGCAGATAGGCGATGTCATACATACCTTGGTGAGTGGGACCATCAGCACCAACAAGTCCTGCCCTATCTAAACAGAAAAACACAGGCAGGTTTTGAATACAAACATCGTGAATAATCTGGTCATAAGCCCGTTGGAGAAAGGTAGAGTAAATAGCAGCCACAGGGCGCATTCCCTCACAAGCCATCCCCGCAGCTAAAGTGACAGCGTGTTGTTCAGCAATACCAACATCAATATATTGTGATGGTAGTTTAGCTTGGAGTTTATCTAAACCTGTTCCTGTGGCCATGGCCGCGGTAATACCCACAATTTTGGGGTTTTGTTCAGCAAGTTTAACTAAAGTGTGGGAAAAAACCTTAGCATAAGAAGGAGGCTTGGGCTTACTTGAGGGGATTGCTTTCCCTGTGGTCAAGTTAAATGGACTTTGGGCATGGTAGCTGACTTTATCTTGTTCGGCGATTTCATAGCCCTTGCCCTTTACTGTTACCACATGGACTAAAACCGGACCCGTCATCTCATGTGCTTGCTGGAAAGTAGAAATAAGTTCCTCTAGGTTATGTCCATCCACCGGGCCAATATAAGTAAAACCTAGTTCTTCAAAAACTGCTCCCACCTTGGGAACCGCTAAACGCTTCATTCCTTCTTTGATGCGTCCCAATTCTGGAGACAAAGACTCACCCACAAAGGGAATGTGCTTAAACTGTTCCTCAAAATTATCTTTGATAAATTGCACCGGTGGACTAAGGCGCATTTTATTGAGGTAGCGAGGAATAGCCCCTACGTTGGGAGAAATAGACATTTCGTTGTCATTGAGAACAACTAGCAGTTTAGTTTTAGGTAAATGTCCAGCATGGTTGATGGCTTCTAAAGCCATACCTCCTGTTAAAGCACCATCACCAATTACGGCCACTGATTTAAATTTTTCCCCTTTCAACTCTCCCGCTAAAGCCATACCCAGCGCTGCGGAAATACTGGTGGAAGCGTGTCCCGCACCAAAGTGATCAAATTTGCTTTCACTAAGCTTCAGATAACCCGCAATTCCGTCTTTTTGTCTGAGGGTGTGAAAATTGTTGTAGCGTCCGGTTAGAAGCTTATGGGGATAAGCTTGATGTCCCACATCCCAAATGACTTTATCCCGATCCAAATCCAGTGTTTGATAAAGCGCTAGTGTTAACTCGACCACTCCCAAACCAGGGCCTAAATGTCCGCCACTGGCGGCTACGGTTTGTAAGTGCTTGTCTCTAATTTGACGGGCAATTTGTTGTAACTGCCGAATTGGCAAACCATGTAACTGATTAGGATGGGTTATTTCACTTAGATGCATACTATATAGTATTCCTCTTTCAACTCTACTTCTATGATTTTTTGATTTTCCCACGGTGGGGCTGCCTCTCCAATTATTTAGTTATTGGTCATTGGCCTGATCTGGGGGTGGGGTATGACCAGTAACTAATGGCATTTCTGGCTGTGGTTGCTGTCTTTGTAAGTACTTACTTAACACATAAGCCATATCTCCATGGGTCATGGGACGTAATGGGGATATGTTATTTTGGGGGTCTGTGTTAACAAATCCTTCTGCAAGCACTGTGGCGATGGCTTTTCTTGCCCAACCTGGTATTGATCCTGCATCGGGATGCGGATCAAGTATTTCGTTGATGGTGTCATCACTAAACTGAAATACTCCATGGGCTTGGGCAAAAATCGCTAATGCCTCTGCCCTTGTTACTTTTTGATTAGGAAAGAATAAATTGCCCCTATATCCTTTCATGATATCAGTTTTTAGCACCGCTTGAATATGATTAAATGCCCAATGGGAAAGGGGAACATCTGCAACAGTTTTAGATTTTTGTTCTTTAACAGCTTCGCGGTTCTCTAGGTTAAATGTTTTCACCAAAATCGCCGCTAATTCCGCACGATTAATCATCCTTTCTGGGGCAAATTTTCCATCACCTGAATTACTCATTAATTCGGTGATAACTACTTGTTTTATGGCTTCAGACTCTAGTTTTTCACTTGGTTCTAGACTTCTAGCCAGAGTTAATCTCATGTTTGGCAGTAATAGCACTAGAAAAAAAGTACTTAGCAACTTCCCCTTTTTGATCATGATTTTGATGTTGCTATTTTGCATCTACAAGTATTAGTGGTTATCAGGATGTTAACTTAGACTAATTGACGCATTTTAGCTTGACAAAGTTGCCACTATGATCTCAATAATTTGTCCGGTTGCTTCTAAATTTACATTTAAGTTATTTATGGTTGAATATGGTAAAAATGATTTTACTTGGATTTTACTTAGTATTAACTGTCAGGTAAACACTAGATAGACATTATAACCTAACTCTCCTAATTGTGTTGTGTAGTTCAGCAATCATCCCAGAGGCAGAAATAATGGGGAATTTTGGGTGAATTAATCGGGAAACGCCTGGGATGTAGTATAGTCGGCCGTGATAGATTAGATTATTTAGTCAATATTTCAGGAGTTTTGGGATGAGCGCAACAGTAGACCCAGTTAAGTTAATGAAGCAAGAAGTTGGCAAAGCCGCAGCAGCCTTGGTACAATCAGGCTCAATTGTGGGATTGGGTACAGGGTCAACTACAGCTTATACAATTCAGTTTTTAGGCGATCGCCTCAAGTCCGGTGAAATTAAAGATATTATCGGTATTCCTACTTCTTTTCAATCAGAAGTTCTAGCCAAAGAATACGGCGTACCCCTGACTACCTTAGATGCTGTTGACCACATTGATATTGCCATTGATGGGGCTGATGAAGTTGACCCCCACAAGAACTTGATTAAAGGCGGTGGTGCAGCACATACCCGGGAAAAAGTCGTAGATTACTTAGCAAATCAATTTATCGTCGTGGTAGATGGTGGTAAATTAGTAGACCGTTTGGGGTCTTCTTTTGCCGTACCTGTAGAGGTGATACCCATGGCCATTACTCCTGTAACTAATACCATTAAAAAACTCGGTGGTAAACCTGAACTCCGCATGGGGGTAAAAAAAGCCGGTCCGGTGATCACCGACCAAGGCAATATGGTATTAGATGTCAGATTTGACTCAATTGATGACCCCGTTAGTTTAGAAAAGACACTAAATAATATTCCCGGTGTGTTGGAAAATGGCATTTTCGTAAATTGTGTAGATGTAGTTTTAGTAGGGGAAGTTAAAGACGGTCAGCCTTTAGTACGTCAACTGTAAGCAAAACTGGGAATTGAAAAGTTACTCATCAGGTTACGCCGCCATAGCGTAACCCCAGGTTGTAAAATCAGGTCATGATAAAATTACCTTCCTCTACAATTCCTGTTTGCGCTTGGAGTCGTCCCATCGGTTTAGGCTGGGACAATTCCTATACTGTCCGCTATTCTAGTAATATTGATGATGGACCTTGGCACGGTATGCCCTTGGGTGGCTTTGGTGCTGGTTGTATCGGTCGTTCTTCAAGAGGAGACTTTAATTTATGGCACATTGATGGCGGTGAACATACCTTTCAAAATATCCCCGCTTGTCAATTTAGTGTGTTTGAATCTCATGCTACCTCTTCTCAAGCTTATGCCTTAGCCACACAACCCCCTGAAGATGGTAGTTTAGCCGCTTGGCAATGGTATCCAGCATCTACAGCCACACAATACACGGGAACTTATTACGCCTTATATCCCCGTAGCTGGTTTGTCTATGAAAATGTTTTACAAGCCCAGTTAACTTGTGAGCAATTTTCACCAATTTGGGCAGGAAATTATCAAGAATCTAGCTACCCCGTGGCAGTGTTTAACTGGAATGCTTACAACCCCACCAATACACCGATTACTTTAAGTATCATGCTCACTTGGCAAAATATGGTGGGCTGGTTTACTAACGCCCTCAAGTCTCCAGAAGTGCGGATACGGGATGATGGGAGTCCAGTTTATACATATCAGCCGCCTTTAGGAAATAGTGAAAATAATTATAATCTCATCACAGAAAATACAGAATACTTTAGTTGCTTTTTAGGCCGGGTTGATGGTGACTCGGTGGCAGAAGGCTACGGCAGTTGGTGTATTTCTACCATTAAGCATCCACAGATAGAGGTATTTTACCATACTCGCTGGAATCCTGCGGGGACAGGGGCGGATGTGTGGCAAAGCTTTATGGCTGATGGTTCTTTGCCTAATTATCAAGATGCTAATCCTGCGTTAGAAAACACACAAATAGGGGCTGCGATCGCATTACGTTTCACTCTCCAACCAGGGGAAAATTTGGCTATTCCCTTTGTACTGGCTTGGGATTTTCCAGTAACAGAATTTGCAGCCGGGATTAGTTATTATCGCAGATATACTGACTTTTTCGGACGCGGTGGTAATCATGCCTGGGCAATAGCTACCAGCGCCCTGAGCCAATATAATACATGGCGGGAAAAGATACACGAATGGCAAGAACCGATACTAAACCGGACAGATTTACCCGACTGGTTGAAAATGGCTTTATTTAATGAGCTATACCACCTGACTAGTGGGGGAACTCTCTGGAGTGCTGCATCTGAACTTGACCCCATGGGTCAATTTGCAGTGCTGGAGTGCTTAGATTATCGTTGGTATGAAAGTCTAGATGTACGCTTGTATGGTTCCTTTGCACTATTAATGTTGTTTCCGGAACTAGAAAAATCAGTAATGCGGGCATTTGCACGGGCAATTCCCCATAGTGATGATCACCAACGTGTAATTGGCTATTACTATACTATTGGGGCCCAGACTACAACCGCAGCCCGGAAAGTAGCAGGAGCAACGCCTCATGATTTGGGGGCACCTAATGAACACGTTTGGGAAAAAACTAATTACACCTGCTATCAAGACTGCAATTTGTGGAAAGATTTGGGTAGTGATTTTGTCTTACAAGTCTACCGGGACTTTCTGCTCACTGGTGGTGATGATCTGCAATTTTTGGCAGACTGTTGGGATGGAGTTGTGCAAACCCTCCATTATCTGAAAACTTTTGATTTAGATGGCGACGGTATTCCTGAAAATTCCGGAGCGCCTGACCAAACCTTTGACGATTGGCGGTTACAGGGTGTAAGTGCTTATTGTGGGGGGTTGTGGTTAGCAGCTTTAGAAGCAGCCATAGCCATCAGCCAAATTTTATCTAAGAACCACCTTGGCGACGCTGAAGATTTGGCGGTGCAAAAATCCACCTACGAAACATGGTTAGCACAGTCACTGCCCATTTATCAAGCAAAACTCTGGAATGGTCAGTATTACCGCCTCGACAGTGACAGTGGTTCAGATGTGGTTATGGCAGATCAATTGTGTGGACAATTCTATGCGCGTTTATTGGCATTGCCGGATATTGTACCAAGCGATCGCGCCTTGTCTGCCTTACAAACTGTTTATCATGCTTGCTTTCTTAAATTCTATGATGGTGAGTTTGGTGCTGCTAATGGTGTTCGTCCTGATGGTTCACCAGAAAACCCCAATGCTACCCATCCTTTGGAAGTCTGGACAGGAATTAACTTTGGACTAGCAGCATTTCTAGTCCAAATGGGGATGAGGGATGAAGCCTTGAACTTAACAGCAGTTGTAGTCAAGCAAATTTATGATCATGGCTTGCAATTCCGCACACCAGAAGCAATTACCCCATCTGGTACATTCCGGGCTAGTACTTATCTGCGGGCTATGGCTATTTGGGCAATTTATTTAGTCATGAGTGAGTAGAGAGACGCTTCAAACACATCTTTGTTGACTACGCTCTTGTCTGAGTACCGGCTAGAAGCCGGTGCTACTGATATTAGATAATAAAAGCGATCGCTTTAGCAGTTATCAGTTTAAATACAGATGACTGTATTTAGCAGCACAACAGCTTAACACGCAGTGTAAAACTGAACATAGATAATTTGTGGTTTGATTTTCCGGGTATTTGATCAACTAAAAGAACATATAACTAGGGTTAAAAAAGATTGCCAATACTTACGAATTAAAACTGTTTTTTGCCAAGACAGGAAGGTTACTAATAGTAACCTCTGCATCACACCTAACTATGAAAAGTTTGATGTTTTTGGTTGATTAGTATACTTTTACTTATCTAAATGAGAAATTATACTAATTTATTAGATAGTTTAAAGCTATAGACCATTGATAATCAACAATTGGGAAAAAATCAGATAAAAATAATTCTCAATAGTTATCAATCAACTATAAATTTCCACTTCTCTCATGTTAATTAAATTGATTTAATTAACACTTGTTTATTAATGTATTTAGTGCTAAATTTCATAATATGGTCATGAATAAGCGAGTTAAAAATGTGTTGCTAACGAGGGGTTTGACCCCTTAACACCTATTTAAAAAAATGGCATAAGATAAACCTAAAATATACAATATAGTTATCAGGATAAATCAATTAAAAGAGTTTAAAAACTGTATCTACCACTAACTAATTCAAGGTCAGCTTATGGACAGAATCATCAGGTACAGTGGAAACCTTAATTTAAGGGAGATGTTCGGCAATGAAACTTTATGATTTTTATCTTTACTACTATTGTCAATCTCACTTAGCGGTAATTAAGATAATAAAACAGTGATTGAGAAATGCAAAAATTTCTTTACGTAGCTGTGGATACAACTCTTTTTACCACCAATCAATAACTGCAAGTTAAGTTTAACAAGTCTGGGCAAAGATAACTAAAACTATGAATCACAATATTTCTGGAATTAGTAGCAACTTCAATCAATCTGTCAAAGCAGAACAATTCGATCAAATAGTAGAAGCAATTCTTGCTGGTAAGTATTCCTGGGCTTGTGTTTTAATGCTACGCATAGTTGGTTACAATCCTTTACATTACATTCCCTATCGAACTTACAACCGACTACTTAAAGAAAATACTCAATTTAGCACAGGACAGGAACAGCATAAACAAAATATAAAAGCTGTTAAACCATCCATCAACCAAAAGTCTGAAATTCAGATGATGTTTGAGAAGTAAGAAAAGTATTGTCATAGGGGCGGTAATGCGCCCCGTCATGAGTCACTAATCATGGAAATTGATAAAATCTGCCAAAATGGCAAATATTGATAGCAAAAATCCTATCAAAACATAGTGGGAGCCTGAGAACCCCTACGCTAAAGCCTAGGGGATGAAACGCGGATCAACAGGGTTTATCTTGTCCTATCCTTAACAAAAGGCGATGGGTATTTACAAAGCATTTTTGTTCAGTTAAAATCAAAAAAAGCATCTACAAATTGGTGAAAAACCCATAAGATGCCAACTCAATTAGTCACACAGCTAAGTATAATCTTAGTTAAGGTGAGTAAGGGAGCTTTGACACTCCCAAAACAATATGATTTAATAAATCATATCCTAAACGTTGCCTAGCGTCTGTGATGACCGCGTAGCAACATCAGTTTAGAATCGCCTGTGTTTCAACCAGGGGAAATGTCAAACATTAGAAATAACCACTCAACCAGAGGTGATAAAAGAACAATTCATTTACAAAGTCAAGTCAATGAATATCTGATTATCAAACAAATTTGATTGGTTGTTGTTGCTGAACCAGTCAGTATCTCTGAGAGTGAATAACCATTTAACCAATACTGATGATACTAGCGTTACTATTGGTGGTTCTTTTTCTGCACAAGCCCTTGAGTCTTTTAATAAACCGGCTTCTTTACAACTTGCTGTTATGTGTGTCTGTTGCAGAAAAAGAAAAAGTGACGTTTTTATCGTGGTTATTGGGTGATAGATTTTCAGCACTGGAAGCTCAAAATAAAGTGGCTTCCAGTTTTTCATTTGTGAGAAATTTTATGTAAAATTCGCTACATTAATAATAGATTTGATTCTTAAAGATATTTCTAACTAATTTGTTATCTAACTCTAGATAGATTTAAAAACATTTCTGATAAATTTATTATTATTTAGTTGAGCAGAAAATTTAGGATTACTGCAATAAAATAAATACATTTAAACTCAAATCAGTAAGGTTTAATGTCTGAAAATAACGGGAGATTAAGAAAAATATTTCAATTTTATCCAGACAAAATTAATTATTAATTTCAATTAAAGATATAATCAATATTGAGTGAAGATTTCATCTTTTTTGTCAAACCCCTTGACTAGATGTACGAAAATTTCTAAAAGGATAACAGTAGGTTAAGACAACAGAGTGAATAACTGTCGCTTTTTCGTTTAACTTTTTTCCAGATTTATTAAAATCTTAGGAAGTAGATTTGTATTCATACCTGACCTTAGCTGCCTCTAAGTTCCATTTTCTGATGGAACAAATTTCAACCACATTTTTGGTAATGGAAACACAACCAATGTAAATTTTTGAGGTGGACTTATAGACCTGTATTCTAGAGTATGGCTTCGCCACACAAGCTATTAGTAACATCCTCAAAATAGGAGTCACTAAAAGACTCCGAATTACTTCCCTTGACTGAACAACTAATATATCAATCATGCCAGGGTGTAAGGGAAGTTTGTCCAGTTATTAGGGTTATCCAGTGAGTAGTTTACTGGTTTTAGGTGTCTTACCAGAAATTGCTGTTTATTTAGATGAGACAACAGCTATGCTTGCTTCATATCTTGTCAGGTTTGCTTACTGCTACTTAGTGACTATATATGGCTACGCCAAACAATCTATTGCTCACACCACAAGAGCGCAGCTTTTAACTGGGAAAAATAGGAAAATTCCGTGATGTGTCCGCAGCTTAAGACACCTCTAATTTGTTCTACAGCTTCCCCTGGTGAAATATTGGGAATAAAAAGCTAAGATAACACGGGTATATATCTTCTAGTCCGTCACAATACTAGAGGAAAAACACCAAGCATGATACCGACATCAATTAAATATTTAATTAGCTGAAAAATGCTAATTAAGCTTGCAGTTATTAAACCTGATTGATAGAGGTTTTTAAAAACTGCAACAGATGAAAATGCCCATATTTTGAGTACATGACAACTGGTAATCAATATGTCACACTCTCTTAGTCAAGGCGAAACTTTTGAAAACTACGACATCCAAGAAGGTAAGTTTTTAACAGCTTTTCAAAGAAAAGCTTTGTTAAAAAGCTTACAAACTGATTTACAACCAGAATATCGGCGACGCATTGAAATTATGTTGTTAGCAGATGTGGGTAAATCTCAAAGCCAAATCTGTGAACAACTAGGATGTTCTCAAGAAATGGCCCGGTACTGGATTGGTTTAGCAGAAGCTGGTTTAGCACACAAATGGAATGAGCGACCAATTGGTAGACCCAAGATTGTTAATGATCAGTATTTACAACGTCTGAGAGAATTAGTAACCCATAGCCCTCGTGATTATGGTTACGCATTTACCTATTGGACAGCCCAATGGTTAAGCAAACATCTAGCTAATGAATTTAACATACAAATTAGCGATCGCCATATTAACCGCCTGCTTAAACAAATGGGACTATCAACCAAGCCTAAAACTTACAGCCCTCCAGCCAGTGATGAAAACAAAGATGCTGGGATTAGGATCTGCGATTTGCAATCTCACTCCGAGCCTAATTTTAATTGGTCATTAAATCTAATTCAGACCAATAAATAATTCTGTCTTGGAGGTCAGGAAATGGCATCAGCGTTTTCCCGTGAATATTTAGTTCAACAACTTGTACAAAATTTAGGTGAGTCCCTCTCAGATCAAGAAATTGAAAGATGCTTAATTGGGGTAGAAATTGTGGAACCACCAGCAGCAAAGCAATTTTGGCAAGCTGCAACTGCACCCAATGGCATATATATTGTCCTGGGAGGTAAAGTCAGAATTTTAGATAGCTCGAATAACTTAATTACTACCCTGACCACCGGAGCATCATTTGGCGAACTGACTTTATTTACAGAACAAAACTTGAGTGATTATGTTGCTAGAGCTTCTGTGAATTTAAAACTTGCCTATTTCCCCCAAGCATCTTTACAAGAAGTGATCCGCAAATATCCAAGCATTCGCCATCGCCTGCAACAACGTGCAGAACTCTGGGATTTGCTGTTGTTATGTTGCCAAAGCGGCCTAGTGCCTGACAATGGATCTACAGAAGGTGTACTCCAAGCATTATCTTTATTTGAGCGCCACAATTTAGAGGGTGACTCACTCCCGGTGGGCATATTCCAAGATACCAAGCTGTGGTTATTGCATCAAGGAGAACTACTGCACACAGACGGACGCACCATAACACCGGGAAACATCTATGTATATCCCCAGCAGGAAAACTGGCAAGCCACTAAACCCACAAAGCTTTACAGTTTGAAAAATACTGACTGGCAAATAGCATTAGAATCCTGGCCGGAATTGGCTGAGTTAGCCAACCTGCAACCAAGGCAAGATGTGACAGAAAACACATCTATAGAAGTTATTACCCCTAGGAGAATCCGACAACTACCACCAGTAGACCCAGAACCGAAACAAAAGCAAAAACGAACTTATTTTCCCAGTCCGAAAGTCAAAGCCAGACATTGGTGGGGACGTTTAACCAAGCGGTATCCTTTCTTTGAACAACAAAGCGCAGCTGACTGTGGGGCGGCTTGCTTGGTGATGATTAGCCGCTACTGGGGTAAACGCTTGAGTGTCAATCGGCTGAGAGATTTAGCTAATATCAATCGCACCGGTGCATCAATGCGGGGTTTAACAACTGCGGCAGAAAGTATTGGTTTTACTACCCGTCCAGTGAAAGCCAGCCTGGATAAATTAGCACAACAAACCCTGCCAGCCATCGCCCACTGGGAAGGCAAACACTACGTTGTTGTCTATGAAATTGGCAAAAAGCACGTGATTGTTGGTGATCCTGCCTTGAGTCAACGCACCCTCAGCCATGAGGAATTTAAGGCTGGTTGGACCGGTTACGCATTGTTATTACAACCCACAGCCCTGCTGAAAGAAACGGAGGAAACCAGTACACAATTTTGGCAGTTGTTTGATTTAGTCAAACCCCATAGCAAAATACTGCTAGAAGTTTTTGTGGCTTCGGTGTTTATTCAGATATTTGGACTGGTTACGCCTTTATTGACTCAGTTGCTATTAGACCGAGTATTGGTACAGCGTAGCACTTTGACATTAAATGCTGTGGGCTTTGGGTTGCTGATTTTTGGCTTGTTTAGTGTTTTGATCAATGGACTGCGGCAATATCTACTGGATCACACAGCTAATCGCATCAGTGTAGCATTATTGGTAGGTTTTATTAAACACACTTTCCGCCTACCTTTAGCTTTTTTTGAGTCCCGCTATGTTGGTGATATTATTTCCCGAGTCCAAGAAAACTATAAAATTCAGCGATTCCTCACCGGAGAAGCGTTGTCAATCACTTTGGATTTGCTGACGGTGTTTATCTATGTGGGATTGATGTTTTGGTATAGCGCACCAATGGCTTTACTGAGTTTAACTATTATCCCACCATTTTCTATCCTAGCACTAGTGGCTACACCTTTTTTTCGTCGCATTAATCGCGAAGCCTTTAATGCCACAGCTAACGAAAATAGTTATCTGATTCAATCCCTCACAGGTATTAGCTCAATTCGCTCAATGGCAATAGAACAAACAGTGCGCTGGCATTGGGAAGAGCTATTAAACAATGTGATTAAAAAGACCTTTGCTGGTCAACTGATTAGTAACAAAATGCAGGTTTTTAGCTCGGGAATTGAAACTTTAGTTAGTACCGGTTTGCTGTGGTATGGCGCTTGGTTAGTGATTCAAAATCAGCTAACAATTGGACAGTTAGTTGCTTTTAATATGTTGCTAGGCAACATTATTCGCCCGTTTCAAAGGTTAGTTGTTTTGTGGAATCAATTCCAGGAAGTAGTTATTTCCAGTGAACGAATTAATGATGTTTTGGAGGCTGAACCAGAAGAAGATTTACATCATCAACCCCGGCAATTTTTACCTCGGTTGGCAGGTCATATTAAGTTTGAAAATGTGACTTTCCGCTATCACCCAGAAAGTGATATTAATGTCCTAGAAAATCTTAGCTTTGAAATCCTCCCTGAGCAGACCGTAGCAGTGGTTGGGCGTAGTGGTTCAGGAAAAACAACCCTCGCCAAGATGATTTTGGGACTATACCTGCCGACAGATGGAAAAGTATTAATTGATGCCCAAGATGTGACTAGTATTTCATTGCGATCGCTGCGTTCTCAAATTGGTGTAGTGGACCAAGATACCTTCTTATTTGGCGGTACTATCCGGGAAAATATCAGTATTGCTCACCCGGAGGCCACCTTAGAAGAAATTATTGAAGCCGCAACCTTAGCAGGAGCAGATGAATTTATCAAGCTACTACCCACCGGCTACGAAACTCAAATTGGTGAAGGGGGGGGAATGTTATCTGGTGGACAACGCCAACGCCTAGCCATCGCCCGTGCTTTACTAGGAAATCCCCGCTTATTACTTTTCGACGAAGCAACTAGCCACCTTGATACCGAATCTGAGCGCATTATCCAAAATAACCTGAAAACCATTCTCAAAGGGCGCACAAGTCTGATTATTGCCCATCGCCTGTCCACAGTGCGTCATGCAGACCTGATTTTAGTATTAGATCGCGGGTTACTTGTCGAAAGCGGAACCCACGATGAATTAATTGCTAGAAGAGGTCATTACTTTTATCTCAATGAGCAACAACTAGCTCAAACAGCCTGAAAACCTGGGAAACTGCCAATTTAACAACGGACTAAGGACAGATCAATTCTAAATTCTAAATTCTCAATTCACATAACTACGAACTAGGAATTAGATTCATGTCCCTAGTCCCGTAAAATTAACTGTTGAATTACTCATGCCAAATCCATATCAACATTTATCATCGGTACTGACAACACCAAAGCCAGACCAAAATCACCAGGTGGACAACTCTAGTGCTGTTGTTGATGAGCAAACACCGCTAGAAACTGAAGCCAATGATTGGTTTTACGGTACAGAAGAACTACTAGATGCCTTACCAAAAGTCTGGACACGTTCAATGCTGTACTTTTTGGTAGTGTTTACCGCTATCATTTTGCCTTGGTCAATGCTCACCAAAATTGATGAAACAGGAAGCGCTAGGGGACGTTTAGAACCCAAAGGAGCAACCCATCAATTGGGAATTCCAGTTCCTGGTACCGTGACAGCCGTCAATGTTCAGGAAGGCGCTATGGTCAAAGCTGGACAGGTTTTGCTGGAGTTAGATTCTGATGTACTAGAAAAAGAATTACAACAAAGACAAACACAACTACAAGGACTAAGCGATCGCCAAGCCCAACTGCAGCTGCTAAAAAACCAATTGATGCTGGCGATTAACATCCAAGACCAACAAAATCAAGCCCAAAAATTAGAAAAAATCTCTCAAGTCAATCAAGCCCAGCAAAACCTGGATGCAAGACAAAGTGGTTATAAATTACAAAAGTTAGAAAGACAAGCCTTAGTTGAACAAGCCCAGCAGAATATTAATTCTGCCCAGACTGCCGAACAATTAGTTAAGAGTCGTTTTAACACAGATATAGCCGAAGTTGCACGCTATCGCCAACTATTTGACCAGGGGGCAATTCCTCAAATTCAACTTGTAGAACTAGAAAAAACAGCAGAAGATAGCCAACGCTTGTATTTACAAGCACAATCTGATCTTACTCAAGCTCAACTGCGTTTAAAAGAAGAAATGAGCCGCTATCAAGCCACCATGAGTCAAATTGTAGCCGATATCGAGCAAGCAAAACTACGTCTACAAGAACAGCAAAGCAGCTATAAAATTGTTGTGCAAGCAGGTAAATTAGCATTACTGAGAAGCCAGGAACAACTCAAAGATATGGAAACCCAAATTAGTGCTTTAAAATCAGAAATAGCTCAAACTAAGAGTCAAATTGAGTCCTTGCAGATTCAGATCAAACAACGAGTAGTGCGATCGCCCATTGATGGCATAATTTTTGAGATGCCCATCCGCAAACCAGGGCCCGTAGTCGAACCAGGACAAATTATTGCCCAAATTGCCCCCCAAGATAGTAAATTAATTCTCAAAGCCCAGATACCCAGCCAACATAGTGGTTTCTTAAAAGTAGGAATGCCGGTAAAAATCAAGTTTGATGCCTATCCCTACCAAGATTATGGAGTCATAGAAGGGCGTGTGACTTGGATTTCACCTAATTCTAGAGTTCAGTCTCACAACCAAGGCAATATAGACACTTATGATTTAGATATCACCCTCAATCAACCTTATGTGCAAGTTGGTAATCAGCGCGTCTCTTTAACCCCCGGTCAAACAGCCACCGCAGAAGTAGTTATTCGTCAGCGTCGAGTAATTGATTTTATCTTAGATCCGTTTAAAAAATTACAAGAAGGTGGTTTAGAAATATAGCATTTCTTAACCACCTGAGATACAAATGTAAATCATCGTCTTGTAGTGCAGGCATCTTCCTTAAAGATATACATCACCTGGGCAAAATTCGCTATAAACCCTTATAAACCCTTACAAAAAAATATTGGGAGTGGTAATTAAAATATTAAAACTATCATCAGATAGAGACAATCAATAATATCTCAAGTAAAGATGATGAATAACATACTGATTGGTTTACACCTCATCAAAACCAGTTAAAAATTAGTTAATAATGGGAGGTTTCAGTAATGTCAGCCAATATTTTAAAAATTTCGCATGAAGACATTATTTACTATCTCAAGATAGCGTGTCAAATACCCGGAATATTAGATGCGATCGCCACTCAGAAAATTATTGCAGAAGCAGCAGAGAAAGCAGGAATTGAAATAGCCATAGAAGAACTGCAAACAGCAGCAGATAATCTGCGTTTCACTAACAGACTATTCAAAGCAGAAGACACCTGGAACTGGTTAGAAAAACATCATCTTTCCCTAGATGATTTAGAAGAAATAGCCAAAATAAACCTCACATCTTCCAAATTAGCTAATCATTTATTTGCCGACAAAATCGAACCCTTTTTTTATGCTCATCAACTTAAATATTTTGGTGCAGTCACCTATGAAGTCATCTTAGATGATGAAGATTTAGCCTTAGAACTCTTTTATGCTCTAAAAGAAGAAGAAATTAGCTTCCAAGAAATCGCCCGTCAATACATCCAAAATCCCGAAACCCGTCGCGCTGGTGGCTATCAAGGAATCCGTCGCCGTACTGATTTTCGTCCAGAGATTGCGGCCGCAGTTTTCGCCGCTAATCCCCCACAAATTCTCAAACCCATGATTACACCTAAAGGAGTGCATATAATCGCAGTTGAGGAAATAATTAAACCAGAATTAGACGACAACTTACGTTTTCAAATTATGGGAGAGTTTTTCAACAATTGGTTACAGCAACAAATAGCAAATGTAAAAATTGTAGCCAATCTTCCAGAAAATACTCACACTGAAACAGCATACTCCCATGAAAATATCTAAAATTGGTATGTAAAATAACTTTCTGCACCGTCCGATCTGAATATCGGGCGGTTTACTTGACCCCATAAAATAACTTATTTACAGTAGCCAATAAACTAAAAATGTATTACTCATCAAAAACCCCAATCAAATAATCATTAATTATCCATAAAAAAAAACCGGTTTCTGCTCATATCAGCTAGAAACCGGGTTAATCTAGTTTTCCTACCAGATAAATGTCCAAACTACAAAGGGGTGAAAATATCTTCAGATTGGGGATTGAGGTAAGGACACTGCAATTCAATTTCTAGCATAGAGAAATGTTGCAAAATAGATGCTAACCTACCTGCTGGAGTATCATTATCTTGTTGCCAAACATCCAGCAAGGCATTAGCAATAATTTGGCAACGATTCATACCAAAACTCTCCCGCTCTGTAAATTTGCTGTTTGGTTCTTCCGCCAGAGCTAATCCAGGCGCTAATAACTTAGTAAACAAAGGTACTGATCCGCCAAAATAAGATTTGTTTTCTGTATATACCCTTGCTAATACTGGGCGAATAGTGTCATAGTTGTGTTTGTCAAAGTAAAGCACTGCTGAGTCACAACGTCCATAATCTGAGGGATTATATAGAGCTTTAAATGTGAAAGGAACCGACAAAGCATTGACTTGAGTAGTCAAACCATCCATCACAGCCACCGCACCCTCTGGCGATAAATTAAAGTAAATCCGCACTATTTCTTGCTCACCGTGAGCAGCCGCATTACCAACAGCCATATAAAACCCATTTTGTACGACATTTTTAGGCAATTTGATGGCCACTACACTACCAATATTCACAGCTTTATCTTTTGGTGCTAAATGAATATCACGCTCAATATGTACAGTTAAACCACCCTTATGCACAGCTAAAGCCCCATCTGTTTCTTCTTTTACCACCAGCCAATCCTTGCTCCAGTAGCCTTCTCCCCGGTTGTTTTCATGTAGGCGATCGTAAAAACCTATATCTACACCCAAAAAGCTATTGTTTTCTAAATCAGGATTCAATGCTACATTTGTTGACTCACTATCTGCCTTTTTCAATGACCCGTTGTAGTAGAAACCATACAGAAAACCACGTAATTGTATAGCTAAATACTTTCTTTGCAGGTCTAAGGGCAATTTTTGAAAGCGGGAAACTCCTTGCTCAGTTAATTCTGGGGTTTTATAGTTTGGATGCTGGATAGAATAGTAAGAAACAATTTCAATCTTATGAATAATGTCTTGTATTGATGTCTGCAACGGCTCTGGAATAGTTGCTAGTTGAGTTTGTACCGAATCTAATAATTGCATAAGAAATCACCTGTGAATAAGAAAGTGTGATGAAAAAATTGCTTGTATAGAAAAGAGCAAGGCAATATCGGCTGGTGTTCCAGCCAACTTTGTCATCTCATAGCCTTTAAAGTGTGGGTGAATATCTTGTGGGGGTAAGGTCAGAAGCATCCATACCAAAAACAGTTGGGATAGATACTTCTGGACGACACAATAAACTCTTAGCAACTTGCAACATACTGACACCTGAGTTACTAAAGGTTTTTTCGTGCTGGAGTGTTGCTTGAATAGATTGAATTAAAGCTAAACCGCAAAATTGCACTACTCGTAGTAAGAAATCGGGACGACGCTCTAAAACTTCGGGAAATTCAGCTAAATAAGCCTTAACTAGTGCAGATAGTGAAGGACGGAGTGACTGTAATGGTGTAGTCGCTAAACGTAAAGACTCTTCAATTTCTATCCCTTTACCAACTACTACGCTGTATAGCCATAATTGCAGATAACTAGCCAGCAATGAGCCTAAATCGTTAGCTGGATCTCCCCAAGAACAGCGCTCCCAGTCAATTAATCTAATTATGCTTTGATCTGAGGAAGACAGATTTAAATTCACATCTTCCCAATTTAAAGCAATGAGAATATTGTTCAGCTTCAGGTCATTATGAGTCAAACATAAGGGCGTGAAAGAATTACCCAAATCAGCGATCGCCTGACCCAAACTATCGTAACGTTGATAAAGAGCAAAAAATTTCAACCCGTCAGATGGAACATTACCGAAAATTTCCGGCGTAATTCTATCAATTCTCTGGTTTACCTTTGGTACATCTTGATTCCCCGATTCTTGGGAACTTTCAAAAAACCCCCGATACTCTGGACTTTGAATACTAACCCGATGAATTAATGCCAGAATAGTTCCCACTGTTGTAGCTACCTGGGTGGGAAAGATATTTTCTTTTGTGTAGAAGTCCGCCAAATCCCGGTAGTTAGTCAGATAATTGAAAATAATGATGGAATTTTCAGCATCAAAATGTACTGCTTCTGAAAGCAAAGGATGTATGTAGCTAAGTTCTGGATTTTTTTGTAAAAACTCATGAATTCGCCATTCCTGCACAAACTCCCCTGCCGTTTTTCCTTCTCGGTTGTGGCGTTCTTGCTTAACTAGAAGTTTTTTGCTTAGTTTTTTGTCTCCTAGTAAGCTGAGTAACAAGTTAAAGTTTTTCGCAGGTTTTAGTTCAATATTGCTCGATGAACGTTCTTCTTCAGTACATAGTCCCTGATTAATTAAGTAGTCAAAAACATTTTGATTGCTTAATAAAAATGGCATGGCGTTATATACTCCTCAGTAATGCAAAAATTTGTTGCTGGTTAATCAAGAAACTGTATAACCACAGAATTCCTAACCAAGCATTGATTGCCCACAACATTTTTTTAGTGATCATGTCAATTCTTGATTCAATGAAGCAGGGACAAACAGATAAAATGAATCATCAAATTCCGCACTAACGAATGACTTTGTTAATGAAACAATGCTATAGATTCCAAATGCTGATAACATCAGATCAGCCAGCTTATAAGTAAAATTCAGCACCTGATAAAAGCCATAGTGGTATGGATAGTCCTCACCGCCATATATAGATCGAGAATAAATATCATTTATCTCCAGCAGAAAACTGTCTGAGTCAGTATAGTGCAGTTCAGGAATGATAATTTTTGCCATTTGCTTTCCACACACATTATTGAGGAGTTAGTCACTAAAAATTTGTCAAATCCCTTCAATAGGTCAAAACCCCTCCTCCCAACTCAACTGGTTGTCTTACTCCTGTCCCTCATTGCTTCCATAAAACTAGTACAGAGCATATGGATAGGTTGCACTGTATGACTTAGCTATATAAGTAGCATGACCAATGCCATATACACCGACAAATGCCCCCGTTAACGCCGTAAATGTAATACCACCCACAACAGCGTATTCATCCCTAAACAGAGAATTTGTATCACTGAGTTCATTAAGAAAGCTTTCACAATCTTGGAACAATTCAGAACCAGCAGCGTGTAATTGAGAAAGTCTGATATTAGCCATGATGTACTCCTAAAAGACTTGTGAAGACTTGTTTCAATGAAAATTAAGAGAGTTGAGTCTGCTTACCAGGCTCCCAGGGATGTTTCATCCCCGAAGAGCCATTTATTATTTACCGCAAATCATTACAGAACTAGACTGAATGACTTAGCTAACAAGGTCACGTGCTCAATACCGTAGGTGTAAACAAAAGCTTCAGCCAGCTTAGTCAGTGTAATAGGATTGCTCACACCTGCGACAGCAGTACCAACAACTTGACCACCAGAGATGGAATCTACATCACTGAGTTCATTAAGAAAACTCTCGGAATCTTGGAACAACTCAGAACCAGCAGCGTGTAATTGAGAAAGTGTGATATTAGCCATGATGTACTCCTAAAAGACTTGTGAAGACTTGCTAGTTTCAGTGAAGATGAAAATTTTTCATCTATCCGCCCGGCTCTCAGGGGCGATTATGTTTCATCCCTGAAGAGCCATTAATCTCAGTAATTACCCAATGTCATTACAGAACTAGACTGAATGACTTGGCTAATAAGGTGACATGCTCAATGCCGTATACATAGACATAGGCTTCAGCCAGCTTAGTTAAGGTAATAGGATTACTGACACCTGCGACAGCAGTACCAATAACTTGACCACCAGAGATGGAATCTACATCACTGAGTTCATTAAGAAAACTCTCGGAATCTTGGAACAATTCAGAACCAGCAGCGTGTAATTGAGAAAGTCTGATATTAGCCATGATGTACTCCTAAAAGACTTGTGAACTTGTTGAGACTTGTTAGTTTCAGTGAAGATCAAGATGGTTTTTGATGGCTTTTTTTTTAAAAAAAAGCCATCAATCTCAGTACATACTGGAGTTATTAAATACCAGGCGCACTGACTGACTTGGCTAACACGGTAACGTGACCAATGCCATAGGTATAGACAAAAGCCTCAGCTAACTTAGTCAGTGTCTGAGGATCACTGACAGCAGCTTGAGCAGCAAGACCACCGCCAAAGCCTATTTGTCCACCAGAGATGGAATCTACATCGCTGAGTTCATTCAGAAAACTTTCCGCATCTTGGAATAGTTCAGAACCAGTAGCGTGTAGTTCAGACAGTGTAATATTTGCCATGATGTACTCCTAAAAGACTTGTTCTCATGAAACTGAAGATTGCCTAGATTAGCTAGACCTCAGAGATTATTGGTGATTACAAAAGTACGTGACTTTTTACCTTTAATCCCTGGCAAACCATCAAGCTCAGTAGTGACTGAGAAGGATTAAATTCCACTTAGACTGAATGATTTTGCCAACACGGTAACGTGACCAATGCCATATGTGTAAACATAGGCTTCAGCCAATTTAGTTAGTGTTATGGGGTTGCTAACACCAGTCGCGGTGGCTTGTCCACCGGAGATGGTCTCTACATCGCTGAATTCATTAAGAAAACTTTCGGAATCTTGGAACAATTCAGAACCAATAGCGTGTAGTTCAGACAGTGTAATATTAGCCATGATTTACTCCTAACAGTCTTTTCGCAATTAAGCAGTTGCACAATCAACCTGTGTTTGCTTAACTGATACTGTCATTTTTATTTATGAAAAATCAGAAAGTCAAGGCTAAAACCCTGCTTAAAAAGACATATATTCCATAGTTTTGTCTTACTAAAAACAATGATTTAAACACAGAATAAGGAATAATGAATAGGGAACAGTGATTGCCAGGACATCATATGATTACATAAAAAAAATCGCGCTGTAAGTTGATTAAACTCAAAAAGCACGATAATTATTAAAACAGCGATCGCCCGGACATGATATGATTACATAAACAATCGCGCTGTAGGTTGATTAAACTTACAAAAGGTTTAATTCTTGATTAACTAGGTTTCTAGCACCAGAAATCGCTGCATCCATTCGGCCTCTTAAGTTAAAAATCAGGTTATTTAGATTTTGATCTAAAGCATTGCTTAGAGATTGTTGGTTAACTTCGCTGATTCCTGATGTGAATGTTGTTCCTTCACTTCCCTTGACTTTTTGCATTTCCTCATCTGTTATTTCATTCATAATTTGTTGCGCATTATTGGGGTACAAGTTGTAAATTTTTGTCTTGGCCATGTAATTTACTCCCTAAATAGTTATACTGAAATTACCTAAGATTAATCTATTTATTATATTTTGCATTGGCATTCAAAAAAATCAATAAATTTTGTAATTTTTTTGGACAAAACTCAAGTATTTATGTCGGAAAAACAGATGTTTTTAATCTGTTTTTTATAAACATCTGTAGTGCGGGCATCCTGCCTGCTACGCTTCGATAAATTAAAGGCGTAACAGCTTAATAACTTCTTGATAGAGACGCGATATCTCACGTCTCTAGGTAAGTTTTAATTTTAAGTTTTAATTTTGGGCTTGTAATGGCGAAGTGGGTATTTTGACATCTATGGGCGTAATTGATGCGGCTAACTTTGTCAATGGCGGTTTAATGGCGCTCTGATTCCCCACTACTAGAATCACCAGTTGCTCCGGCTTGAGGTATTCTCGTGCTACCCGTTGTACATCGGCTTCTGTTGTACCTTCTACGCCTTTTTGATAGCGAAATAAGAAATCAGCAGGATAACCGTAATATTCGTATCGCATCAATCGTGATAAAGTTTGAGCAGGGTCTTGAAAGTTGAATATAAAAGAATTTAGGGTAGATTCCTTGGCAAAAGCTAATTCTTTTGCTGTGATGGGTTGAGTTTGGATGCGTTTAATTTCCGCTTGTAAGGCTTGGATAAACTGGACAGTGGCATCAGAGCGGGTTTGCCCACCTGCAATAAACATTCCTGGATGGTCAAAGCGGGCGCTCCAGTAACCATATACAGAGTATGCTAAACCCTGGCGCGATCGCACCTCATTTAACAACCTTCCACCAAAACCGTTTAATACTCCGTTCAATACATCCAAAGCTGCATAATCAGGACTGTCGAACCTACCGCCCAGATGCCCCATCAACACACTACTCTGAGTTAGTTGTGGTTGATCCACAAAAAACACACCACCTGTATTAGCTGGCCTAACTTCTAATAACTGGGGCTGGGTAATTTGGGGTTGCGCCGGCCAATCGCCAAATTTACCTTGAATGAGCGATCGCATTTTTTGCGGTTGAAAATCCCCCACAATCCCCAAAATCATCTTATTAGGATGAAAATATTGCCGGTAAAACTCCACCAAATCTTTCCGCTCAATATTATTTACCGTGGCATACTCCATTGTTCTGGCATAGGGGCTATCCTGCCCATAAATTAACTTTTGCAATTCCCGACTGGCAATATCATCTGGATCATCATTACGTCTGGCAATACTGCCCTTAGCCTGAGTTTTCACTAAATCTAACTGTTTTTCGTCAAATACAGGCTCTCTCAGCACCTCAGCAAACACATCAAACACCGTTTCTAAATCTTCACTGAGGGCATCAAAACTAGCAACACCGGAACTTCCACCAATAATGGTTTCCACCGCAGCAGCCCGTTGTTCTAACATCTGATTGATCTGATCAGGAGAATGCTTTTTAGTTCCCCCCGTCCGCATCACCGCACCAGTAAAACCAGCCAAGCCAATTTTATCACTTGGTTCCCAGCGATCGCCAGTCCGCACCAAAGCCAGACCACTTACCAACGGCAGATCATGATTTTCCATCAAATACACCACCAAACCGTTTTCCATGACAAATCGCTCATATTCAGGTAACCTAATTTCAGGTAACGGTGCCAGTTCCAACTCAGTATAATGCTTCGCCGCTGCTGTTGCTGCCCAAGAAAAGTTAAAACTAATCAATAAACAAGCAACAGCCAGAATCAAACCATAAAATAGCCCCTGACTTTTACCCAATCTCAATTGAACATTAAAAATTTTTAATGGCATCGGCCTTTTACTCTCCGTATTACTATGGTGTATGCGGTTCTTATTTTGACAACAACTTGCCTATTGTGCGATTTTCTGGTGTAAAAGTTGCCTTAGCCACCCTTTGAACATCAGCAGGTGTCACCGCAGCAATTTGATCTAACTGCTTAAACAGATTTCGCCAAGAACCAGTTTTTACTTCCGCTTCCAACAACTGCTGTGCCATACCCATATTAGAATTCAGACTACGTAACAAACCAGCACGGGCTTGGGTTTTTACTCGTTGCAACTCAGCCTCAGTCACAGGTTCAGTTTTCAACTTTTCAATTTCTTTTCCCAAAGCCATGGCCACCTCATCCACCGTATGACCCGGAGCAGTAAGGGCATAAAACAACATTAAGTTTGGGTACTTATTCCCAGGGAAACCACTAAAACCCTGAGCGGTTAACGCCAATCCCTGCTCCTCTACTAAATATTTATACAAACGCGATGTCCGCCCATCACTTAATAAACTGCCAATAATCCCATAAACCACATCATCGGTATGCGTAACTGATGGGCGGTGATAGCCTTCTAAATACCAAGGTTGAGAAGGTAGTTCTAAAGTAAATTCTCGCGTTTGTGTTTGGGGCGGTTCAACGGGAATATTTACCTTTGCTTTTGGTCTGGCTGGATAGCGTCCAAAATAAACCTTTGCTAGTTTTTTTACCTCAGACCCATTCACATCTCCCACAATGGCAATGGTTAAATTACTCGGTACATAATGACTATCAAAAAAGTTTTGCACATTTTTGGGGGTGAGATTACGTATATCTTCTTCATAACCAATTGTTGGTCGTTTGTAAGGATGGACTGTAAAGGCAGTATCAATCAACTTCTCCACCATCATACCAATGGGCGAATTGTCTACCCGCATCCGACGCTCTTCTAAAATTACATCTTTTTCTTTGTAAAATTCACGCTGAATTACAGGTTCTAAAAATCGTTCTGACTCCAGTGACATCCACAGTTTCAATTTATTGGCAGGAAAGCTATAAAAATATTTAGTAGCTTCCGCCGATGTAGTAGCATTTAAACCCACACCACCTGCTTGTTTGACAATTTGCCCCAATTCATTTTGTTTAATCAGTTGACTCGCCTGAGACTCTATTTGCTTAAATTCTTTTTGCAATTCAGCCACATCATCTTGTTTGCTATTCGCTTTAGCGGTTCTAATTTGGGCATCTAATTGTTCTAAGCGGTCTAATAAAAGTTTTTCCGCTTCGTAGTCTTTTGTACCAATGCGCCTTGTTCCTTTAAATGCTAAATGCTCTAAAAAGTGTGCTACACCCGTTTGTCCAACCGGCTCATCCACCCCACCTACATCTGCGTAAGTAACAAAAGAAACTACCGGGGCTTGATGCTGTTCCAAAACAATGAATTTTAAGCCATTGTCCAGGCGAAACTCAGTTAATTTCTCAATTACCCCATCTAAATAAGGTTGAATGGAATTTTGCTCTACTCTGGTTTGACGAAATTGACGGATTCTTTCTACAGGATTTGCAGTTTGAGTTACAGCAAGAGCCACGTTTGGCACTAACCCCCACCATAAAACTACAACTACCATCAAAATGGTCGAGAGCCGACCCAGTGTGATAGTGACTTGATTTAACCAATGCAAAATTAAACGACTGGGGTGATTCATAAAGGAAAACAAAACTAAACTGCCATTACTTCAGAAATATGCCAGCTAACAGACTTAGGCGTTAATGTTGTGTTAAGCTTTCTATGCTTTTTGTCTTAGACGCTAAACAATAATGATACAACTAGGGTTACTAAGATTACAAAACAATTGCTATGCGAGTTTTTAATTCATCACACCCTTCAGAAACACAAACACGTACCCGGATTTTACAGGCAGCACAGAAGTTATTTGCCTCCAAGGGATTTGATGGCACCACTACCCGCGACCTAGCCCAAGCAGCAGGTGTTGCTGAAGGCACTTTATTCCGTCATTTTGCCAATAAAAAATCAATTTTAGTGGAAGTAGCCACCAATGGCTGGGTGGATATCTTAACAGATTTGCTCACAGAATTGAGCGAAATGGGCAGTTATAAGGCTGTTGCCCAGGTAATGCGTCGCCGGATGTGGAATTTACATAAAAATGTAGATTTGATGCGAGTTTGTTTTATGGAGGTGCAGTTTCATCCAGACTTGCGCGATCGCATTCAAGTAGAAGTAATTAGCAAAATGACCGATGTGGCAGAAGCTTTCTTTCAAACAGCCATGGATAAAGGCATTTATCGCCAAACTGATGCCAAATTAGTGGCTAAGGTTTTTTTAGGAATGTTTGCCGTCGCAGGTTTTTCTAACAACACAATCATTGCTCCAGATGCTTCCCCCCAAGAAATGCAGCAAATGGCAGAAGGATTAGCTGACATCTTTCTTAATGGTGTGTTAGTTAAGGATTAAAATATCAACACTCACAACTAAGCAATATTTTTGCTTGTTCAGTCCATTGTTGGACTACATCCATGGCTGGACATAAATCTCGTCGCTGCATTGTTGACACCTGTAGGCGCATAATTTGTTGATGCAATCGCTGGGTGTGAGTTTGAGCCAATTGATCTACAGAACCAATACCAGAATGCAGCAATAAACCGCAATATTGCCATCCGATACCAGGAATACGCGCCAAATCCGCTAAAGCAACCCACTTATTCACATATTGAATATTTACCTCTAATTTATTTGCTAAAGCTACCCTGGCTTCTCCAGTTTTTCCCTGTTCGATTAGTTCTTTTGTGGTGGTAATGCCACAATTTTGCAGTCGCCCTTGATCTTCCTGAGTTAATCCTGGTAGCTGTTCAACTGGCCAGTGACAAGATTTAATGGGGTGTTTAGCATGGGGATATTTACTAAGCATTGGGAAAAGTGAAGTATGAGGATTTAGAAATATTGTGACTTAGGTTATGATTATATTGGCAAAATTTTGTTTGTTTGCTAGGAGTTAACTTTTAACTTTTGACCTCAACACCGAAAACATCCAGCCAATTGTATGAAACAGACTTTGTAGCATGGACAGAACATACTGTCCAGTTAATTCGCGCTGGTCAATTTGCACAGGTAGACTGGGACGCAGTAATTGAGGAAATCGAAAGCTTGGGCAGGTCAGAAAAACGAGAGTTGAAAAGCCGCTTGGAGGTATTATTACAACACTTGCTCAAGTGGCAATACCAGTATCAGCGACAAAGTGGGTCCTGGCGAAATACCATTGATGAGCAACGTCACCGAATCACAGATTTACTACAAGACAGCCCCAGGATAAAATATTATCCAGAAGTGGTTTTAGCAGAGTGCTATAGTCGAGGACGGAAAGCGGCTATTAATGAAACTGAACTATCACCGCATCAGTTTCCCCTGGAATGTCCTTACACCATAGCCCAAATTCTCGATCCTGAGTTTTTGCCCACAGCATCTTAAATTAATTCCCCCCGCATCACCGTTACTGCTTGTCCCGACAGAAACACGCGATCGCCCCCAGAATAGCGCAGCTTAACCACCCCACCGCGACGGGACGCTTGAAAAGCTAACAACTCATCCTTACCCAAGCGATCGCGCCAGAAAGGAGCGAGACAACAATGGGCCGCCCCAGTCACTGGGTCTTCATCTATACCCAATCCCGGAGCAAAAAAACGAGAAACAAAATCATAATCAGAATCGCCATTAGTTTGGCTAGTGACAATCACATTCGCCGTGGGTAACCTTCGTAACTGCTGAAAATCAGGGCGCATTTGTCGCACCAACTCCTCAGACTCCACTTCCACCAAATACCCCAAAGAATTTTTTAGTACAGATTGACAAGGTACACCCAGAGCTACACTTAATTCCGGAAGAGTAACAGTCACTTGAGATAAAATCACCGGAAAATCTAAGCAAATCCACTCCCCCAAGCGTTCAGCAATCAAAACACCGCTTTTAGTATAGAAACGGGCAACTTCATTAGGTAACAAATATCCCTCCGACCATAGCACATGAGCGCTCGCCAAAGTTGCGTGACCACAAAGAGGCACTTCCACCGTGGGTGTAAACCAACGTAGACTAAAACCATCATACTCTCGAATCAAAAAAGCCGTCTCAGATAAATTCATTTCCTGGGCTACATTCCGCATCCAGTTATCATCTTGAGACTCAGACAAAACACACACCGCAGCAGGATTACCCGCAAAACATATATTAGTAAAAGCATCAACTTGAGTAATAACCGTACCTTTGCCCTTAATCATTAATTTTGAGGTAATTAAACTATCCTAAATATAGGGCATTTAATCACAGCAGCCACGATAGCCGGCAAGACTTGTACTGAACCCTAGACACCTAAGCCGTGGCTATGCCGTTAGGCTGTTGCTAGAGTGTTACCCAGACAAATCATAGGACGGTTTACCACCTCCATTAATAACGGTATCTAGTTGCTCAACTCTGGATAAAAACTACTAAGCTGTAAATAGTACCGAAAAACTTTACCCAAAATTCACCAATCCCTCCAGCAACCCTTAACCTGGACGGTTCACACTGAAAAAGAGTAGCGAATTACCTGTAACTACATTATGTTTGATGCCTTATCTCAACGTTTAGAAACCGCATGGAAGAAACTGCGGGGACAAGACAAAATATCGAAATCCAATATTCAAGACGCTTTACGGGAAGTGCGCCGCGCCTTATTGGAAGCAGATGTCAATCTTCAAGTGGTCAAAGACTTTATTAGCGAAGTCGAAACCAAAGCACAAGGGGCTGATGTCCTCACCGGAGTGCGACCAGACCAACAATTTATCAAAATTGTCCACGATGAATTAGTACAAGTCATGGGAACAGAAAACGTTCCCTTAGCAGAAGTTGAAGAAAAACCAACAATTGTCCTAATGGCCGGGCTGCAAGGTACTGGTAAAACCACAGCCACCGCCAAATTAGCCTTACACCTGCGGAAATTAGAACGCAGCTGCTTATTAGTAGCCACAGACGTATATCGCCCAGCAGCTATTGATCAGCTGATAACTTTAGGTAAACAAATTAACGTCCCAGTTTTTGACCTGGGTAGCCATGCTGACCCCGTAGAAATAGCCCGTCAGGGTGTAGAACGTGCCAGGGACGAGGGTATTAATACAGTTATTATTGATACAGCAGGTCGTCTGCAAATTGACGAAGACATGATGGGCGAACTAGCCCGCATCAAAGCCACAGTACAACCACATGAAACCTTGCTGGTGGTGGATGCCATGACTGGTCAAGAGGCCGCCAATCTTACCCGGACATTCCACGAAAAAATCGGAATTACCGGAGCAATCCTCACTAAACTAGATGGTGATAGCCGTGGTGGTGCAGCCCTGTCAGTGCGCCAAATTTCCGGTGCGCCCATTAAATTTGTAGGGGTCGGGGAAAAAGTCGAAGCCCTACAACCTTTTTATCCTGACCGCATGGCATCCCGAATTTTAGGCATGGGTGATGTTCTAACCCTCGTGGAAAAAGCCCAGGAGGAATTTGACCTGGCAGATGCCGAAAAAATGCAGGATAAAATCCTGTCAGCCAAATTTGATTTTAACGACTTCCTCAAACAGTTACGGTTACTCAAAAATATGGGTTCATTGGGGGGTATCATGAAATTGATTCCCGGAATGAACAAAATTTCAGATGACCAACTCAAGCAGGGAGAAACCCAGCTGAAGCGCTGCGAGTCTATGATTAATTCTATGACCCGCCAAGAACGCCAAGACCCCGATTTACTCGCCAGTTCTCCCAGTCGCCGACGGCGAATTGCTAAAGGATCTGGTTACAGAGAACCCGATGTGAGTAAACTAGTAGCTGATTTCCAAAAAATGCGAAATCTCATGCAGCAAATGGGTCAAGGGCAAATGCCCGGAGGAATGCCAGGAATGTTTGGCGGTGGCATGGATAACGCTTTTGCAGGTGGTGGTAATCGTCCAGCTGCCCCCGGATGGCGGGGTTATAATAGCGGCGTTACCCCCAAAAAGAAAAAAAACAAAGACAAAAAAAAGAAAGGCTTCGGCAGTCTTTAGCGGAAATCAACAGTTAGTTCACTGATTTTATAGCCAGGAATGCTAGGCAAGTGCTAAAATTAGCATTTCAGTATCAACCAACAGGAGAAATAGTCCTCAACCATGATTAAATTGCGCTTGAAGCGATACGGCAAAAAGCGGGAACCAAGTTACCGCATCATTGCCATTAACAGCCTAGCTCGTCGCGATGGCCGTCCTCTAGAAGAACTCGGATTCTACAACCCCAGAACTGATGAAGTGCGATTAGATGTTCCCGGTATCGTCAAGCGACTACAACAAGGCGCTCAACCCACTGATACCGTCCGTCGCATTTTAGTAAAAAACAATGTTTTTGAACAGGTCAGTGCTTCAACCCCATCTTAATGCTCGAATCAGATCATCAAAACCAAGCCCCAACTATGTTGGGCTGGTTAAGTTTTTGATCCAGCCGTTTTTAGAATCTCCAGAGAGTTTAAGTGTTGATTGTGAATTTTCCCACACCCTTAAACGGGCTTGGATTCGTATCGCCTTTGACGATAGAGACAAAGGCAAGGTCTTTGGCCGAGGGGGACGCAACATTCAGTCTATCAGAACGGTAATTGCGACAGCAGCCGAACTTGCTGGACAAAAAGTATACTTAGATATGTATGGTAGCAATACCTTGGGACGGGAGGAAAACTCCTCGGAAGACCATCAGCAAAGGCGATCGCCAGAACCCAGAATGGCAGACAGAAGTGTAAATATACCCAAACCTGTTGTCAAGCCCCGAACTCGCTAGTTAACCCCAAGAAAATCTGAGCGGCTGTGGTTACTCCCGCTCAGATATTCCCGTCAAATACCAAAACTGCACTTAACAAATTCCACACAAATTTCACAATAAATACCTATGGCAGATGCCTTGATAATTCACCTGCCTAATATTCCCAGCGCCATCGCCCTCTCCGGTGATAGAGAAGAAAATCTCAAATTATTATCCCGGCAAACAGGCGCTAGTTTGGTGTTGCGCGGGCAAGAACTACACATTGGCGGTACACCAGCACAAATGAATCTGGCCGCTCAATTAGTGCGATCGCTGGAACCAATCTGGAGTAAAGGTAACACCATCTCCAGTGCCGACATCATAACAGCCCGTCAAGCCCTGGACACCCATCGACAAGATGAACTTCAGGAATTACAGCGAGACGTTTTAGCTAAAACTCGTCGCGGTGAAGAAATCCGCGCTAAAACCTTTCGACAAAAACAATACATAAACAACATACGTAGGCATGACCTGACGTTCTGCATCGGCCCAGCCGGTACAGGTAAAACTTATCTCGCAGTTGTAGTGGCTGTGCAAGCACTCCTGAACAACCAAGTAGAAAAACTGATCCTAACCCGTCCTGCTGTAGAAGCCGGGGAAAAATTAGGCTTTCTCCCCGGAGACCTACAACAGAAAATTAACCCCTACCTGCGCCCCCTTTACGACGCGATTTATGAATTTATCGATCAAGAAAAAGTCCCCAGTTTAATGGAACGTGGCGTGATTGAAGTAGCCCCACTAGCCTATATGCGAGGACGCACCCTTAATCATGCCTTTGTGATTGTAGATGAAGCCCAAAACACCACACCCGCCCAGATGAAAATGGTATTAACTCGTTTAGGTTTCCGTTCTCGCATGGTGATTACAGGTGACACAACACAAACTGACCTACCCGTGAACCAAAAATCAGGACTAGCACTAGCCCTACAAATTCTCAATAACGTTGAAGGTATCAGCTTTTGCGAATTTACCCAGCAAGATGTTGTCCGCAATCCCTTAGTTCAGCGCATAGTCGCCGCTTACGAAAAGTATGAAAATTGACACTTGCCAGCCTAAAGGCCATCGGCTTCTGTAATCTACGTCCTAACTTAATGTCTCCTAGGGGTGTGAAATGAAGGCAATTTGGAGTTTTAGTTTACTTATTTTCTACCTACTCGGATGGAGTAGTACAGCAATAGCAGGAGAATTATCTCAAAGGTTAGCAAATTTCCCCCACTGGGAACAACTCACCTCAGTGCAACCCCCCCAAGGGGACTTAGTGTATCCTGATTGGATGGCAGGCTCATGGCAAGTTACCTCTACATTAGTAGATTTAGCAGCCCCCCTAGCCCCGGATATCGTCAGCCCCGGATTTGAATCTAACCGCCAACAACTCCATCAGCCCGTCAGCTTTTTAGTGCGTTTTATTCCACAAACTACCACTACCAGGTTAAGATTCTTACCCACTATCACCAATAAAGCCACAAAATTAGTAGCAGATCGAGCATTTAACAGCTTAAACTTAGCCAAAGCTTATTTAGGTGACCAAACTGTATTATCAGTCAAAGTAGACCCACACACACCCAACCGCCAAATTACACAACTGCAGGGCGATCGCCAATTAGTTTCCATCATCACAGCAAGAACCACAGAAACCCCATCACCAGAAGAATTTATCACCTCAGAACTATTTCAACAACTATTTAAAGCTGGTTCCTCTCCCTATTTCAACACAGTGGAATCCACCACTGCATACCATAAACTTCTCTCCTCTCATCCCGCAATAGTAGCAGATCAAGTAACTGCCGTTTATCTTTCACCCCAAGATCCCGATTACTTCACCGCAGCCTCTCGCCCAGTCGCCCTTTATCGCTATCGCCTGGAATTTTCACGCCCTGTACTATCCACTACTCCCGAGGATTGATTTAGCAGCTTACCACTTGAACACCTTGTAACATAACAGTAGTATAGGTATTTATAGCCAATTTCGCCTCCTTGGATGGTGTGCATCATGGCAAAATTTCAGGATATTGTCAAATACTTTGATGCTTACTGGAAATTGAGTATTTTCAGTATTGCCACATCCAGCATCTACGAAATCATTGACTTAGTTGTACCTTATGCCATTGGTCAAATTATAAATATACTATCCCATCAGCCCATAGACGCACCACTACAAACCGCCATCACCAACATAGCACAACTAATCAATTACCCAGTTAATCAAACCCTATCATTGACCGTACTATTAACTTTAATTTTCCTAGTTACAGTAGTCAAAGCCCCCACACAACCTTGGCTAACAAATTGGTTCCACTGGGACATCCCCTTAAGAGCGCGTCGAGAGCAAACAGCAGCAACCATCGCCAAAATTCTCACACTGCCACTAGAATTTTACGACCAACATAACCCCGGACGCATTGCCAGTAGAGTAACCAAAGGGCTGGTCAACCACACTTGGACATATCCCGAAATAGCCGGACAGTTGATTCCTAAACTGTTTCGTGTCTTGGGCATCTTTGTATTTATTTTATTGATTTCCTGGCAAATTGCCCTTTTATATCTCATTTCCTTTATATTTATCCTCATCTTTAGTGTCAAGAGCTTACAACGGATAATTTGGCACGAAAGTCGCCTGGATAAATACATGGAAAGTACCGAAAGCCACACATCAGAATTAATCACCAACATCAAAACAGTCAAAGCATTTGCCACAGAATATCAAGAACTCAAGCGCCAAAAGCAACGTTTAGAACGTGAATTCACAGTAACCGACTATCGCATCCATAAAGGATATGTCAAACTGCTCACCTGGCAAAAAACCATAATTCAGATTTGCGTCTTTACCATCTTAGGTTTAACCCTAGCAGCAACAGTAGGGGGAAGAATTACTCTTGGTCACTTCATCATGACATTAACACTCTCTAGCATGGCCTATGCCGAATTAGAACCCATTAGCTTAGTCGCCGAAATTTTCGCCCGGCGCTATTCTTCCATGCTACGGTTTCACGAATTTTTACAAGAACCCATTGCATCTGACACAGATGGTCTTTTAGACGAGAAACAGCAAACCCAATCACCTTATAAATTCACAGGCAAAATAGAATTATCACACATTAGTTTTGCCTACGATCACATAAGCCAGGTATTACAAGACATCAACCTATTAATACAACCATATGAAACAGTCGCCTTAGTTGGGCGCTCCGGTTCAGGTAAATCCACCTTAGTTAAACTGCTGCTGCGGTATTTTGAACCACAACAAGGTCAAATTTTTATTGATGGTCAAGATATTCGCACCTTAGATGTCGGTAAATATAGGCGCAGATTAGCCATTGTTCACCAAGAAGTAGACATTTTCAACGGCACTGTATTACATAACCTCACCTATGGCAAACCCAATGCCACCCTAGAACAAGTCAAACAAGCCTGTACAATTGCCAGAGTAGATGAAGTGATCGAACACCTACCCCAGGGTTATTACACCCTTGTCGGAGAACGAGGAGTCAGATTATCTGGAGGACAAAGACAGCGCTTAGGTATAGCCAGAGCCTTGTTAGTAAAACCAGATGTACTCATTTTTGACGAAGCCACCTCCAGCTTAGACTACGAATCAGAACGCTCCATTCAATTGGCCATGCGCTCCATTCAGGGAACCTGCACCACAATCATCATCGCCCACCGTCTCAGTACCATCAGGGAAGCCGATAAAATAGTAGTCCTAGACCAAGGTAGAATTGCCGAACTAGGCAGTCATGACCAACTATTGCGTCATCAAGGCATTTACCACCGCTTACATTCCCTACAAGAAACCGGAGAACTCCTCAATTAGTAATCTCTAGGCTGAATCAATATTTTTTAGCAAAGTTTTTTAGCAAAGTTTTTTAGCAAAACACTTGCGCTTTTGAAAATGTGGTGCTATATTAGGTAAATGTGAGACAAATGGGTCGGTGTCCGAGTGGTTAATGGAGACGGACTGTAAATCCGTTGGCTAGCGCCTACGCTGGTTCAAATCCAGCCCGGCCCACCTTCTCGCCCGTGTGGCTCAGTGGTAGAGCACACCCTTGGTAAGGGTGAGGTCACGAGTTCAATCCTCGTCACGGGCTTTTTATTTAAAACCTTGTTGTATCTGGTCTTTAAGGTTCAGTTATGGGAAAGCCATCAACTCTCTTAAATTACTTTCTACCAATTTTCTACCAAAAGTAAATACTACCCAGTGAAATTTTTTGTATTCAGTACCTTTGTATTAGATAGAAAATATAATTTACCGGTTTTCTATAAATAGTACATTTTTACTGTATAACGTATCTACATAGTTTATAGAATACTTACAGGTGTTTAATGTCTACTCCGGATGAAGTAAAAACTTATAAACTATATAGCTACTATAAGGTCACACCGCTACAGGTGGCTAACACTAGATATTAAATAAACTACATATAATCTGACTACATAACAAAATGAATAATTCCTATGATAGTAAACTAATTTAACAAAAAATTAAGATAGCTAAAATTATTAGTTATTTTTTTTACAAATTACCCCTTGCTAAATAAAGTCAAGTAATATGTGTATACAAACCTATTAGTTGAGTGTGAAGTACAGTCATGAAAGGGCAAACTAATACAACTCTTGTCCAATTAGCTAAACAAGGCAACCCAAAAGCTATTGAGACTTTATTAAACAGACAGCTAGAGTCTAAAGGTATAACAGCTAAAGTTGATTTAAAAGGTAATTGTTTACAAATTCTTTTAGAATCAGTTAAATTACCAGCAAAAGATAATATAGTTGAATTTTTCCGTAATTCTTTTACGAAATTAGGTTCTAGGGTAATAAAAACTGTTAAAATTTACGGCAAGCAACCAGGAGAACTATTTTTTGATTGGCATGATTCTTTTGATTTAATCCCAGAGTTAACAACAGAAAACGTTATAGAATCCGCTAAAAAAGGTAACACTGAATCAATAGCTAATCTGATAAATACTTGCCTACAAGCTGAATGTATTAAAGCTAAAGCTCAAGTAATCTTGAAAGATGGATGTTTACGAGTAATGCTGGAAGCACAAGAAACCCCACATCAAGAATTAGTCATTACTACACTAATTAATGAATTATATAAATTAAATATTGAATCTGTCAACAAATTAATATTATACGGTAAACAAATTAATGAGGATTTTCCAGAATGGCATCAAGAAATCAACTATAATTTAGGAAATAATCCAGAAGCAACAGTAGAATCTTTAGCTTTGGTTTCAGTTAATAGAACTGTATCAGAAGATATTGTCAATGTAAGCTCAATCCAACTTAATAATATAGATTCTATTAAGTTGTCAAACTATTTATATTATGATTTTTTGCAAAATAAACTATATGAACCTCTATCAATTAGGTTGAACGCTGAAGAAGAAAAGGATAAAGTTCATGATATAGTTATTGCCTTTAATATCTCTAACATAGAAGAAGATATTAAGCTATCAATTAGGCAAGTAGAAAGGCAAATAATCAAGACATTAGAAGATAACTTTAATCTCACTTTAGATGCAAATGAAGTACCAACAATATTTTATGATATATCCAATTATAAATTCTCTAATATAAGAAATGCAATTACAGGAATGGAAGAGGCTATACGTGAAGTTTTAAATTTTGACTTTCCTGAAGAAACAGATGAATTAAAAGCTTTCTTTAAGGCGGGAACAAAAGGCTTAATGGATGGTTTTTTAGTTAACACTAATGATTTTTTAGTTAACACTAATACAGAAACAACTGTAGGCATTATACTTGGTAGTATTCTTATGCCAGGTATAGGAACTGTCATTGGTGGTGCAGTAGGAAATTGGTTTGCAAGTAATAATCAGCAAAAAGAATACCAAAAGAAAATGGAGGAAATTCTTAATAAATATGATGCAGCCAAGAATAAAATAAATGAGTGTTTTCAAGTATTGCTACATAATTGTTATGA
The DNA here is from genome assembly GCF_029891735.1 of Chrysosporum bergii ANA360D. Lineage (GTDB taxonomy): Bacteria > Cyanobacteriota > Cyanobacteriia > Cyanobacteriales > Nostocaceae > Umezakia > Umezakia bergii. Next base: position 122,204 of record NZ_JANQDH010000012.1, read on the forward strand.
AGAAATTTCTAGTTTAATTTATAAACGTTATCATCTCAAGCTGATTACTTGTGAGGATTTTTCAGAGTCAGAACAGCTGGTTGAGCAAGGAAGGATTCATTTTGAGAATAAAAAGTTTATAGATGCTATTAGTTTTTACGATAGAGCAATTGAATTTAATTCATATAATTATATAGCTTGGCTTCATAAAGGCTGGACTTTAGTTGAGTTAAAACAATATGAAGAATCACTTCAAGCGTATGATGAAGGGTTAAAAATTGGTAAAATAGAAACTTTTTTCTTAGAATCTAAACTAGCAGTTTTACGAATTTTGGAACGATATGAGACTGTTATTTTACTATGCGACAATGCTCTTAATCAAGGTTATAATACTTTTATGATTTTATATGAAAAAGCTTTATCGTTGCATGAAATAAAGAGATATCAAGAAGCCATTGAAACCTATGATATAGTTATATCAATTTATTCTAATGATCCTGATATATACGATATATTTATCGGTAAAGCTGCTAGTCTTGTTTGGTTAGGAGATTTAAAACTTGCTTTAGAAAATTTAAAAAAAGCTGTAACATTAAACCCAGAAAATTCTCAAGAAATAATAACCTGTAGTCCTAGTTTTGATAGTTTGAGAAATGATGAAAGATTTATAGCATTGATGGAATCATCTGTAGGTATAGATTATAGTAATTTCAAAAAATTATTATCAGAAGGAAAATGGAAACAAGCGGATGTTGAAACAGCAAGACTTTTGTGTTTAGCAGTTAGAGAGAATGAAAAAAGACTTAATATTATTGACGAAATTGATACAGATGATACTTGGTTAAGTTCTGAGCATATTCCTAATATACCATCCAAAGATTTAAATACAATTAATAATTTATGGCTAACTTATAGTAACGGTAAATTTGGTTTTTCAGTACAAAAAGAAATTTACAAAAGTTATGGGGGAACTCAAGAATTTAACGGCGAAATAAGAGATAAGTTTGGACTAGCTGTTGGTTGGAGAATCGCAGATAAAGATGGCAACTACTTCTGGCGTAGTTCAGAAGATTGTCATTACCATCTTGAAAGTTCTTTCAAAGGACATCTTCCTAGTTGTTTATGGGCTGGTGTTAATGATGGTTGGTTTGGAGAAAATAGAAGGGATAGATTGATTACCCTATTTGATCATTTAGAGGCTAGTAATATAACAGATGGGAGATAATATAAAATTTGTTTCATTTACTCATTTATGGCTTAATATCCTGTACAACCATGTTTTCACACCCTTGGTAAGGGTGAGGTCACGAGTTCAATCCTCGTCACGGGCTTATTGAGATAAAATACTGACATTTAAACTAACAGTAACAGCTATTTTACGGTTAAATACCGCGATTTAGCCCGGAAACTGTCAAAGTGTGCTAAACGAGCGCGGCAGGACTCGAACCTGCGACCAACGGATTAGAAATCCGTGGCTCTATCCACTGAGCTACGCGCCCAACCTAATCTACCAACATGACACATTATATCCTGATATTGTACAAATAGGCAACTAAAAATTTCAGATTAGCCATGGTCAAACAATAAGATCCATATCGCTAGTTATTTCATTTACGTAAACACAAAGTAAATAAGCCCTTGATTAGGTATATTGTGTTGTCAGGAGGTATTGGCGTGTTAATTAGCTTCCCTATGGGTAGCTGACTTTCAGGTTAGCTTCAGTGCGATCGCGAAGCTCAACCCCAACGGCACGCTAACTAATCGCAGTTTTAGCGATATTACCAAAACCAGACCACAGATCGCATAATCAACAAAGCCCCTGTGAGGAGTTATTTGCTAGTGCCATGTTTATTCTCAAACGGCAGGATGTTGAAATATCCAGTATTCAGCACCCAAAACGGGATCAGCAAGTGCCGATTCTCAATTATCAGGGACAAACCTTTCGCTTGATTAGCGTTTTTAAAGCCAGTCAAGAAGAAGAAGCTAAAGCCTTGTGGAGAGAATTAACTGATAACCGAGGGAAAGCCTGCGTCTTGCTGGAAGAACCGGATCGCTTTAGTGTATGGGGGAAAGTCCGATTAGATCACATAGATGGTGACACTGCTAACTATAGCAACACAGAAATTTACATTCAAGGCAGTCTTTTACTGCTTCAAGCAGTGTATCTGGATATTGAAGATTTATTAGGCAATCGACAAGCCACACTCTTTGAGAAAGATATTGCTGGAATATTGCAAACGCAAAAATTTCCCGGAATATCTGACCAGGAAGCAGTGAAAAACTTGATAACAACCAACCCCCTAGATTTAGCTAAATTTCCTCCCTGGCAAGAAAACCATCTCGTCAGTTTATTACAAGAACTACATAAACTTGGCAAAACTTATTTTGGTAATGCTAACTTTGCCCATCAAGTCACTGATACATTACAAGATATGCCAGAAGTCGAGCGATCGCTGTTCATCAGTTGGCTAAATCAATCATCACTGAGTAAACTGTGGCAATAGCATGATCAATGTGGGAAAAGTGCAGCCACTATCACTGATGCTCGTGGTTAACTGGTGTAAACTGTTAAGCGGCTAATAGAAAATTAAAATAAGTAGTGCGGGCATCTTGCCCGCTATAATTATACAAATTAGATTCCTAACAGATGACCACTGGATCAATAAACCGTTTCCCACACACTAAAATATTCGAGAGTGCATTTACATAGTCAATTGTTATGAATAGTTCATACAACAAATCATACCCATCCCGATCCATCCTTTCCAATCGCAACATCATCTTGATATGTATTGCCTGGGGAGTCCTGACACTGCTATACTTCTTATTGTTTAGCGCCAAAATCCCTGGGCAAGACGGTATAGAAAAACGTGCTGATTGGTATTTGATTGGTACAAACATTTTTGAAGGGTTGGCATACCTGGGCGCTGGTGTTTTATGCTTAAGGAATTGGCGTAGCCCGCAAATTGTCAGTAGTCGAAAAGTTTGGCTGGCAATTGCCATGGCTATGTTTTGCTATTTCCTGGGAGTGATATTTTTTGGTTACACAGAAATAGTCTTAGGCGAAGAACCAGATGTATCTTATGGCGATATCTTTTTTGTCCCCAGTTATATTTTCGTTAGCATAGGCATGATATTAGCAGTAAGTTCCAGACGACTCAACTTAGAAAAATGGCAACTGCTGATTTTATCAGCAATTGCCATGCTTGGTAGTCTGTTGGCATGGTGGTTGACACAAGAGACGGGAGCATTGCAGCAGCTAGCGGCTCAACAAACAAGCCCATTAGAGCAGCTAGCTGCTATATTGAGTTTATTTTACGTGGTTAGTGATGTAGTTTTGCTAATTATTGCTACAACTTTGCTACTAGCCTTTTGGGGGGGGAAAGCCTCCCACTCCTGGAGAATGATTGCAGCAGCCACAATTTCGCTCTACATTGCAGATATGTGGTTTAAATATGCTCAAGAAAGGCCAAACTATCAAAGTGGGGACATACTAGAAGTGTTTTGGGTATTTAGTGGAATTTTATTTGGTATGGGCGCTGTCCTCGAACATGAAGCATCATTGAGTCGAATTCGACGAGAGCGCGGACGCAAACGAGCTTAGGAAATTGGTGTCTACCGTGAGAAAATTAACAGATTCTGACAAACAAGAAATCCTGAAATTATATCGAGAAAGTGTCGAAACAACCTCAACTTTAGCAGAACGCTATGGTGTGAGTAACTCGACCATCAGTCGCTTGCTCAAAAGTACCTTACCAGAAGATGAATACGAATATCTCGTTTCTCTCAAGCGTGCCGCCAGAACTCCTGAAGGTAGGGCACAGGTAAATTATGAGCAGTTGCCTTTGTTAAGGCAACCAGAACAAGAACCAGAGCAAGAACTGGTAACCGAGGAAAAACCAACCCCTCGCCTGAAATTACCAGATATTTCCCCAAAGAGGCAACCAGAGGAAGAGCAAGAGGAGGAATTTAGCCCCTCCACCAGAAGAATCCGGCGGCGCTCCTCAGCAGAGGAAAAACCAAAACTGCGCCCAGTCAAGCGATTAGAAATAGTCGAACCCCAGCCACCGGAAATTACCAGCACCCCTAGACCCATCTTCAATCAAGAACATCCCGAAGCCAACCTCATCGCCCAAATACTGGGAGAAGAGTTGCTAGAAGATGATCTCGATGAAGACTACGAAGAAGATTACGAGGACGAAGAAGACCTAGAAGAACCAATACCTTTAGTCACAAGAAGAAGGAGCAATGAAGCGCCAGTTCAAGTCTTGCCATTGTCGGCTGCAGAACTGCCCAAGACTTGCTACTTAGTCATCGACAGATCCTCAGAGCTAATTACCCGACCACTCAAGGACTTTGGTGATTTGGGACAAATTCCCAACCTCGAAATCCTGCAAAAAACCTTACCAGTGTTTGATAACCATCGAGTGGCAAAGCGCTTCTCTACCAAGCGCGATCGCGTGATTAAAATCCCCGACAGTAAAGTGCTACAAAAAGCTAGCACTCATCTACAAGCCAAGGGCATTACGCGACTGTTAATTGATGGTCAGGTCTACTCTCTATCTATGGTTTAAAACTTATGGAGACACCTGCTCATTATGGTGTAGTACTGGTGACAACTGCCAACAAGCAAGAAGCAGAAACAATGGCAAATGCCCTTGTGGAAGCTAAATTAGCCGCCTGTGTGAGTTTGTTGCCCATCCGTTCAATTTATGCTTGGCAAGGAGAAATATACAAAGAGTACGAGTGGCAATTACTAATTAAAACTGACTTGGCTATATTTCCCGCACTGGAAGCCAAAATTCGCGAACTCCACTCCTACGAAGTTTCAGAAATCATCGCCCTACCCATTGTTGCTGGTTCCCCAGCCTACCTACAGTGGATTTCTGAACAAATTAAACCTGATTCAGTTGTCTGGTGAAGCCCTTGTTATCCCCTCCTCCCTTTCCAGCAGGGCTGAGGGGCGGGGTCATATAAATCAGAACATCAACAGCCCTGCAAAACGTTCAGCTAAATTAATAATGTCTCGTTTGCGGGCAATTTTATCAATCCATTCCTGGGGAATATTTTCCACACCATAGTAAATCCCCGCTAACCCCCCAGTCACCGCCGCAGTAGTATCCGTATCCCCACCCAAATTAACAGCCTTCAGCACCGCCTCCGGGTAGGAGGAAGTATTTAACAAACACCACAGAGAAGATTCCAAAGTATCAATCACATATCCCCCAGAATTAATTTCCTCTATTGGTACATTGGCTATTTCACCACTGAAAATCCTACGAAAATGCGGTCTTTCTAAAATATATTCTCTTTGAGAATAAACAGATGGGATTTTGTCTAATGCTTGTAAATAAGCTGTTTCTGGGTTAGCCCCCTCCAGCAAACCTACCGCAATAGTAATATACACACCACAGGCCATTTGCGATCGCACATGACCATGAGTAATAGCAGAAACATCATGCACCCGATCTATCAACTCCGGAAAAGTTACGTTTTGATAACAATATGCCATGGGTAAAATTCTCATCAAAGACCCATTACCATTGCTATTCTCCACCTTACCCCCAGCCTGTTCAGGTAAAACCCCCTGTTTCAGCCGCATAATTGCCGCATGAGTAGTTGCACCAATATCAAACAATTCGCCTCGGGGAGTCCAATAACCCTGCTTATACCAACGCCAAAAAGAATTGGCAATTGCATCCAAAGAATACCCCCTACACAAACTTTCCGCCAAACAAAATGTTAAAGAACTATCATCAGACCAAGTTCCCGGCGGTTGATTCCATGTCCCATAACCCAGCATTGTTGTCACCGGAGATTTCATTCTTTCAGCCCGGCTAGTAAACTCCACCGGTACACCCAACGCATCACCGACACATAAACCCATCAAACCAGACAATGTTTTTGTAGCGGTTAGCATTATTTACTCTCCCTCAGCATTATCAAAACTTAACTTTATAGATTACCACCAAATCTTGTTGCCATATCTGCTACACCCTCTGATTTGATCCTATGTGAAAAACCAGATCACAGGCACAACACAGAAAAATCAATCTTACCCAACAACCAAAAAAAGTATTTTTTCACCCCGGACACCTCCTCCACTCGCTAATATCAAAAAAAATCCGGATAGCAACAAAACAACCCAGAAATATAAAGATTTTCAGTTTAGACTTACACCCTCATTCACCATAGATAATCAACCCCAGAGCAAAAACCATTAACAACCCCAAACCCTTACCGCAATTACATCTCAATGGCATAAATAACTACTATAAAAATAAAAATAAAAATTATTTGGAAACATTTTTATACTATTTTCGACATCTAATGTATAAGCAAAACCAACAAATTTTTGGCAAGATTATGAACAATATACTCAAGTCCGTAGCGGCAATTTCTCTATTGTCTTCCGTCTTAGTTGCTCCTTTTATTATTAATCCAGGTCAAGCCTCTGCTCAACCCAAAAAAGGGACAAATGCCAGTTATATTGGCGCAGGCGTTGCAGCAGGTGTTACCAATGGCGGACAAAACAATGATGCTGCTAACTTTGGTGGTAATCTCACCGGGCGGGTCAAATTAGGCAATACACCATTGTCAGCCCGGGGTAACGTCCTTTGGAATGATGAGACGACTACAATCATCCCAGAAGTTTCCGTAGACCTGCCCATTGCTCATGGGACCAACGCCTTTATCACCGGCGGTTACTCCTTTGTAGAGCAAAATGGATCACCCACTCCCCTAGGCAACAAAGATGCTGTAGTAGTGGGTGCAGGAGTAGAAAGGGAAGTAGCCAATAATTTCCTGGTTTATACCAACGCCAAAGTGGGAATTAGTGCCTACGAAAATAGCCCAGCCTCTGCTGTCAGTATTAATGGTGGTATAGGTTACCGCTTCAGGTAAAAAAACTCAATTACTCACAAAGCTTAATCAAAAGTCGGTTTTAGATTCTAGTAAATCACTGATAAAACCGGCTTTTTGCCGTGTTAAAATTGGACTAACTCTCTTATCCCGACCAAATTACCGGGAATCACTCAGCCGAAAAAGTCCTTCGGCCTCCACCGAGGCCTTATCGAGAACACTATAAAAACTCTCATGGTTAAATCTGCTCCTGCCCCACTCGCCAATCGTCATCAGCCTTCCAAAGTAGAAGGCATCAAAGAAAGAAGTAATTTCTTACGCGAACCCCTAGCCACCCAACTCCTAGAAGATACAACTCACTTCACCGAAGAAGCAGTACAAATTCTCAAATTTCATGGTTCCTACCAGCAGGATAACCGTGATAATCGCGTCAAGGGACAGGAGAAAGATTATCAGTTTATGCTCCGGACCAGAAACCCCGCCGGACTCGTACCCCCCCAGTTGTATCTGGCTTTAGATAATTTATCCGAAGAATACGGCAACCACACACTACGAGTTACCACACGTCAAGGCTTTCAATTGCATGGGATTTTAAAAAAGAATCTCAAAGCCGCCATCGCCACCATAGTTAAAAATATGGGTTCCACCTTGAGCGCCTGCGGTGATGTCAACCGTAACGTCATGGCTCCACCCGCACCCTTCAAAAATCGCCCAGAATACCAATATGCTTGGGAATATGCCAACCACATCGCCGACCTACTCACCCCCCAAAGCGGCGCATATTACGAAATTTGGTTAGACGGAGAAAAAATAATTACTGCCGAAGAAAACCCAGAAGTCAAAGCCGCAAGACAGCGTAACGGCACCGGCACAATTATTCATAACAATGAAGAACCCATTTATGGCACTCACTATATGCCCCGCAAATTCAAAGTTTGCGTGACCGTACCAGGTGATAATTCAGTTGACCTATACTCCCAAGACCTGACTTTAGTAGTAATTACCAACGAAGAAGGAGAATTACAAGGATTTAACGTTTTTGCCGGCGGTGGTTTTGGTAGAACACACAACAAAGAAGAAACCTTCGCCAGAGTAGCAGATGAAATTTGCTATGTAGACAAAAATGAAGTCTATGATTTAGTTAAAGCCATCGTAGCTACCCAAAGAGATTATGGCGATCGCAGCGACCGTCGTCATGCTCGACTAAAATACTTAATTCACGAATGGGGTGTAGATCAATTCCGCGCCCAAATAGAAAAATATTTCGGTAAATCAGTCGCCCCCTTTAAACCACTACCAGAATTTAAATACTACGACTTCCTCGGCTGGAACGAACAAGGCGACGGTAAACTATTTTTAGGCATTTCCGTTGACAACGGCCGCGTCAAAGATGAAGGTTCATTTCAACTGAAAACCGCCTTACGACAAGTTGTTGAGCAATTTAACTTACCCATGCGCTTGACACCCCACCACAACATCATCTTTTACGACATCGAGCCAGAAAATAAACCAGCCATCCAGGAAATTTTGCATAATTGCGGCATCCTTGATGACCCCAGCACCATAGAACCTTTGGTACGTCATGCCATGGCCTGTCCGGCTTTGCCCACATGCGGCTTGGCCATCACCGAATCAGAACGCATCATCCCCAGTATCCTAGACCGGCTTCGCACCCTTTTAGATAAATTGGGTTTACAAAATGAAAAATTTGTGGTAAGAATGACAGGCTGCCCCAATGGCTGCGCCCGTCCCTACATGGCAGAATTAGGTTTTGTCGGTAGCGCCCCCGAATCTTATCAAATTTGGCTGGGAGGTTCCCCAGATCAAACACGACTAGCCCAACCTTACATAGACAAGCTACATCAGAACGATCTAGAAAGCTTTTTAGAGCCGATCTTCGTATACTTCAAGAATTTTCGCGAACATCAAGAAAGCTTTGGTGACTTTTGCCATCGCCTTGGTTTTGATGCCCTGCGGGAATTTGCCGCCACTTACCAACCCCCAACTACTAGCGCCAGTAAATCCCGCCATCGCATTAGTATCCGGGATGAAGTATACGCACAACTAAAAGAAGCAGCCGCCAATAGAAACAGACCCATGACAGAATTAGTCAACGAAGCTCTAGAAGCTTACTTTAACAATCTCTCGTCATAAACAAGTTTGCTGTTTATTTCTATCCTACCTACTCTCCATAATTATAATGAGAGAGTAGTTTTTTTATACCTTTTAGCCTGAAATAATTAAACCTAACATGGCACAACTACAAAGAATTGCCATCGCCCCCTCTCAAATACAAGCAAATATCATTACCCTCAGCAAAGAACAACAACATTATTTAGGGCGAGTTCTGCGCCTGGGTTCAGGTCATCGCTTCATTGCTATGGATGGTCAAGGAAAATGGTGGTTAGCAGAACTACAAGGAGAAAAAGCCCACATCTTAGAAACACTTACCCCAGCAACAGAACTACCCATAGCCATCACCCTCATGGTAGCTCTACCCAAAGGCAACGGGTTTGATGAAATAGTTAGGTATTCTACAGAACTAGGAGTATCTTGTATTGCCCCTGTCTTAAGCGATCGCACCTTACTAAATCCCAGCCCCCAAAAACTAGAACGTTGGCGACGCATAGCCACAGAAGCAGCCGAACAATCAGAACGCTCCCTCGTTCCCACCATCTTATCCCCCCTAGCCTTTAGTACAGCTATCACCACCAACACCGCAACACAGCGTTATATTTGTCAAGCCCGTGGACACCATCAACATTTACACCAAGCAATTCAATCCCATACATCTGAAATCCTCATCGCCACAGGTCCAGAAGGAGGATGGACCCAAACAGAAATACAACAAGCGATCGCCCTAGGATTTCAACCAGTTTCCCTTGGTCATCGCATCTTGCGAGCAGTCACAGCCCCAATAGTCGCACTAACCTTAATTGCAGCCGCTTGTGAATTTTAGATTTTAGATTTTAGATTTTAGATTTTAGATTTTAGATTAAACAAAATTTTTTCAACAGTAGCGAGCAAGACTTGTACTCAGCGTAGTCGCACAGTATAGCCATAGTATGCTCGCACTACAACACATCATCAAATCACAGACCCTCACTGGCCTTTAGCCGTCGGAGTGTCATATTGCAAATGACCAATCACCAACGAAAAAACCTCATTTAGCAGTTTTCATTTTACCAGCCATATCTAGGAAAGAAGTCATATTCGCACCTGGACGACGACGACCATTAGACCCAGAAGCTGAAGGAACAAGATATTGAGGTGCAAAAGTAGTTTCCCCAGTTGGCGCTTTTATACCGTCAGACACAGCTGCTGTAACTGCTGGTGCTGGTTTAGCTTCAGGAGCCTTCCCATTCTTTGATGGCTCTACCTTCGCAACATTGCTTTGGGTAACAGGTGCAGTTACTGGTGTTTCTGCCCTATTATTTGTATTTTCTTTTGCCTTTTCATCCGCTGACTCATCCAACTCCAAGTAGTAGCCACCACCCTTACCACCAGGTATTAACCCAGCGATGAAGCTTAAAATACCAGAGATTAATTTTTTGATAAAACCGAACATGAGAACTTCTCCCCTCTTTGATAAACTTCAAAAAAACCAAAGCAAAATATTACATTTTTTTGCGGCAATTATGCCATCAGGGTAACAACCCTTTATAATTATCTACTTAATTAACGCTGTAGTAAAACCACAGAGTAAATAGTTTTCACTCTTTAGTGCAAGCACTCGCAACTTGTAGATACCAAGAAATAATTATTAAATTTTTCGGTAGCCAAGAGCAAGATTCTGAAATAATGCTTAATCAAAATTAACACTTTTTGTTTGGGCTAACACACACTGCCCAAAAAATTAGACATAAAAAGTTAATTTTTTGACAAACTTGTTCCCCTAAACTAACTTGTGAGATGAACACCAAAAAACCACAGCCTAACTCCGTTTTATTAATACATGGCATAGAAGACACAGGAGCAGTTTTTAATAAAATGGCAAGTTATCTCAGACAATTAGGCTGGTCGGTGTATACCCTTGATCTACAGCCCAACAATGGTGCTGTTGGTCTTGATATCTTGGCACAGCAACTAGCTGACTATATCATCAACACCTTTGCCCCACAAGAACCAATTGATTTAGTCGGCTTTAGTATGGGAGGAATTGTCAGCCGTTACTACATTCAACGCCTAGGAGGAATTAACCGTATACAAAGGTTCATCACCATTTCCTCACCTCATCATGGAACCCTCATCGCCTACGCCTCTCAACGTCAAGGCTGCTTGCAAATGCGCCCCAACAGTCAACTTATCCAAGACCTAAACACCGATGCTGTCATGTTAGGACAGCTAAACTTTACCTCAATCTGGACACCCTATGATTTAATGATAGTCCCCGCCAATAGTTCACAAATGCCCGTAGGAAAAGAAGTCATACTGTCAGTAGCCCTGCATCCTTGGATGTTAACAGATTCCAGAACCTTAGCCGCAGTAGCATCTGCTTTAGCCGAGCCAATTAAGCCCCGTCCCCAATTTCCCCATACTCACAACTACCAAAAATCGCCTCCGGGTAACGGTAATACTTAAACTCCATCAAATTATAAAAAGGATCCTCTAAAAAGAAAGTGCGATGCTCCAACATAGAACCAACAAAGCGACTTTTAGGCAATTCCCGAAAAACCAGCCGTTGCTGATCAGCTTTTTTCAGTAACTCCTCCCAGTCACCCTCTTGAAGAAAAACCAGTCCAAAGTGTCTGGGATATATACCCCTTTGCGGCGAGAGAATTTCTTTAGTGACGTGGGCTACCAACTGATGACCATAAAGGTTAAGAATCAGCCCTTGGGAATTTTCACGCCCAGGAATGCACCCCAGACCATCCACATAATATGCTTTAGTTTGGGCAATATCAGTTACAGGAAAAGCAATATGAAATAAAACCTGGTTCAATGATGTACCTCACTAAGCAGCGAAAACCGCTATAAAATCAAAAAAAGCATCCACAAATTGGTGAAAAACCCATAAGATGCCAACTCAAGTAGTCACACAGCTAAGTATAATCTTAGTCAACGTGAGTAGGGGAGTATCAAGCTCCCAAAACAATATGACTTAATCAATCATATCGTAAACTTTGCGTAGCGTGTCTGATGACCGCGTAACAACATCAGTTGAGAATACCCCGTGTTTCAACCAGGGGAAATGTAAATGTTAAATCCCGGTTATAGTGAAATAATTTTATACCTGATATAATCTTAAATTAATCCTTTCCTCAATTAGCAAAGGTTTTTTATCTGTTGATATTCTCGCAACACATCTCATGATTTATTGCTCATGTTATCCTTCATTTACTTGGTAAATCCCTGGTTAGTAGCCATAGGATTGAATACTATTTTATTAGCCCTAGTATGGATTGCCCCTAAAAAGCTACTCACCCCAGCAGGAATCATTCACGCCTGGTTACTAGGTGTACTCATTTGGGTGACACTCGGTTGGCAAGGATATTTAGTGGTAGGATTTTATTTTTTAGTTGGTTCCGGTGTCACACGTATTGGTATGGCACAAAAACAACAAGCGGGAATAGCTGAAAAACGTTCTGGAGCCAGAGGTCCAGAAAATGTATGGGGTTCAGCCCTCACCGCAGCCTTATGTGCATTAGGAGTAGGAATTGTCAATTCAGGACTACTGACAACCAGTAACCAATCTCCCCTCCCCAGTCCCCAATTCCTGCTCCTATTGGGCTATGTAGCCAGTTTTAGCACCAAACTTTCTGATACCACCGCCAGCGAAGTCGGTAAAGCCTACGGTAAACGCACCTTTTTAATTACCACACTACAACCAGTACCCCCCGGTACAGAAGGAGCAGTCAGTTTAGAAGGAACAACAGCCGGTATCCTCGCTTCAATTGCCATGGCCTGCTTAGGTTGGGTAGTTGGATTAATAGATTTATTAGGAATAGCCTGGTGTATATTAGCAGCATTTATCGCTACCAACTTAGAAAGCGTCATTGGCGCAACATTGCAATCTAAATATAGTTGGCTCACCAATGAAGTAGTAAATATTTTTAATACTTTCATCGGTGCGATCGCCGCCATCCTTCTTGCCCTCATCTGGAAAATTACCACTTCCTAATTTCTAGCTTATAGCATTTCTTAAACCCGTGAGATACAAATGTAAATTATCGTGTAAATTATCGTCTTGTAGCACAAGCATCCTGCTTGTTAATAATGTACCTCACTAAGCGTAAAAACCGCTATAATTATTGACCTTAAATCACAACACAGGGCATCCTACCAGAGAATTAGTATTAGTAAATACTTAGGTAAACAATTCCTATATTTTTAAATTTACATTAATGATATTGATGTAAATCATACCGAATTTTTAGATTAATATAATATATTTAGTAATATATCCAACTTTAGCTATTCCTTATCAAGTTAGTTCATGGAATCTTCATCATTTTTGATAGTAAATGACCAGCCAATTTTTATAAACCAAGCAGTAAAATATCTCCAAGCCTCTGGAAAATTAGCCAACTTCATAGGCGAGATTCTCCGTCAGTATGTCATTGAACAAGAAATACAACGGCGAGACGACATACAAATCAGCCCCGCCTTAACAGAACAGACAATTATTGACTTCCGCATCAAAAATCAACTAAACGACCCCCAAACTTTTCAACAATGGTTACAACAAAATGCTACAGATTACCCCACCTTTTACGAATCAATCGCCTTCAGCTTTAAACTAGAAAAACTCAAAACTTTAATTACAGAACCAAAAATCCCAGAATACTTTATAGAAAGGAAAATTTTTTTAGATAAGCTGATAGTTTCCCGGATTGTAGTTGACAATCGAGAAATAGCTGAAGAACTGCAAAGCCAAATAGAAGAAGGAGGTAGTTTTGAGAAACTAGCAAGAGAATATTCACTCACAGAAGACCGGATTTTTAATGGTATGATGGGGCCAGTCAGTCGAGGAACAATGCCAGATCAATTAAGAGCATTAATTGATATAGCCACTCCTGGGCAAATTGTCGGACCCACAGAAATCGACAGGCGTTATGGCTTATTTCGAGTCGAACAATTTTTGCCAGCGTCTTTAGAAGATATGCAACTCAAACAAGCACTACAAAACGAACTATTTGAGCAATGGCTAGTGGAGAAAATTCAAAAGCTGACAGTCAAACTACAAATGAGCTAAAATCCCTTGATCATCAATCTCTACAAAACGCCTTAGCTTCCATACCATGGAATCAACCCCCCTTATCTTCCCTGACTTCCCAACAACAAACCCAACTGCAAAATCAAGCCGAAGTCCGTCAATATCGACTAGGAGAAAAAATTTGGTCAACCACAGCAAGTGGTTATCAGTTTTTCATCTCCACCGGTAAAGTCCGTTTGCGGGAAGAAAAACAAGGTAAACCATTAGTCACCCTACAAACAGGAGACTGGTTTGGCGATTTATATGACCAGGCTGTAGATTACAAAGCCGTAGCAGCCAGCAAAGAAGTAATCATAGTACGTTGGAACACAACCCTATGGGCAGAATATTCCACTCCCCAAATTGCCGAGTGTTGGCGACTTCCACCAGAAAACCAGGAGAAGAACCAAACACCAGAGATTTATAAAACACCAGAAACCTCACCTGTAGTCACATCCCCCTATCCCTTTATTTCCCATGGGAACACAGCAGCAGCCTGTTTAACCATGGTAGCCCAACACTTAGAACATCCCGTCAAATTAGAATGGGTACAACGTCAACTGAGAGGACAAAACCCCAAAAATCTAGTAGAAGCAGCCGAAAAATTAGGGTTAGTCCTGCGAAAACTACAAGTTAGTTGGGAAGACCTGCGGCAATTATCCTTTCCCGCCATACTACAATGGCAACCCGACCCATCACCCCCTCCCTCCTGGGTAGTAGCCTATGGTCTCAAAGGATCTCACTTGATTATTGCCAATCCCCTCAACCATGAATATGGTTGTGATACCCTACCTAAATCAGTAGTTGAGTCCGCATGGGATGGTAGACTCTGGCAAGTTGAACTTGCATCACAGCCAGAAAAATTTAACCTAACTTGGTTCACCCCCGCAGTGTGGAAATACCGGCAACTTCTAGCAGAAGTATTGCTTGCATCCTTCACCTTGCAACTGTTAGGACTAGGTACACCACTAATTACTCAAGTAGTCATTGACAAAGTAATGGTGCAACAAAGTTTGCCCACCCTTGATGTCATGGCGATCGCACTGTTATTAATAGCCTCATTTGAAGCCATACTGGGCATTCTCCGGCTATTTATTTTCACTCATACCGCCCGTCGTTTAGACTTAAGCCTATCCGCCCAACTGTTTCGCCATCTCATGCGTTTACCCTTAGCTTATTTTGAGTCCCGGCGAGTAGGAGACACCATAGCCAGAGTTCAAGAACTAGAACAAATCCGCCAATTTCTCACAGGTACAGCATTAACCGTAATTTTAGACAGCATCTTCGCCCTACTGTACCTAATATTAATGTTTTACTACAACATCCAACTCACCTTCGTAGCCTTAGCCGTACTGCCATTATTTGCCGCCTTGACCATCACTTCTACACCAATTCTGCGTAACTGGCTCAACGAAACCTTTAACCGCAGCGCCGATAGCCAATCATTTCTTGTAGAAACAGTCACAGGTATTCACTCAGTCAAAGCCCATACAGCCGAACCAGTAGCCCGCCAACGCTGGGAAGGCTTATTTGCTCGTTTCGTCCGCACAGGTTTTAAAGCTTCCACCACCTCCAACATTAGCAGTAATATTGCTAACTTTCTCACCAGCTTCTCCTCCCTACTCATTCTCTGGTTTGGAGCCAAATTAGTCATTCAGCAAAACTTAACCATTGGTCAGCTGGTTGCCTTTCAAATGCTATCCGGGAGAGTCACCGGGCCACTCTTGCGCCTAGTGCAACTATGGCAAAACCTCCAACAAGTACTACTTTCCGTAGACCGCATTGGTGACATTCTCAACATTGCCCCAGAAGCAGAAATTGGCACAGGTTTAGTTCTCCCCCCCCTCAAAGGTCAAATTACCTTCGAGCAAATCTTTTTCCGCTACCACCCACACCTTGAACCAGTCCTCAAAGGCATCTCCTTCCGCGTAGAACCAGGGCAATTTATAGGTATTGTCGGCCGCAGTGGTTCTGGTAAAAGTACCCTTTCCAAACTCTTACAACGCCTGTATCAAATTGAATCAGGACGTATCCTCATTGACGGCTTTGATATTAAAAGTGCCGACTTAGCCTCACTGCGACAACAAATTAGTGTAGTTCTTCAAGAAGATTTTTTATTTAACGGTTCCATCCTCGAAAACATCACCCTTGGTCATCCCGATGTTAGTCCAGAACAAGTAGTAGAAGCTGCTAGATTAGCCGTAGCACATGATTTTATTACTCAACTACCCTACGGTTACGAAACCAACGTGGGAGAAAGAGGTACAGCCTTATCAGGGGGACAAAGACAACGCATAGCCCTAGCCAGATTATTTCTTTCCCCAGCACCAGTTTTAGTCTTAGATGAAGCCACCAGCGCCCTAGACAGTGAAACTGAACAGCAAGTTTTACAAAACTTACAAAAAATTTCCGCTCATCGCACCGTTTTTTTAATTGCTCACCGCTTCGCACCCCTCAAACGTGCTGATTTAATCTTAGTCCTAGAACAAGGCATAATTGCCGAACGCGGTACTCACTTAGACTTATTACAACAAAAAGGGTTGTACTGGTCACTATATCAACGACAGCAAGCCAACATATAAACTTACTTGTTAGCTATACATTACTGAACAATATCCCGAAAAAAAATTAGCACAATTACATTTTTAACCATCATGCTTTGTCAAACAAAAGTCATTTTATGATTTAGTTTCATAGTATTTTGTCTTCAAGGGATGCCAAGCACCCTTTAGAAATTAGTATCCCCGTATCCCCCAAAAAATACTTTGTTTGAGGATAAAAAACATATGCCCAATAATATTAACGAGAATATTAACATTAACGAAAATTCGTTTCCTCATAACAGCCTATACACCAACCCCATCTCCTCACTAGATACCTTTTCCATTGACAATAACCATAGCCTCAGTCTCAATAGTCACAGTAGCCTTAATCCAGACTGTGATCTGACTGCAATATCCGTCCGGACTCCTAACTATAATAACGATTCTGGCTATGGCTTAGTTAACGCCGGCGCAGCAGTAGCCAGAGTAGCTAACCACAACACCATCCCCGATGTTCCGGACCTTAGCGGTCGTAATAATTGGGGCGTAAACTTAATTAAAGCACCATCAGCCTGGGCCCAAGGATACACAGGCGAAGGTGTGATAATTGCTGTATTAGATACAGGCGTTGACTATAACCACCGAGACCTGAATGATAACATTTGGACTAACACCGGAGAAATCCCCGGTAATGGTATAGATGACGATGGCAATGGCTATATTGATGATCTCCAAGGCTGGAATTTTACTGATGATAATAACAACATCAGAGACATTAATGGTCATGGTACTCACGTAGCCGGAACCATCGCCGCAGAGAATAACGGTTTTGGCATTACAGGTATTGCCCACAATGCTAAAATTATGCCAGTTAAAGTCTTGAATGACAAAGGATCCGGCAACACACGTTCCCTTGCCCGTGGTATTTACTATGCTGTGAATAATGGCGCTAAAGTCATTAATCTCAGTTTAGGCAGTAATTCCCCCAACAGTACCCTAGAAGCAGCAATTGAATATGCTAGTAAGCAAGGTGCTGTGGTTGTCATGGCAGCAGGTAACAGCAGTTACTTGGCTCCCGGTTATCCGGCTCAGTATGCCAACAAGTGGGGATTAGCAGTAGGAGCAGTTGATAGTAACAATCAAATGGCTGACTTCTCTAATAAAGCCGGTATCAACCCATTATCCTACGTCACCGCTCCAGGAGTTAGCATTTATTCTACAGTTACTAAGGGAAAGTATGCTAAATATAGTGGTACATCTATGGCTACCCCTCACGTTGCCGGTGTAGTTGCTTTAATGCTCAATGCTAATCCTAATTTGACTGATGCCGAAATCCGGCAAATGATCATAGAAACAGCTGGAAATAGTACCCCAATTGCAACCTCTAGTTTTTTCAATATCGGACCCGTAGTTTCTCAAGCAATTGCAGAGACGGTATATAATAGTACATCAACCACTGCAATTAATTTTGAATTACCAGCCTCTAACTGGCCTTTCACCTCCTTAATTTTCCCTCAAAATTCATCATTGAATCCAGGAACCCAAACACAATTCCGATATGACCATAGAGATTATAGGATTTTCAATAGTGATGACATTGATAAAAATAACCAATATTTTACAAATATCGAGTTGACAGATATCGAGAAAATTCTTAATCAGTTACAGCAGCAAATAGAAGATTTTAAAAGATTTTTTCCCAGCTTTTAATTATAGCGAATCTTGAACAAGTGAGGTACATTATTAGCAAGTAGGACTTGTAGTGAGCCTAGTCCAAGTATAGTCAAGGGATGCTCTCACTACAAGACGATCATTTACATTTGTACCTCACGTGTTTGCGAAAAGCTAAAACTAGCAGTTCACCAACTACCTCACAGAAAAAGCTTGACTAAATCTCCGAGTTACAGGCTCGATGATGAAAGTTAAAACAGATTTTTGACGCGTGACAATTTCACCATTCGCAACCATACCGGGAGTAAAAATAACTTCTTCTCCCCGCACATTCATTGAGTGTTTACTTAACTTTATTCTCGTAGGAAAAACCAAGCCCAATTCTTGATCAACAACTGCATTAGGGCTAACTTGCACAACTTTACCATCAATAGTGCCAAACTCCTGAAAAGGAAAAGTTGCCATTTTCACTTTTGCAGTCATCCCTGGACGAATAAACCCAATATCCCGGTTGAGTACTTTAACCTCCAATAAAATCTCCTCCCCAGCAGGCAAAATTGACAACAACTCCTCACCAGGTTGTACAGGACCTTGGGTAGCTTTAACTTCGTAAATTGTACCCGCTACTGGAGCCGTAATTGTTTCTCCAGCTTGCTGTTTTCTCGCTTGTTCCAGTTGAGCATTAATATGATTAAGTTCTTCTTGACGCTGTTTGATCTGAGTTAAAATCTCACTTTGCCGCTCAGATGCTAAACGCTGCACCTGCTGGCGCACCCCTTCATAAGCTTGTTCACCTTGGCGAATTTCTTGGCTTTGAGCAGCAATCTCTCTTCTTAAGGAGGCTATTCTGTCTTTAATTTCTGTTAAGTTATTCTTAGCATTAATTACCTCATCCTTGGCTCTGATCATTTCCGCGTTAGCACGGTTCAATCTTTCTTGAGCCTCTAAATAATCAATTCTAGGTAATGCTCCAGGAGTAATCAAAGTACTAAGATTTTTTTCTCTTTCTTGAGCGATCGCCACATTTTTCGCCACTTCTACCACCACATTTTCCCCATTCACCAAATGAGCTTGGGTATTTTCCCAGCTACTTTGAGCATTAACCAAATTTTCCTGCAATCGTTTCAGGCGTTGTTTAGCTTGAGCAACAATTGCTAATTGGCGATTTGCTTCCGCCTCCGTCCCAGCTTGACGGGCTTGATAATCCGAGAGACGGGACTGTAACAATTCATCTTGTAACTTTGTCCCAGCTGTAGTTGTACCAATGCGTTCTGCTTGCAACCGCTCCAAATCTTCCCTAATCAACTTAGCAGATTCAGCCAAGCGGGCTGTATCTATTTGTTTCAAATCGGGATCACGTTGAATTAAAACTTCACCCTTAGTCACATAATCGCCTTCCTTTACCCTCACCTTCACAATTGAGCCACCGCCCAAAGATGTCACCGGTCGCACTTGTTTAGAAGCGATTAACTCCCCCGGTGCAGTAGCAACTTCATCTATTTGAGAGAAATTCGCCCAAGCTATAGCGCCAAACACCACTAAGCTAAGTGTTCCCGCCAACACCCTACTATATAAAGGCGGTAACTCCTGTACAGCCTTACCCAATTCATAAGACAACTGGTCTTCTGATTTAGCAAATTGTTGTTTTGTTTGTCGTGCTTGAGCAGCATTAGCCATTAAAGAGTATTTCATCAAACTTTCTACCATTTTTGGGACTGACGACTGGGACTAGGAAGCCAGAAAAATATCCTGATCCACCCTACCCCCTAGCCCCTAGTCGCTAATTCAAACTGCAAGATATCGTCGCAGAAAATCTTCTAAACTTTCCAAATGAAAATTGAAAATTCCCTCTAAATTAGCTACTTCCTCTTTTCTACAGAAAAACTCATTGGACAGTAACGTGCGATAAGTTCCTAAAGTTTTTTGTGCATCCGGATTAAATAAACCCAAAACACCCCGGAAACCATCCACAACAAACAAAGGTGAATTGATTACCACCGGTTCTTTATTAAAGATGCGACCAAAAATGCGGGGAATGTCCTCACGCAATAAAATCTCCGGTCCCCCCACTGGTAATATTTGATTCCTTGCCCCTTCCACCGTGACAGAATCCACAGCTATTTTGGCTAAATCATCTGTACTCACCACAGAAGTGCGATTTTTCGGGTCGCCAATCAGCAAATACAAACCCGTCTCCCGAAACCGTTCAGCCAGGGGTAGTAAATTTGATGCTAATCCAGCCGGACGTAAAATTGTATAGTTCAAACCACTAGCTTCTAAATACTGTTCCACCGCTCGTTTAGCCTTAAACACAGGAGCATCCTCATAACCCCGTTCAGCCCCCAGTACCGAAATAAAAACAAAATGCTTCACATCATTAGCTTTTCCCTCATCAATTAGTTTAATATTAGCCCGATAGTCCAAAGCCAGCGGGTCGCCATCAGAACCGTGACTGCTGATAATATAATCAACACCCCGACAAGCCTTTTCAATATCTTGATCTTGTCGCAAATCACCGATAAAAATTTCTGCCCCTCGGTGTTCTAACTCGCTGTAACGTGAAGTCAGACGCACAAATCCTCGCACTGACTTTTCTTGTTGGCGTAGGAGTCGCACAATTCGGCGACCAATTCCCCCCGTTGCTCCAGTTACCAGAAACATAAAAATTTTGCCTGATAAATTCCACTTACACCCTAATCTAAAATTCCACAATCACAGGTGTATGATCGCTCGGTTGCGGTAATTTTCTGGGGTTAACGTCAATAACACAGCTTTTAGCCCGTTTATACAACATGGGAGTGAGATAGTGATGGTCAATTCGCCAGCCCATATTCCGCTTAAAAGCAGCAGCCCGATAGTCCCACCAACTATAATGTCCCCCCCCAGCAGTAAACTTGCGAAAAGCATCAGCAAACCCCAGAGCCAAAACATCTCTTAAAGCCCGGCGCTCCCCTTCCGAAGCCATAATGTGATTTTCTGCATTGACTTTTTCGTGAATATCTTCCGCTTCTAGAGCAATATTGAAATCTCCACACACACATATTGCAGCTTCTGACACTAACAGAGTTTGTAAATATTCCCGTAACACTCCCAGCCAGGCCAGCTTAAACTCATACTTTTCGCTCCCCACAGCTGAACCATTAGGGACATATAAATTTACAATACGTATACCGTCAATTACCCCCGTTATCACTCGCTTCTGCACATCGCACACCGGCTCAATATTAGGTAAAGTCGGCGTAAAACCAGCGCTCACATCCATTAACGGTTGACAGCTAATCATGGCTACCCCATTATAAGCTTTTTGACCGGAAAAATAAACATAATATCCCAATTCTTCAAAGGGCGATCGCGGAAACTCCCCATCTACAACCTTAGTTTCCTGTAAGCACAGCACATCAACTGGATTTTCATCCAACCAAAATATCACCTGTTCCAGGCGCATACGAATTGAGTTGACATTCCAAGTGGCTATTTTCATCGTAAATGTTAATTTTTGGTTAATTTTTAGTTAATTTTTAGTTAATTTTTAATTACTAATTTTTCACAAATATTTAACATATACCTCATAGAATCTTCATATAAATTGATACTTTATCATATTTTTAGCATTCACAGCTAAGAAATCCATTATTTTGTCAATATAACTACAAAAAATTCTCATCACAGTATGATCCCCAAGATAGATGAAACCACCAGCCCCTAAGCTATATTCTAAAAGTGTAGCTAAAAGTCTAGCTGCTGAATAGCTATAGGTGATGTTTTAAAATGTATTGGTACTAGTTAAATGTACAGTTAACCCAAATTACCCTCCCCAGAGTCAATCAGGTTAATTTAAGTCTCCCAAAAGTAAGTATAAATCCATATAAGAAAATTACTTGCTTTATAGTGATGGAGGGGTTCAACTCGTACTTAGTCCCAGTGATGAAGTTATTTTATTCGCTTCTGGTCAAACATTGGCTAATTTAAAAGCAGTTTATCAAATAACTTATCAACAGCCCGTCCACTAGTTTATTAACCAGCTAAATACTTGTTTTAGCTAACAAATTTTTTTGTCCATTTTCAACAACAACTTTACTTAAAGAGGATATTGCTATGAATATGAGAACTAATACCTGTCCGTGCTGCGGTGGTTCCCTCCTGCGTCACGTCCGTCATAGTGAACTATATTGGTTTTGCCAATCTTGCAGACAAGAAGTCCCCTTATTAACAGTGATTCGTGTAGCTCGTTCCCACCTAGAAACCACCAATATAGGAACCCCTCAAACAACATTACAATAATCAAAATTGGGGAGATGAAGTTGGTCTCTCTTCCCACCGTTCAATTATTTATAGCGAACTTTCTTAGGTTAGCAGCCTCACTTTGCAGTCAGATTTACGTTAATTTCTGCTTCAATATTCTAAATAGCTTAAACCTAAAAGCCTTGATGGATATAGCGAATTTTAGCCCTATCTTGTAATGCAGGTGTCTTGCCGGCTACCCTGCCCATCTACATTAAATTTAAATGTACTGTATAATCTCACGCTAAAACGGGAAAACTATGTTTATCCCTGATCTCGGAGGAAAAAAGTGCCACAAAAACCCCCTAGTAACTACTTTATTTTACATTTTTCCCTCATTTCCTGCGTCCTGCTACCCATGCTGTTTACTACTAAAACTCATGCACTACCAGGACAAACCACAGAAGAAGTAACCACCTGGATGAAAGCACATCCCACACTCCGCCCCAGACCCGGCGAACGTTTATTAGTGGAAAAAAGTGATACAGCAGCCCAGCGATTCACTTTTCAAGCATCCGTACTCCCCCCAGGGAGAGTAACATTAACTAAAGACAGAAGTCGCATTCGTACGGAACGCCTGGCTATGTATGATGCCATTAACGGTATCACTTTCCAGCGGTTGGCGGAATCCTTGCGCGTGATTTATGGCTTAGATATCTATCAAGACTTCAATCGCGCTCAAATCATATATGAGTACCCTAATCAAAGTGCAATTAACTCCGCCCGTATGGCTAGAACCCCCATCAGGGAAGCCCTACAGGGAGAATTGCGCCTGGGCGATCGCTATGTCTATTGGATAGAAATAGCCCAACCCCCAGAAGGCGAAGCCTTCACAGGTCAAATGACAATTTTACTAAAATCCGACCTTGATAAATTAGAATCTGAATTGCGAAATCGTTAATCCCTAGCCCGATAGCCCCCCTAGCCCCGCAGGAGATGGAATTTGCCAAACACCAGAAAAAATGCTTTCAGTACATAAAGAAATTCTCAGCAAATCTTCCTTGAGCAAAGGTGGCCAATCAACCCCAGCCTTGCGCCCAGCCACAAATAATTGTTGTGCCTTCACACCCAACTGATAAAGAGTGTACGCCAATTCTCGGTCAATATTCGGCGCATCTTTCATAAATTCAAACACCACTTTTAAAGCCAACAAAATCGAGGTTATCTGACCGGGTACTGGTGGTTTTCCCTGTTTCATCCGGACTAACAAAGCATCTGGGTTTTCTTCAGTTGTTAGTGTCTGAGCTATCAGGAGTTTGCGAGCTGCTTCGTAATTCATGTGTCCAGCCTATCCTAGTTGTGAGCATCAGCAAAGGTACTTACATATAAATTACTATGCCAGGGTCACTTTAACCCTCCACCTCAATTTGTCTCACCACCGTCAAAGCTGAATAACTCACCCCCGCAGTACCTTCTCCCGGATGAGTGGAATCCCCCACTAACCATAAATGATCAATGGGAGTACGATTAGCAAAACCAAAAGGTCCAAAAGTAGGTACTCTTTGACCAATACCCCCCACAATACCCCGATCGCGCCCAGTGTAATGAGCAAAACTGCGCGGTGTAGCAGCCTCTTGATGAATAATTGTTTCCGGTTTTAAATAAAAATATTCACTCAGACGAGCGATCGCATCTTCTGTATACTTTTGTTTCAACTCTGGATAATTTTCTGTTTCCCACCAGGGACCAGGATCAACAAAAGAAGAAGCGATAATTGTCGCCTTTCCTTCCGGGGCCCGTCCATCCCCCGGACGACTAACAGACACAAACAAAGAATTATTTTCCCCAATTGGTCCATCCACATCATACAAAAACTGTAAATGGGGAGGACAACCAACGGGAATAGCACTCTCATCTACCCCCAAATACACCACAAACGCACCCGAAGCCAACGGTAACTTTTCCACCCGATTTTTATAACCACATGGTGCTTTTTCTCCCAATAGCTGCACCAAATTCTGCACAGTCACATTAGCCACCACATGATCCACCACTTCCGTTGATATTTCCCCCGTTTTCTGATTTCTCACCACCACAGCAGTAGCCTTGTTATTTTCCACCTTAATTTCTTCCACAGTGTGGCGCATTAACAACTTACCACCATCTCTAACCAAAGATTCCACCAAGCGATCGCTTAGTACCTGCATACTACCTTCTAAATGAAATAATCCTTGGGGTAGTTGAGACACACTCAAAGCCGTAGCTGCATAAAGTAAAGCCGTTTCCTCAGCACTCACCTGAGAATATAGCTTCAACTGCAAATCTAAAAACCTTCTCAGACGCTCATTATTACCCAGCCCGTACAATCGTAAAGCATCCCCCACAGTAAACAAAGCATAGGGTACAGTAATCAAAGTACCAGGGCGCACAGCCCTAGTTAACTGCCATAAATCCCACCAATTGCGCGGTGGTAGCACCGGGTCACGTCCTTGGAACTCCCAACTCGCCTCAAACAACACCGCCATCATTTGCCAAAAACCCTCGCTACCAGGAAACTGGCGTTGGCGTTCCTCCCGCCATTTCTGGGGATCTCGCCACACATTAATTGGTGTACTTTCTCCGGGTAAATACACAGCACAAGCCGGATCACAAGGAGTAGCTGCTGGTAAATCTATGGATAACTCAGAGAATATGCGGTGATGAATTCCCCCTGGTTCCAGTCCCGCCACCTGAGTCGCTCCCACATCAAAAATGAACCCCCGACGTTTAAAAGTAGAAGCACAACCCCCCGGAACCAAAGCTTGGTCCAACACCAACACACTGTAACCCCGATGCGCCAACAAAGCCCCCGCAGTCAGTCCCCCTATACCAGCACCAATCACAGCCACCCGGCATTTACTCTTGCTACTAGAAAGATTAGACATTGACGTTTATTTTTACAAATCTTAATACTACTAATCATAAATTATAACCTCACCACATCTGCCAACAAAAACCCCAACAGAGTTACTAGATAAGATAAAAGAATAACAAACCTGTTCACCCCCCACCACCCATGACCCCAACCCTGCTTAAACTAGCACCTATCAACTCCCCCACAGTGCATCACTTACCCAATGGCCTCACCATAGTTGCAGAACAAATGCCAGTGGAAGCCGTAAATTTGAGCTTGTGGGTTAAAATTGGTTCAGCTGTAGAATCTGATGCCATTAACGGCATGGCTCACTTTTTAGAGCATATGATTTTTAAAGGCAGCGAGAAACTAGCAAGCGGCGAATTTGAACGTCAAATAGAAGAACGAGGAGCCGTCACCAACGCAGCCACCAGCCAAGACTACACCCATTACTACATCACCACCGCTCCCCAAGACTTTACCGAATTAGCCCCGCTCCAAATAGACGTAGTATTAAATCCCACCATACCTGACATCGCCTTTGCCAAAGAACGCTTAGTAGTTTTAGAAGAAATTAGACGTTCCCAAGATAATCCCCAACGGCGAACATTTCGCCGGGCCATGGAGACAGCATTTGAAAAATTACCATATCGCCGCCCAGTCCTAGGGACAGAAGCAATTATCTCTCAACTCCAGCCCCAGGAAATGCGAGATTTTCACGCTACTTGGTATCAACCCCAGTCTATTACAGCTGTAGCAGTAGGTAACTTACCAGTAGAAAAACTCATTGCTACAGTAGCAGAGGGATTTAGTCACGCCCAACAGTCCACAACTAACAATCCACCATTCAATCAACTATCAACAATTGACCCAGAACCAGCATTTACAAAAATTGTCCGTCGGGAATACATTGATCACAACCTTCAAGCAGCCCGTTTAGTTATGGTTTGGCGAGTTCCCGGCCTAGGACAATTAAATCATGTTTATAGACTAGATATTTTAGCCAGCATTTTGGCACACGGACAAACCTCAAGATTAGTCCGAGACCTGCGCGAAGAAAAACAACTAGTCACCTCCATTGCTGCTAGTAATATGACCAATAAATTACAAGGTACATTTTATATCTCTGCTAAATGTGCAGTGGAAAATTTACCCGCAGTAGAAGAAGCTATTATTAAACACATCAGCACACTCCAAACAGAACCAGTATCAGAAAAAGAAATAAGTCGTATCCAGCGACGAGTAGCCAACAAATTTATCTTTGGTAACGAAACACCCAGCGATCGCGCCGGCTTATACGGTTACTATCAATCCATGATCAACAACTTACAACCAGCCTTAAATTACCCCCATCATATTCAATCCCAAGATCCAGCCCACCTCATGGAAGCAGCCCAACAGTATCTTTCCCCCCATGCTTATGGTGTAGTTGTGACATCTCCCCTAGTTGAAACACAGAGCATTCTCAACTGATGTTGCTACCCAGTCATCAGATACCAATAACTACATAACTAATCAAGCCAACATGATAGAAATAGATACCCAAATTAGCCAAGTAACCGGGCAAAAATTCCAAACTCAGGACAAACGCAGTATTAGTGGTGGCTGTATTAACCAAGGTTACGCCATTTCTGACCGCAATATCACTTACTTTGTTAAACTCAATCAACCATCTCAATCAGCCATGTTTGCAGCCGAAGCCCTCGGCTTAAAACAAATACTCACCACCCACACCATCCGAGTACCCAAACCCATTTGCTGGGGTAGTAGCAGTAATTATAGTTACATAGTTTTAGAATGGCTAGAAATGGGAACAAATCACAGCCAATCTTGGCGACAAATGGGACGCAACCTAGCAGCCATGCACAAAACCACCACCAGCGCCGGATTTGGCTGGGAAATTAACAACACCATAGGTTCTACCCCCCAAATTAACACCTGGACAAAAAACTGGACAGAATTTTATACCCAATATCGCCTGGGTTATCAATTTCAGTTAGCCAGAGGACGAGGGGGTAATTTTCCAAAAGCAAATCAACTACTCACCGCCATTCCCCAACTATTAGCCCACCATCAACCACTTCCATCTTTAGTACATGGTGACTTGTGGGGTGGAAACGCTGGGTTTACCCTCACCGGTGAACCAGTGATATTTGACCCAGCTACTTACTTTGGTGATAGAGAAGTAGATATCGCCATGACAGAATTATTTGGTGGATTTCCCCAGGAATTTTACCAAGGCTATCACCAAGTATTTCCATTAGATCCCGGTTATCAGCAGCGCAAAACACTCTATAACCTGTACCACATCCTCAATCACTTTAACCTGTTTGGCAGTGGTTATGCTTCCCAAGCTAATGGGATGATTGAGCAAATTTTGCAGTAAAACCAAAACATACCCCATTTCCTCACTCCCTCACCTTCATGTCATACAACTCACATAAACTACGGAGTTTTTGTTTCACGCGATCGCGCACATTCTCCGGTACTATAACCAGACAATCGGGCCCATACTGCATCACCTCACGCATAAACCAAAAAGTACTTGATACAGCCCGGATAACTCGCCGCACTTTTGGCTCATCCGGTAACCACTCATTCACTTTATCCTCCGGTTTAGCCTGATAACCAAAAGCCAACCCACCGAAGATGTGCATTTCCACCTCTATTTGATCCAACCGACAACGCCACTCACCACCAATAGAAATTACCGCAGCATCCGTAATTCTATCTAAACGGAAACTCCAATTGTGCATCAACTCTGGTATATCCAGATTTCCTGTTGTTTCCTCACACCAGCAATCAAGATATTCCCGCTTTTCGTGAACACGAACCACAGCATAACGAACATTAAAATTCAATATTCGCCCGGCTGCATCTTGATAGGAAAGTTGAAAAGGTTGGTTTCGCACAATGTAATTATCTATTTGTAACCGCCAAGCCGGCGGGATATTTTCTAAAAAACCTTCAATTTCCCTCCGCAATGGTATTGATAGTTCACTGCGTTCTAAAAGCAACCTAGCAATAACTTGAGCTTGTTCTATCTGTCCAATATCCGTTAATGCACCAATACACCGATGCAACGCCCTAATTCGCTCTTCCGTCCAATTATTATTCTTACCAATCAGTAACTTACGTTGAGCGATCGCCTCCACCAACTTGGATATATTGGGACGCTCCCCCCACATCATCCCAAATTCCAAAGCCATAGCCTCTAATTCCAGCTTATCCCTTTCTTTTAAAGACAAAGTTATAGATTGACCCTTACGACTCATATTTGTACGGACACTTTTATACTAAAACATCTTGTCAACCTTTATTCTGCATGGCAATATAAGAACTAACAAGCGTTTACGGACACTATTTCAGTGTATGTCAACAAATTATAAAATCACCCTCAAGCCGGTTTATTCCCAAACCGTCCCCAGCCCTGACCAAGTAAAACTACCCGAAAACTGGTCTTTATCTTGGCATCAAGCAGAAACTTACCAAGCATTACAAAACCCAAATATTGACGTTGTTTTCAACACAGCTATGACAGGAGATGGTAAAAGCTTGGCCGCATATTTACTAGTTCTCCAAGGTAAATGTTACGCCCTTGGCCTTTACCCCACCAATGAACTAGCCCGCGACCAAGAAACACAAATTAAAAAATATATTGCCCAATTTCAACCAGAAAATCAGCCCCGTGTGGAGAAATTAAGTAGCGCTGACTTAGAAATTTATGCCGAAAACGAAGGATTAAAAAAAGCCGCAGCCATTGCTACCCTTACCCAGCAAAGAGAAGTATTACTCACCAATCCTGATATTTTTCACTACTTGCACCGAGGCGCTTATCTAATTCCCGGCGATAGTCCTGACAAACTATGGGGCAGAATTAATAAAGACTTTCACCTATTTATCTTTGATGAATTTCATGTTTTTTCAGCCCCCCAAATTGCCAGTGTAATTAACACAATGTTATTAATGCGCTGGGCAAACCGCAATAAAAAATTTCTCTTTCTCTCAGCCACACCCCAGACCAACTTAATTACCAAATTACAACAAGCGGGATTTCGCTGTCACACTATCAATCCCATTGCAGAAAATAAATATCAATTTACCGACACACCAGAACAAGAGCAGCAACTACAAACCCAGGGATGGCGACCAGTAGCCAGAAAAATCTCACTCAGTTTTATTTCCTTAGAACCTGATTTTAAAGCTACAGAAACTTGGCTAAAAGAAAATAGTAATTTAATCTTATCTCACTTTCAAGATTATCCAGGCAGTAAAGGAGCAATTATTCTCAACTCCATCGCAGCAGTTAAAAGACTAACAGTATTTTTCCAGCAACTTTTTCAACCTTATCAATTAACAGTAGGAGAAAATACCGGGCTTTCTGGTAAAACCATCAAAGAACAAAGTCTTATGGCTGACTTAGTTATCGGTACAAGTACAATTGATGTAGGAGTTGACTTTAAAATCAACTTCCTAATTTTTGAATCATCCGACGCAGGTAACTTTATTCAGCGTTTAGGGCGCTTGGCTAGACATGAAAGCTATGAGCAAAATGGAAAAACAATTAAATTTCAAAACTTTACAGCCTTCGCCCTAGTGCCTAAATTCTTAGTAGAGCGGTTATTTCAGGTAGATTCACCACCTTTACAAGTTAATAGTACTTATGAACGCCCTTTTTTAAACCGTACCATTCAAGAAAATTATCTTCAAATCAATGACTTTAGCGGTTATTATCGCCGTTGGGGTGCTGTACAATCATTTGTGCTATGTTGCAAATTGAGCGATCGCACAATTAAACAACAGTATGCCCAAAGCCAACAAGTATTTCAACAAGCCTGTGAACAAGTATTTCAAACTAGCCTCAAATCCATAGCCGGACGTATTAAAGCATGGGCCAAAGATTGGCAAGCACTTTCTGGTAAATCAGGAAATCCCATAGCCGAAGATGCAGCCAGTTTTCGCGGTTCCAGTCCCCTGCAATGTGGACTATACGACCTAACAGAAACCAACCCAGCAGACAGATTTAAAACCTACGATTTACCCGGGATTTTAAGTAACCTAGACATAGAAATGTGGACAGAGGCTGGATTTATGCAGACAATTAAAGAAACCGCAGAACGCACTAAACAACCCATCGCTAAAAGTAGATTTGCCTATTGTCTAGCATTTATGAAACTGCGTTCCTACCGTGAAGAACGCCTTAACTGGAAATTTACCTACCCCGGAGACCTACAGCCAATAGCCAACGCTTGGAAAGTTCAAGTTTTAACCGGTGTAGAAATTTGGCAACCCGACAATCAATGGATTAATGCAATTAACAAAAGACTCAAAAAACAAGGTTTAGTTGTTTATGTAATTCGCCATCCCCCATCTGAAGTCAAAATGCGATTAAGACTACCAATGCACTTTCAGATATACCCCATAAGTGATTGCAATACCATCTATGACACCACCCCCCCCTACACCATCGCCTTTGGTCACTCCGCACTATTGCTAGATACCCTCGCTTATACATTTAAAAGCACAGGAAATGAAATATGGTTAGTTTAAAGTAATTTATTCACCAAACTGGAGAATCAGCAAATGTACAACAATTACCCAAGAATTTGCATTACCACAATATCCATTCTACCTGCGACCAACCCATAAATATTTAATTTCATTAGGTGTAAATCATGGCTAAGAAAAACAAAAATAACCCAGACAACCAACAACTATTACTATTTGCAGATGACAATTATTTCCACAGTGAAGATGAACCAGAACCAGAAGATGACATTTTTAATGAAGACTTTGGCTTTGATAGTCATCCCTCAGACCGGACAATTGAAACTCAAGGAGAATTACTAACACTCCAATTACTACAAAAAGCCATAAAATCTCAAAATACCGACGATCCAGTAATGGCGGACTTCGCCGAATATGTTTTACCCAACCTACTACAGATAGCCATTGGCGTAACTGCTAAAGGTGGTAAATTCTTTGATCAACTTGACGAACAAAGACAAAGAGAAGGTAAAAATAAAGTTAGGCGAGATAACGCCACTGACCAATCACTAAACACCCACTTACTCAATGGTTTATTTCCCGCCAACTTAATCGAAAAACGTTTAGAAAAACTCAACACCACAATCCAGAGATTAGTAAAAGAAAGAGAACGGCGATTAGTCATTGCTGGGTTTATTTTACATGACTTTGAAAAATTCCCCGATGCACCAGAAAACTGCCGCCAACTACCCTTAACAGCACATCGGCAAATTATAGAGCAAAAAATTTGCCAATTAGGACTAGACAAATTTATCAATCCAAATGACCCCACCGCCTATCAACAATATATAGATGACCTACTGTGCATAGCCTACAACACACAACGACGCTGGGACACCAACTGGAACTTTTCCGAATTTGGCTTAAACCCCATTCTCGAAGACCGCACCCTCCACAGTTTATGTGAGTTAAGCTGTTTAGCTGACTCTTTAGCCTCAATTGTTAAACATCCCCAAGACGCAGAAAACCCTAGACTAAAAGAAATCCTGCACATCTTAAGTGATGGACAACTTAAATTCACTTATCACAGCATTGCTGAAAAACGGGGTGTATTAACTAATGTAGTTAATAATGCCTTAATTCAGCTTTATACCAGTTTCAACACCGAGGAAACAACTTACTATGAACCTTTATTGTATTTACCCACAGGTGTAATTTACCTAGCTTTGCGCCATGCCCCTCCCATTGTCAACCAAGATTTATCCAACCTTGTAGTTGGTAATATTAAATCACTATGTGCTGATCAATTGCGTCTCCGACAAACAGGATTTAATCGAGATGGTAAAGTCATGAAATATGCCGAATATTACAACTTATTTTTTGATGATTTAGGTTTAATGCAGGTAGCTTTAGATGCTACACTGCGTATATTAAACCCTAATAAAGACTCTGTTGCTAAAAGTCGTAGTGAAAAATTGATTAAATTTCAGCAACAAAACGTCTTATCTCCTGACTATGACTTTAACTTTGATGATGACATCCGCATTGACCAAATAGCAGAATTTTGTGACTTAATTACTCGTAAAATTTGGGGACAAACAGTTAAACGCATTAATGATGCTCGAAAAAAAGATAAAAAACTCCCGGAATTGCCCTTTTTAGACCTAACTCACCAACTTGTAGAATTTTGGAACCTAGGAGCCTATTTACCTCAAACTCGAGAAATTCAACGCATTAATGAAAGTCTCAAAGAAAACCAGTTAAAAGAAAACACAGGAGGTGTACCTTATCAATGGTATTATTTAGCAGCTAAATATTTAGAAAATCATCCT
This sequence comes from Chrysosporum bergii ANA360D, assembly GCF_029891735.1. Taxonomy (GTDB): domain Bacteria; phylum Cyanobacteriota; class Cyanobacteriia; order Cyanobacteriales; family Nostocaceae; genus Umezakia; species Umezakia bergii. The sequence continues at coordinate 154,886 of NZ_JANQDH010000012.1, forward strand.
GGAGTTGAAAATGTCCGCCATATCTGTCAAGAAGTTATAGATTACCTAACTACCTTGATTTCTCCAATTGTTTCTCAATATCAACTACCTGATGGCTGGGATGATTTAAGGCTTTGGGTAAATCGTGTTGTTATGTTACCCACTACAAAACAACAGCCTTCCAACTTAACTCAAGTTGAAACATTTTTAAATGAGTTAAATAACTATAATGCAGCCAAAAAATCAGGAAGAGGAAGACAACTTATCTGCTCAATTTCCCATTCAGCCTACACCGTCACCGAGCAAATGGAATCAGCAGTTTTATTTACTCCCCAAGTTTATACAAATAAGCAAGTTTTAGGAGGTTCCAACGCCAAGCGAAACATTTCTAGTATTGCCGGTATAGAAATCATGCTCAGACAAATCTTAATGAGTCAAACTCAAGCAGTGGGTAAACGATTTGAAGACAGTAAATATCGTTATCTCTACTTTTACCCGACTTATTACTGTACGCCAGAAACTAATAAATTTCTGCAAACAGCTTACAACAGCATCGCTCAAACCCGTTTTAATACCAACCTCCGCAACCACTTTATTACTAAAAACTTTCAAGCCAACCTACAAAAACAAAATTACCAAAGTGTTGATAGTTTCCTAATTGACGAAAACATACAACCAGACAAAAACCGCACATTTAAACTCTCTTATCCTGAACACCAACCCTTAACATTTTACTTTATGGCACTACCACCAGGAAAAGATAGCACAGATACAGAATCATGGGTAATGCCTACTTGGTTAGCACTGGCTTTTCCCATGATATTAGATGTCAAAACCGTAGTTTCTGAATCGCCCATACCGCCTTTTAATGATGGCGCTGAATTTGAAGAAAGCGTTTTTCTCGACAGCGCGCCCCATGCTTTTCAAGCCTTGCTTAAAAAAGATAGATTTCGTTTAGACTACATTCTCGAAGGTTGGACAGAAAACACCATTCAATACCCAGCGCCCTTAAATGTTTTAACAGCAGCTTATGCTATTCATTTAGATGTCAACGCTAAACAAGGTAAAACTGGGTATGATCCTAATTGGGGTAAATTTACAGAACTAGCCAAAGATTTTGAAACTAGTCCCCTGTATGTTTTCGCCTATCTAAATCGCTGGGTGCGTCACCAGGGAATCGAAACAGCGAAAATCGAGAAAGTCAAACTTTATCTCTATCATTTTTACCCCTGTTTTGACCCCTATGTTAAATATGACCAAAATACGGAGCAATTAATCGTGAAAACAGAATCAAGCTTAAATCATCCGCAAAATTTAACAAAATTATACCGGAAATTTTACCGGGCTAACAAGCGTTATAACCCTAAATCCAACGCAGTGTTAAAGCCCATAGATATTGCAGCCCAAACTATTCTCAAAGCTGAATCAACCGTCTTTCAAGGAGAAACATTAGTCGCAGCTGTAGCCGCCGAAGTTTTTAAACTCATGGACCGCGTTCATTCTTCCACAGCAGAAGGACGTTGGGTAATTAGTAAACGCGAAGAAGAACGACAAGCAGTTTTAGATTTTGCCAGATATTTTGTAGAGCAGGTATTTGAAAAATCCTTTGCACGCGATCGCGCTCGTTTAGCAGGTCGTCAACTCAATTTAATTCGAGACACCTGCGAATTTCTTTACCGCATTGAAGACGATGAAGAAAATGCCACAAAACCAGAAAAAGAAGACCAAGACACCGAAAACCAGTAAGTTGTTTCCTTTCTCATTTCCCTCAAAAGTAAATTGTAAATTGTCAGACCTAGGAGATTAATCATGTCATTACTCAAAACAGTTGAACCCAAACTATTTCAAGCAGAAATCCCTTACAAACCCATGGGTAAATACGCCCACTTTCTCACCATAAGAGTCACCGAATCTTATCCCCTATTCCAAACAGATGGAGAATTAAACAAAGCCAGAGTTAGAGCCGGAATTAAAGACAAAGCAACAATTAGCCGTTTATCAATGTTTAAACGCAAACAATCCACACCAGAACGTTTAGTTGGTCGAGAACTACTGCGTAATTATGGCCTAATCACCGCCAAAGAATGCGAATATAACGTTAACTTTGCCATGGACAACCCCGATTGTATTATTTATGGTTTTGCCATTGGTGATTCTGGTTCAGAAAAATCTAAAGTTGTAGTAGATACCGCATTTTCAATTACCCCCTTCGACCAATCCCACGAAACCTTTACACTCAACGCTCCTTATGAAAATGGAACCATGGCCTCCAAAGGAGAAAAAAACAAAAGAGAAAAAAACGTTACACTAGGCGAAATTACCAGTCGCATTAACCAGCAAGACCATATTAAACCCCAGACTTTCTTCCCTAGTATCGTTACCCTCAAAGACCCAACAGAAGCCAGTTTTCTATACGTTTTTAACAATATCCTCAGAACACGCCACTACGGAGCGCAAACCACCCGTACAGGTCGCATGAGAAATGAATTAATCGGCGTGATCTTTGCAGATGGAGAAATTACTAGTAATTTGCGTTGGACTCAAGCAATATATGACCAAATGACAGCAGAAAACACCATCAATTCCGCCGATCCTCTAGACGAAGATAATGTAATTACCGCCGCCATAAATGCGATTCAAACCTTAATGGCTGATGAATTTATTGTACATACTGATTTCATTGGCGATGCTTTCTTACCCCTCCTCCAGGAAGTTAAAAGCCTGACAAATAACGAAACAGGAATTAAAGCAATTTTACAAGCAGCAGATGCAGAAGCTAAAAACTATGCCAAAAAACACATTAACAAAAAGGAAACCACCGCTAAAAATCAATAACAGCCATGACCATCATCCACCAATGTCAATTAGAATTACATGACAGTCTCTACTTTGCCACTCGTGAAATCGGGCGACTCTACGAAACCGAACCCATAATTCATAATTACAGTCTGTGTTATGCCCTCGGTTTAGTGGATAGCGAAATTTACTCTACCACCGTTCCTGAAGAACAATCTTATCGTTACTTTTGCCCGGAACAAGTGCCAAAATATGAAAACCATTTAACACCACTAAACCAACAAGGAATCTACATCACCCCCGCCCGTTCTCTCAAACATTCCACCATTCTTAACACTTGGAAGTATGCCAACAACAACTACCATGTTGAAATGGAAAAAACCCAAAAAAACATCCCCAGTTTTGGTAGAACTAAAGAAATTGCTCCCGAAAGTCAATTTCAGTTTTTCGTTATTTCCCAAAAAAACATCAAACTACCCAAATGGATACGCCTAGGTAAATGGATGAGTAAAGCTCAAATTACTGTAGAAATTCTGCCCCAAACCAAAACCATGGAAGGTTTATTTACTTGTAAATATCCCCTAAACCCCCTCGATGTCATGTTTACCCATCAAGTAATTAGCTATGATGTAGTAAATATGCCCCCTGTCAGCTTGATTCAAAACGTACAAATGAGAGGTTTATACTATCAAATAAATGGTATGCCTGAATTAAAGCTTCCCGCCACCATGGAATATCGTTTTCGGCATCAGTAATTAACCCTATTAATTTGTTATCCCACAGTGTTTAATTAACAGCACTCAGCACTTAGTTACTTACCAACTCGGCAATATGCCCCATAGCTTAGTTCTCAACCTCATTCCCCAGTCAACTATCCCCGCCCAATTTCTCACGGGTAGACATCTCCACGCCTTATTTTTAACCCTGGTTAGTTCCGTAGACCGTTCACTAGGGGATAAACTACACGACTCCACCGCCGATAAAGCCTTCACCCTCTCACCCTTACAAATCAACTCCTATCCTCGCCAAGGCAAAATATTCAAACTACAACACTCACACCAAGAACCCATCCCCCCCCAAACCCCCTGCTGGTGGCGCGTTTCCCTATTAGATGACACACTGTTTAGTCAACTTACCCACCTATGGCTAAATCTTAACCCCCATCATCCTTGGCACCTTGGACCAGCAGACTTATACATTACCAGCATTCAAGGCACGCCCCAATCTACCCAACCCTGGTCTAATGCCACCACTTACCCCCAACTATACCAGCAAGCCAGTGACACCCACCGCACCATAGACATGATTTTCTCCACCCCCGCAGCCTTCCGCCAAGGAAAATATGACACCACCCTCCCCACCAGAGAATGTGTGTTTAACTCTCTACTTTCCCGGTGGAATAAATACAGTGGTATAGAATTTTCTCAACTTGCCATAGATACAATATTTCCCTCAGCCTTCAAAATCAATACACAAATACTGGCAGACTCCCGCAGTAAATTTATTGGCATTGTGGGAGAAATTAGTTACCGCATTCTAGAAGACATTGAACCCCAAGCAATTAAACAAATCAACGCCCTAGCTGATTTTGCTTTATATGCAGGAGTAGGAAGAAAAACCACCATGGGTATGGGAATGATCCGCAGGCAAAATTCACCCCACTTCTAAAGCCTTTTTCAGAGTACTGACCTATATCCGTAGCGGTCAAGATGCCCGCACCACAAGATTTTTATCCCTTATATTTGCATCTTGTTTGCATCTCATGTATTTAGGAAACGCCATAAACCCATGAATCAACACACAGATTATATTCAAATTGCAGCCTTAAATCAATATGCCTACTGTCCCCATCGCTGCTGGCGGATGTTTTGCGCTGGTGAATTTACTGATAATCAATACACTATAGAAGGTACAGCCCTGCATGACCGGGTTCACACCATCAGTCATATCCAAGCAGAAGGTACTGAACAAATCCGAGCCATTTATTTAAAATCAGAACAATATAAACTCATCGGTAAATCAGACCTGGTGGAAATTATCTCTAATCAATATTATCCCATTGAATACAAACGGGGTAATAAAGGTGAATGGCATAATGACGAATTGCAGGTTTGCGCCCAAGCATTATGTTTAGAAGAAATGACCGGACAAACCATTAACCGTGGATATATCTACTACGCCCATTCCCATCAACGCCAACCAGTAGAAATTAATCAACACCTCAGACAAACCACTATTAATACCATTGGCGCGGTCAGTAACTTACTCGCCACCGGCAAAACCCCAAAACCCACCTATAGCAAACGTTGCCAAGGCTGTAGTTTGTTTATGCAATGCTTACCCAAAGCAACAGACAAATTAAAAACCTATCAAGAACCAGATTAAATCCTCATGGGAACCATCTACATTACTCACCAAGAAGCCTTCATCACCAAAGTTGATGAAACCCTCAATGTCAAAGCCGACAAAAAAACAATCCTAGACATACCCCTAATTAAAATTGATGGTTTAGTAATTATGGGTAAGGCGAATATTTCTCCCCCAGCCTTGACAGAATTAATCACTAGAAAAATACCCGTTACCTATCTCAGCATCAATGGTAAATATATGGCTAGTTTAGAACCAGATCCGGGTAAAAATATTTTCATCCGCACCGCCCAATGGGAAGCAGCAGGAGATTCACCCCAAGCACTCCACGTCACCCAAGGTTTTGTGCGCGGAAAACTAAAAAACTATCGCCAATCTTTTTTACTAGCACAACGCCGTTATCAACTAGACTTAAGCGCTGCCATCGATCAACTATCCCATGCTATCACCGCTCTAGACCAAGGAAAATCAATTAATTCCATCCGGGGTTATGAAGGCGCTGGGAGTGCTGCATACTTTAGCCATTTTCATCAACTAATTCGCGTAGATAATTTCACCTTCTCCACCCGTAACCGTCGTCCCCCCACAGATCCGGTTAACTCCCTGTTAAGCTTGGGTTATTCTCTTCTCCGTCACGACATCCAAAGCGCCTTAAACATCGTTGGTTTTGACCCCTATTTAGGATACCTACACACACAAAGATATGGTAGACCTTCATTAGCACTGGATTTAATGGAGGAATTTCGCCCCCTGATAGTGGATGCTGTGGTTTTAACAGCTATTAACCGCCGGATACTATCACCACAAGACTTTATCACCGAACCCATCAGTGGATCTGTCACCCTCACCAAAGAAGGACTACATAGCTTTCTGCGTCTCTATCAAGAAAAAAAATTAACTAAATTTAAACATCCGGTGATGCAGAAACAATACACCTATCAAGAATCTTTTGAAATTCAAGCCCGCTTGCTAGGGAAATACCTGATGGGAGAAACAGATAAATATCCCCCATTAGTTATGAAGTAAATCTTTTTACATCAACTGTAGTGCGGGCATCCTGCCCGCTAACAAACACAGCCAACTCCCACCATTACCCCCCATGTTTGTAGTCATCTCCTACGACATCTCAGAAGACAAGCGCCGCAACAAAATACACAAAATCCTCAAATCCTACGGTCAATGGATGCAATACTCGGTTTTTGAATGCGACCTCACCCCCACCCAGTATGCTAAACTTCGATTGCGCCTTGCCCACCTCATCAAACCAGAGCAAGACAGCATCCGTTTTTACTTTCTCTGTGCTTGCTGTCAAGGAAAGGTAGAGCGCATTGGCGGTGAAATGCCCAGAGACACCACCATATTTTTCGCTTAAATCTCAAATTTTGCGTCAACCAGTAGGTGTTTTATTGATACATAGAAAAAAACTGTCCCCAACCCTCACTACATCTACCTTTCCAGCCATCATACTTAAAATGAGGTTGACGCAACTCCCAAAACTCTTGTTATTCCAATCTTTTAGGTTTTTTTTTCAGATTCCCCTTGACAAATCATTTCATCAAAAGCTATAGTATCTTTAGATTGACGGAACAGAACCTTGAAAACCAAATATATAAACCCTTCCAGCCGCGGGCGGTCACAATGACACTTAATCCCTATCAGGGATTGAAACTGAGATATATCAAAGTATCATGGCTCGACATAATTAGTCACAATGACACTTAATCCCTATCAGGGATTGAAACCGGTAAAGATGGTGTTGATTTGATTTACACTGCTCAAGTCACAATGACACTTAATCCCTATCAGGGATTGAAACCAATACTTGTTAATCATTCTTGCTTGTTGATCGAGTCACAATGACACTTAATCCCTATCAGGGATTGAAACTTGCCGCTAAACTTGCAGAGGCTACTTTATCAATCGTCACAATGACACTTAATCCCTATCAGGGATTGAAACATTTACTCTATTGGGTTCGTCGTACCTGAATCCAATATTGTCACAATGACACTTAATCCCTATCAGGGATTGAAACGGGTTACCCGGTGCTGCGATCGCGCGGACTAGCTTATCGTCACAATGACACTTAATCCCTATCAGGGATTGAAACAGCAACTCTGAGTATGCCCGCATCCAACAAGATTTATGTCACAATGACACTTAATCCCTATCAGGGATTGAAACTCATCAAAGATTTCTCCAATTTGCTCGCGAAAGCTGGTCACAATGACACTTAATCCCTATCAGGGATTGAAACAAGGAAGCGATCGCGCCGGAGCTTCCCGAAATTGTCACAATGACACTTAATCCCTATCAGGGATTGAAACTGTGATTTTATTACTATAATTTTCATAGGGGCGCGTCACAATGACACTTAATCCCTATCAGGGATTGAAACAATCAGATGGAAGCGGATCTTGAGAAGAAATTAGAGTCACAATGACACTTAATCCCTATCAGGGATTGAAACCATAAAGCTTTTAACATACTCATCAATGTTCATTTGTCACAATGACACTTAATCCCTATCAGGGATTGAAACACCAATTTTTCTTTGGACATTCCTGCCCTTTTAAAGTCACAATGACACTTAATCCCTATCAGGGATTGAAACCATTGAGAGGGTGGGGTATAAGTTGGGTGATATTAAGTCACAATGACACTTAATCCCTATCAGGGATTGAAACCCCATATTTTTACGACTTGATAGTTTTTGGTTTTTGTTTTTGACAAAAGCGACGATATTAATGGCTGCACTGTTCCACATCATGCAGCCAGGGAATAAATTCCCTGTCTAATAGCTAAAGTCGGTTAAAACCGACTATTTTTTGGTAAATTCTCATGTTGATAAATCTTTCCCAAACCGATAACTGCTAGACGGGACAAGCATAAGTAGCACTGGCTTCTAGCCGGTATTCAGACCGATAACAAGACGGAAACCTCAAAATTCTAAATTCCACATTCTAACAAGCAAGATGCTTGTGTTACAGGCCCTCGCGCATTCCGTAAGAGTCCGTTTTAACGGACTTGAGCTTTGAGACGGGGAATTTATT
>NZ_JANQDH010000013.1 GCF_029891735.1 Chrysosporum bergii ANA360D
TTCCTTTATTTCTCGGTAAACTCGCGTTTCTTGCAGTGTGATTCCCAACATTTCCTCTACCTCCCGTTGGCTCTTATCTTCAAACTTGTACACCATAATTGTTGTTATTAACTCTATTATGGCGCGATTTTCTGGTTGAGAAATTTCCTGCTGACTCCTGGTTAATAAATACCTGGCTTCTTCGGTTGTTTCTTCTTCGTCAATTGTAGTTAACATCATCAAGGCAACCCATACAGGTAATTGGCGAATATCTCCCAGTTCATTCAAATATATCCTATGTACCTGTGGGCTATTAAAGGGACTTTAGCATCATTTTGATTGTTGTACCTCTTCAACTGAATCTAGTCCAGAAATGGCATCACTGGATTGGCTAGGGAAATTTAACTCCTGCATTTCCGGTGATGATTCCATAATTTGATCATTGAAGTAAGAGCCAAGAATCTTGTCATAGTTAGAAGCAACGGCTAAAAATGCACCGCCCAAAACATAGATTGGTAAGGGCAGATGAAACTTTTTTAACCAATCAAACAGTTCTGCCAAAGCAAACAAAACTAAAAAACAAGCCAGCCAAACTCTCATTTTTCCATCTCCTGCGTGCAAGCAAGTCCAGTAATAAAGTAAACAGCCTGCATGATACTTGATCTTTAGAGTAACTACAAACGCCTAGAAAACTGGGTGAGAGAACATACCCACCCAGACATATAAGTTAAATATAGAAGGTTTAATTTACAGCTGGCTTATGAGCGATAAAATACTTACTAACAAAGTGAACCTGGGTGGAAATGTTTTCAAAACCGGCTGCTTCTAAACGTTGTACCAAATCATCATGGGTGTAATCCCGGTAGTAGGGTTCATGAAAGACTTCTGGGAAAGATTCCATGGTTACAGCTAATTCAGGTGAATCACTCATTTGAATGGAATCACAAATGACAAATACTCCCCCCGGTTTTGTCACTCGGAAACATTGTTCAATCACTTTTTGCCTCACCTGTGCTGGTAACTCATGGAAGAGAAACACAGAAGTGACACCATGGAAGTAGTCATTTAAATAAGGTAACTCCTCCGCATTAGCTTGTAACAGTTGGGGTAACTCTCCGGGAATCTCTGACAGGTGTTGATTGGCCTTACGCAAATAAGCGGGAGACAAATCCATACCATATAACGATGCTTGAGGTAAAGCACCCCGAATCATTCTTAATGTCCGTCCAGTACCACAAGCCACATCTAAAATACGCATTTGTCGTGGCGCAACAGAATCAAAAGCTTTTAGCCCTTGCTTGAGAGGTGCAAGAATCCGCCTCCGCATAGGGTCAGCAGTGCCACTAAAGAGAAGTTCTACCTGCAAATCATATAAATTGGCTGATTCGGCACTCAAATAGCCATTACTTTGATGATGGAAATTCTGCACATAATAGCTGGGATAACCATCGGTTTCTATTTGCGGTGAAAATTCTTGATATTTCTTTTTCTCAGACCGTTCCCAGGTTTGAGGTAAGTCCAGGCATACCAGTGGATAGTAGCGGAAAAAATCTGACCAAGGGTTGTCAAACAGTAAGCTTTGGGGATATATCCCTTTTTCTGCATCCTGCCAGTCTGTTTCTAGCAGCTGATTCATTTTTTCTCGCAGTTTGAACAAAACTTCGTTAGGAATGGGTTTCCTCTTTTGTCCCAGACTGGGATGAATCAGATTCATCAGCCGTGAACTTAAGGTTTTGTGAGCCAGACCGAAATAACTTTTGCCTTGTTGAAAGGTTTGATAAGTCAGCTTAGTTAAAGTGTCAGACATGGAAATCAGTTAGGGGTTTATTACTTTTATTCAGTATATGTAAAAGATTGTAACGGAAAATTCATCTATCTTAGGAACCTGATATTTGGCAGTTTACTGGGTTCATAGCCCATCCTCAACTACCAAAATGTAAATTTTTGTAAATAAAATGCAATTCTGTAACTTTCACTACAGAATTCTGCTATTCTCATCATAGAAGGCAAAACAAGCCATTCAACACTCAAGCCACAAACCATCAGGAGAAATATATGTCTATTCAAGATAGGTCTCGCGCGTTAGCAGTGCGTCAATATCAACAAGTGAAAAACCGTCAACAATCAATGCTGATGCGTGCAGCACAGGAACTGGGTCTTCCTGAAGAATTGTCTGAATACTGGAATCCGATTCAAGGCAAAATTGATCCCACCACTCGGTTACTTTATGAAAGCAGCCACGCTGCAATGAGCTAATTTTCACCATTATCAATAAAACGTGAACACCAGGGTTATAGACTTAAGGTCTAGGTTCCTGGCTTTCAAATGGCTATTAACCCGATTTTTATATCTCACGCAGAGGCGCAGAAGCCCGGAGGGAGAGAGGGAGAGGTGGAATAAGGATATCAGGTTGTTGTTTAAATACATGAAAACTAGTGATAGGTAAAAAAAAGCCACCCCCAAGGGTGGCAAAGATTTACTCACTAGCTCTAATCAGCAATCGTAATAAAGGTAAAACTCATAAGGATGAGGACGTAACTGCATCTGTTTAACTTCATTAGCCAGCTTGTAGTCAATCCAGTTCTGGATAAAGTCTTCTGAGAAAACTCCTGTTTCTGTTAAGAAAGCATGATCCTTTTCTAGTGCTTCCAAGGCCAATTCCAGAGAACCGGGAGTGGAAGGAACTTTCGCTAATTCTTCTGGAGAGAGTTCGTAAATATTTTTATCCAAGGGTTCGCCGGGATGGATTTTGTTCTTGATACCATCAATTCCTGCACACAGCATGGCAGCAAATGCCAAGTAGGGGTTAGAAGTGGCATCAGGACACCGGAATTCTAAACGTTTAGCTTTGGGGTTATCACCAGATAAAGGAATCCGCACTGAAGCAGAACGATTACCTTGAGAGTAGGCCAAGTTGACTGGTGCTTCATAACCAGGTACTAGGCGCTTATAAGAGTTAGTTGTGGGGTTGGTAATGGCTAAAAGTGCTGGTGCGTGCTTGAGGATACCACCAATGTAGTAGAGTCCTAGTTCACTTAAACCAGCATACTTGTCACCTGCAAATAAAGGTTTGCCATCTTTCCAAATGGACTGGTGACAGTGCATACCAGAACCGTTATCGCCAAAAATCGGCTTGGGCATAAAGGTTACTGTTTTGCCGTATTTCTTGGCCACATTCTTAATGACATATTTATATGTCATTAGCCAATCAGCAGCTTCAATTAATTTACCGAAGCGGAAACCTAGTTCGCACTGACCGCCAGTGGCAACTTCGTGATGTTGTTTTTCAATGGGTACGCCGCAATCTCTCATGATCAGCAGCATTTCTGTACGCATATCTTGGAAGGTGTCTGTTGGCGGTACTGGAAAGTAACCTTCTTTGAATCGGGGTTTGTAACCCAAGTTGGGGCTTTCTTTCCTACCGGAATTCCAACGACCCTCTACTGAGTCTACATGATAGTAAGCTTCATGGGCGTTTTGATCAAAGCGAACATCGTCAAAGATGAAAAATTCCGCTTCAGGTCCTAAAAAAGCTGTGTCACCAATGCCAGTGGAAACTAAGTAGTCGATGGCTTTTTGTCCAATTACACGGGGACAACGGCTGTACCATTCCCCCGTGCGTGGTTCTTTAATACTACAAATGATACTTAAAGTTGGCTCTTTCATGAAGGGGTCGATCCAAGCTGTATTGGCATCGAGTACCATCATCATGTCTGATTCGTTGATGCTTTTCCAACCCCGAATGCTGGAACCGTCGAAAGGCACGCCATCCGAGAAGGAACTTTCATCGATTTGGTTATGATACACCGTGAGATGCTGCCAAGTACCTATTATGTCGATGAATTTCAGATCAATCATCTGAATGTTTTGGTCTTGAATCATTTTCAAGACTTCTTTTGGGGTTGTCATTTTTACTCCTTCTCTACCAATTTCAAATCAAACCAAAATCTTCCAAAGCATCCTCATCCAGATGATTTGAACTAAGTTGTGCATGACACCATTCAAATATCATAAATCCTGGACATTAGGAAATTTTGTAGTGTTTGTTACAGCTTATTCAGATTACAGGTTATATTAACCTTTTCCTGAACATCTATACAAAAGTTAAAGTTAATCTCATTAGTGGTCAAGTTTGGCATAGAATCCTTTATGAGCAAATAAAGTGTTTTTGTGTCTCATCAGATTTTAAATAAAATAAATGACACAAAAATTTACTGGTGCGTAAGTGCAACCAAAATTAATATCAAACCATAGATAGCATTGATTGGGAGAAGAAGGAATGCGCGATGCAGTTACAAGCTTGATTAATAACTATGACGTTGCTGGCAGGTATTTTGACAGGAATGCAATTGACAGCTTAAAGTCTTACTTTGCCAGTGGTACAGCAAGGGTACAAGCCGCGGCAGCGATTAATTCTAATGCAGCTGCTCTGGTTAAACAAGCTGGTTCTCAGTTATTTGCAGAACAGCCGGAGTTGATTCGTCCGGGCGGTAATGCTTACACCACTCGTCGTTATGCCGCTTGTCTGCGGGATATGGACTACTACCTACGTTATGCTACCTATGCCATGGTTGCAGGTAATATGAATGTGTTGGATGAACGTGTACTCCAAGGATTGCGGGAAACTTACAATTCTTTGGGTGTACCCATTGGACCGACGGTTTTTGGTATCCAAATTCTCAAAGGTCTGGTCAAGGAACAAGTGGCTGCTGCTGGTATTGCTGATACTTCCTTTGTGGATGAGCCTTTTGATTATATGACTCGTGAGTTGAGCGAAAAGGACATTTAGTTTCACCACAATTATCTAGTTCAGCTAAGATCAAGCGATCGCACATTATTTGTTGAGTGTGTAGCGATCGCTTTTTTTACACCCAATTATAGTAATAGTCTAGCTTATAGTGAATTTTGCCCAAGTGAGGCAGCGGGCAAGATGCCCGCCCTACAAGACGATCATTTACATTTGTATCTCACGTATGTAAAAAATGCTATATACTGTTTTTGATACTAACAGAGCATTTCCATAGAGAAGCAAAATTACTCAGTAAGCAGGTTATAGCTAGAAATAATAATATATATGTAGGCAACATGACCACACCAATCATCAGCCAAGTATATACATGAGATATCATCACCACAGCAAAAATACTGGCAATCCCTACACATCTCCATACTTGACTGATGGGGCGACCTAATACAGTGACGATAATAGTCAGGGATGAAGCGATGATGTTGGCGGGGATGAGAAATGCACAAATAGTAGTGCAATTAGCACGGGAAAACTCAGCTAAAGTGTTGAAATCAAACATTAAATCAAGCATTAATTTTTCTTGTAGGTTGATTCTGGGGAAAAATGTCAACATATTGTTAGAGATTTCAACTTACATTAGCATAAGCTAATGTATTTACTTTAACTATGTTACATAATTTAAACTCCTAGCCAAAATGACTACTAATACCCTTAGTCCATCTTCACAAAGAATTAAGAAATGTTATATGATTAGATGTAGATGGGATAATCATAAAAAAAACCTATAGTTGTATAAATATTGAAAAAAATATAAAAAATGTGCGATCGCAAATACGCTATTCTGGGAACTGGTGCTTTAGGTGGGTTTTATGGGGCTAAATTACAAAAGGCTGGTTTAGATGTTCACTTTTTGCTCAAGAGTGATTACCAACACGTGAGCCAATGTGGTTTATTTGTCCAGTCTAAAGACGGTGACTTTACCCTTCACCAAGTCAATGCTTATCATAATGTAGAACAGATGCCACAATGTGATGTAGTCATAGTGGCACTCAAGACAACTCAAAATTATTTACTACCCAAATTACTACCATTAATAGTTAAACATAGTGGGGTAGTGTTGGTATTGCAAAACGGATTAGGCATAGAAGAAGATATTGCCCAAATAGTTAGCAATGTTCACATCATAGGTGGGTTATGTTTTCTCTGTTCCAATAAAGTCGGACCAGGGCATATTCATCATTTAGATTATGGCAAAATCACCCTAGCGGAGTATAACCCTGAATATCAACCCCATCTTATTACAGAAAAAATGGAGCAAATTGCCCATGACTTTCAAACTGCTGGTATCCCCATAGAACTAGTCCCAGACTTACTGCTGGCGCGTTGGCAAAAATTGGTGTGGAACATACCCTACAATGGACTATCTGTCATTCTCAATGCCACAACAGAGGAATTAATGGCAAATGCTGACACCCGGAGATTAATTGAACAATTGATGAATGAAGTAGCAGCAGGGGCGAAAAGTTCTGGGCGTATTATCCCCCACAGCTTCATTGAAACCATGCTTAATTACACAGTCAAAATGAAGCCTTACCGTACCAGCATGAAAATCGACTATGATCAACGCCGTCCCTTAGAAATAGAAGCTATTTTTGCTAGTCCCCTAAAAAAATCCCAGACAGCGGGTGTAAACTTACCACAAATCAGCTGTCTATATCATCAACTACAGTTTTTAGACCAGAGAAATAGATCCGCACACCCCACCCCCTAATTCCCTTCCCGCTTGCTCTGATGCGAGACAAAGCGCAGCTTTAAATGTAACAGATTATGGGTTTAGCTGCACAAGAGCTTATAACTTAACAGTAGCAAGGGAGTAAATATATTCAACTTAATCTAACTAAAAGATTTGTTGCATTACTTAAAAATAATAACAGTATTATATTGCAGTTTGTAAATATATTTTGGGTATTACCAGATTATTCCTTTAGACTGAATCTCAACGATAAAGTATTGAATCAATGCAAATGCACTCAATCAATTTTATGTGCCACGAATTTGTAGTTGCTGTATCCTTTTTCGCTTGTATTGCTGGTCTGTTGTTGCTATGGGAGCGCAACCCTTCAAAAGATCATCTAGAAGAAACAGAGAAAATACTGTTTAGAATGAGTTTTTCTTATTGGCTCGTTTACTGTTTTGCCTTTGGTGTGGAAAAGTTGATTTTCCCAGACTGGGAAACTATACTTATGTCAGTGAAAATCACTACAGCTTTGTCATATTTCTTAACCTTTTCTTGTGTGCTGAGTTTACCATTACATAAAATTTCAGTTCGCCGGGTACAAGAATAGCCTATTTGGTGAAAAATTGATGAATAACTGAACAATGGACTATTAACTGGCTTTAGTTTTCATAGCCATGGCAATTTTATCTTTAAGTTTATCCTGATCCAAAGTGGTCAGGATAAAAACCTCTTGTACTGTCTTACCGTGACGGGCTATAACTTTGTAACCACCCCGAATAGGTACAGATACCCGTAACTGCATTGTGGGACAATGACCTTTAGCCCGCCCAATGACACCAGGCGTGACAGTTTGAATCCCATCTTGTTGACAGAGACGTTCTAAAATAGGGATGAGACCAGAGATATGAGTTGAGTGATTCCAGACTAATCTGCCATCTTTGCCAGAAGTGTCTTTAGCGGGGTTGCTCATAAGGGTAATTAAGCAGCTTCTAAAGGAGCCATTGTCAAACCAGCTCGACGCAGCTGTTGATGATACAATTCAGCCATTTCTTGGGGACCGACCCAGACAATGGCTTGTCCTTCATAGTGTACTTGATTAGTCAAGTCCCAGGCAAGATCACCGGTCATTCCGGGAATATACTTCATTAAACACTCAGACACGTGTTGAAAAGTGTTGAAGTCATCATTTAAAACAATGACTTTGTAATTGGGGTAAGGCTTGCGGGTAACTTGATTAGACAGTCCGGGGGCTACAGAGGGGGCTGTACTTGTTCCGTAAACAGCTGCTGAAAGTCTTGTAACCATAAAACAGTTAGTCAAGAAAATTTTACAAAACTACATTTATTGATAACTAGTTTAGTCCATATCTGTCAAGTCAACCGCAAATCCGCTCAATCTAAAATCTAAAATTGTTTCTCCCTAACGCCAACTATCCCAGCTTTGGTTAAACATCGAAGTATTAGGAAAAGCTGTGGGGTTATTATTTTTCTCCAACAGACCTTGAAGAGTTGATAATTTTGGTTCTGGCTGGGGTAAATCATCTACTAACTCGTAAGGTACAACATGATTTTTTAAAGCAAAAGCCGCAGTAGTTCCCGCAGCAGCACCAGCAGACCACTCAAATGAGTGTACCCGATAGGCAGCAGCAGCAATGTGACTGGTGGCTATACTTTTACCTGCTATGAGTAAATTGTCGATTTTCTGGGGAATCATCGCTCTCAAAGGAATTTGAAAGGGATAAGCCTCACCAGCACCCCGCCTTTCTCCCGGAAGCTCTCTATTACCAGGTACTTCTGGGGGGCTTTTCTCCATACAAGGATGAATATCTAAGGCATAGTGACCAATACCTACAGAATCTGGAAAAATAGTAGAACGAGTCCGGGGTATTACCGCTTCCGGTGATTTTTTACCCATAATTACAGATCCTGCTTTCCAGCTGGCCAAGGTTGCTTGTAGTCTCCGGTACGCTTCTGCTGTAAGTATCTGGCGGTAGTATTTATCTTTGTAGTTGCGGCGAGAAATATCAGTTTCCCAAATGGTAAACCCCCCCGGCTGTCCCCAACTGGGACGGCCAATAATGCGCCGCCCTTCCCGGATATATGGATATTTCGATAAACCATGCACTGTCCCCATAGGGGAATTTAACCCGGACATCAAGCGGTTATTTTTTTGTTGTTGTTTAACACCCTCACCTAGTTGGGAATCTGTAGTACCTGCTACTAACCAGTAATAGTAAGCCAGTGCATTTTCCTCACCTTTGCGGAGAGTTTCTGTCCGCAGTCCCCCCATCCAGCCCCCTGGTTGTAACTGTCCAGTGGCTTGCAACTGTTGGCGAGTATAAACTAAGTTATCTTCGCCGGTTCCAGGACGATAGTCATTACCCCAAGTCCAATTTTGCATGGAAATGTCCCCCGGTGTGGGAGCAGAAAATTTAATCCCACCTGAAATAGCAGGTTTTCCTGTTTGCGGACTCCAAATGCGGCGATAGGTAAAAACTAAATCAAAGTTTGCCAGTCGTGGTAGTTCATAACTAAAATATGGAGCATACTGTGAATAAAATAAGGGCATTTTCTGGGGTTGTGGTTCATTGGTAGCCTCCATGGCAAAGGTGTAAGTAAAACCCTGGGTGCAGTAAGGATAATTTTCACTGCTAGCGGCAGAAGGTTCTAAGTGGAAAAGAGGATCAATACCCAAGCGGTAGGGAACATCGGCTAGGGCGACAATTTCCCCAGTTTCGCTGGTATCTACAACATACCATTGCGGAAAATTGCCTTTACTGTTTTGGGGAACTAAGCGAATAATATTTTTAGTAAACCAAGATGAATTTTGGTAACTATAGGCATCTTCAATAATTTGAGATAAAGTGAAGGTGTTATGAGGTGGTGTGCCTGGGGCTGGTTGATGTTGAATAGCGATCGCCCCACTAATTAACTCTCCACTCCCCTGTTTGGTTGATGGTATAATCTCTAAATCCTTAATTACTGTATTGGGGAACCATTCTAACTTGCCTTTACCTTTTTTTTCAGCATCTTCTAGCATTTCAGTGAGAATGGTGTGACCATCACCAGGCAGAAAGCAAGACTCACTCACCCAGCAATCCCCAGGGTTAAGTTTACCATACTTGCGTTCAATACGATTTCGCAATTCTAAATAGCCGCGAGGATAAAATTGCCGACGGCGCTGGGTGGGACGTTCATCTAATGCAGATGTCCCCTGAGAAGAAATTTGTCCTCCCAACCAATCAGTTATTTCTGTGAGACAAACTTTCCGTCCTGCTAATAACCCCTCATAAGCCGTAGCTACCCCAGACAGTCCCCCACCCACAACTAAAATTTCACAATTAACAGTTTTGTCTAACTTTCTTGGCGATGCAGCAACAATACCAGAATAAAGCCCAATCAAGTTAGATAAGCTGATCACCACCAGTGAAACCAGGCTGCTTGCTAGTTTGTGTCTACCCTTCATTATTCAAAAACCCTTTTACTCCTATCAAATTCATTCGGTCATAATTAATTTCTGGTATAGATTGGAGATAAGCAGCCCACTGCAAAAACTGACCCAAGAATCAGGATGGTTCTATGAAGCGCAAAAAACAACTTATTCTCACCAACCTATTGAAAAGCGCCATTGTCTTTTCACCTTTGTTACTGTCTGTTAGTATTGCTAGTGGAGAAATCAAACCATCCGTTTCTCCAGAGGCACGCCCTGCTAAAATCATATCTCATCAAGGGGAATACTTGGCTCAGTTGCCGCCTCAACAGCCCACGCCAGACACCGC
Source organism: Chrysosporum bergii ANA360D (assembly GCF_029891735.1). GTDB lineage: Bacteria > Cyanobacteriota > Cyanobacteriia > Cyanobacteriales > Nostocaceae > Umezakia > Umezakia bergii. The sequence continues at coordinate 10,243 of NZ_JANQDH010000013.1, forward strand.
CCCAGCTGAAGCTGAACCGCCTGTTAATAGTACAAGTGTATTATTTAATGTGTGGTTAGTGATCTTGAGTTTGTTTCCTGTAGCTGTGATAGCTTTATTTTGGCTGTTGCGAAGAGTTGCCATTCGTGAAATAGTTCACAGAGCTATGGCAGAGTTACAGGGTGTGGAAAATCTACAAAATCAACTCACCATTGTCAAGCAAGATGCCGAAAATCTAATTCAAGAATCTAAAAAAACCAATGGTCAATTAGAAAAACAAGTTTTTACGCTGCAACAAAATATACAAAAGGAGCAAGAAAAATTAGCTAAATTAACATCAGAATTGTTACAATCAAGGGATGCTATCTTAGCGGAGTTAGAAACAAAAATTAAAAACATTCAAGCAAATCTAGAGTCAGAATTTGTAGCACAACTATCTCAATTACAACTGCAAGCCGAACAAACAAGAGATAGAACAATTGAGAAATTAGCAAGTTTAGAATCTCAATTAAACCATAAACTAGATGAGTTGCAGTTAAAAGCTACACAACAAAAAAATCTAACTTTAGAAGAATTGCAAAAATCTAGAGATGAATTTATTGTCCAGCTTTCTGGGTTAGCGTCGGAAACTCAGGAAGATAAAGATAAAACTATAGGAATTTTGAGACAATTACACATAGATGCTGAACAAGAAAAGCAAGAAATTATAGAAAAAATTAAAGAATTAGCAAAACTATTTCAATCATCCACCTCTGAGTTACATTCTGGAAATCAGCAAGAACAAGAGAGAGTTTTGGCTAGTTTAGCCAGTATAAAAGTAAATGCTGAACAAGAAAAAGCTAGAACTATGCAAGTTTTAGCAGAGTTAGCTGATTTATTAAAATCTCAAATAGCTGAATTACAATCAGAGGCACAACAAGAAAAAGATACCTTGGTAGAAAGTTTAACTAAATTGCAGTCAGAATTTGCATCTCAACTATCAGCATTACGGGTAGATGCCCAAAATCAGAAGGAGTTAATCATTGCCAATTTAGAAAAATCAGGTTCCGAGTTTGCTGATCAGTTCTCGCAATTACAATTCCATGCTCAACAACAAAAGCTATTCATTCTAGAAAAACTAGAAAAATTAGAAACAGATTTTGTATCTCAACTTTCTGAATTGCAGTTAGACGCTCAACAACGCAAAGATGTAATATTACAAGAATTAGCCAAAACTGAACCGCCTCTTGTGACTGAAAAGGCAGAAGTTACCCAACCCCAGCCCCAAGTCCAAGAATTAGTTAATGATGATCTGCAAACAGCAGATGAGTTATTTGCTCAAAGAAAATATCCAGAAGCCATGGCAATTTATAATCAGGTAGTCAAAACTAAACCTGATAATCCTATTAGTTGGTTAAAACGGGGTTTAACTCTAGGAAGATTACAACGCTACCAAGATGCAATAGCATCCTATGAACGCGCTATTGAAATTCAACCCGATTATCATCAAGCTTGGTGCGATCGCGGTGTGGCTTTTGGTAAACTAGGACAACATCAACAAGCTTTTGCTTCTTTTGACAAAGCCACTCAAGTCAAGAGTGATGACCCAGTTGCTTGGTTAAATCGTGGTCTTTCTTTGATAGAGTTGGAAAGATATGAAGATGCCATCGCTAGTTTTGACCAAGCCATCAAAATCAATCCCAACTCCGCCAAAGTCTGGGATAAACGCGGTTATACTTTGGTAAGATTAGGAGAAGATGATGCAGCGATCGCTAGTTTTGACAAAGCATTAGCCATCAACCCTGATTATGCCAGCGCTTATTACAACAAAGCCGCCTGTTATGCTTTGCAAAGAAAACTAAAATTAGCTTTAGCAAATCTGCAAAAAGCAGTAGAACTCAATGTCACATATAAAGAGGATGCAGCATTTGACATTGATTTTGATGAAATCGCCGATGATAAAAGTTTTAGAGAAATCATTTCTCAATAAAACCATCACACCATTTATCTCTTCTCTTCTCAGTGTTAGAGGGTGTTTTATACAAAAGATACAGTAGCGGGCAAGATACCCGCACTACAATATTTTTATGATTTATGGTAACGAATCACAGACCCACAGACAAATAAATCATCAACACAAATAACTGGCGGTTTAAGTCATTAATCCAGATTTTGAGACGGGGAAATTTTTGCTTTAGGTAAATAAATACAGAACCCCCACCCACAAAAGGTTCTCGAAACTCCCTCAAGCTATCTGGTAACTGTGCCGCTATGTGCTTAATAGCTCTTGATTTACCACCAGGGTAACGTAATGGACTTTTGATCATTTTCCGTATTTACTCTTATTTAAATTCAATAACTATCGTGTATATTGTAATTATGTGTATCCAAACTGCATTTTCTGTTTATATACAGATGATACAGAGCTTTCCCGACTCAATACCATTAGCATAGGTGAAAAATGCGTATTTCCATCAGAATCGAAACTGAAACTCAATGGTTGAGAGATTTATTTGGTTTGTCTGACCAAGCCGTCCTCAAGCTATCTTTGTCATCTTCACAAAATAGCCAAGAGGTATCAATCCCCTTCGCTGGGATTGAGGAAATAGAATTTGATGCTTTAGGTGATAGCGAAGTTGTTTTCGAGACAGATATTCCCGATAATTTTGGTGATATTCATCAAGTTTCCATAGATTGGGATTCTCTATTTCATCCCGAAAATGAGAGTATAAAAAGGATTTACATCAAAGAGTTGGTAGACGCAGGGAAAAACTACGACACAGGAAATATACAGCACACAGAGAGTAACGTTATTCCCATTACATCTACCACCCAAGGGGCTAATGACTACATAGATGGGATTTATTTTAATGTTTGGCGTAAATCAAACACAGCCAATCAAACAAGCGTAGGAACTTTTTCAGGTAACTTCGATACTTCAGGGACATTTAACCCCGATGGAAAAACCTACGTTTTAATTCATGGTTGGGTAAATAGTGGTGGTAATCCAGATAACGGATTTCTACCCAGTGAACCCGGAATGCAAATGCTGACAAAATATTTGCTGGGAAATATAGAGTCACAAGATAACGTTATTTGGGTGGATTGGAGTAACTATAGTGGTTACGAATTAGAACGAGGTACATTAACAAGATCCTTAAATTATCCCGAAGCCAGTCAAAGTTTAGCGAGAAATTCACAAATAATCAAAGGATATTTAGAAACTTTGGGCTTTAATAATCAAGAAGCGCTAAATAAATTGACTATTATGGGGTTTAGTCTAGGCGCTCAAACTGCTGGTTTAACAGGAAAACTATATAAAAAAGATAGTCTTGATGTTGAAGAAGTTTATCTTTTTGATCCAGCAGGTCCTATTTTCGAGCAGGCTTATGCCGAATTTAACCAAGCCGACCCAGAAAACTACCAGCCCTTTTATGCCGATGCAGGAAAGAATGTTTACGCTTTTCACTCATCGAAAGACACAGGCTATGATTTCCCCATAGGCGATCAAGACATTTATATAAACGCATACGAGTATAATAACCCTACTGTATTTCTCAACCCCCAACAACAAAATATTCCTTATGGTGGAGATTTTGTGTCCGCTGACTTAGAAAACGGGATTCCTTTAACAACATTTGGACTTCTTTATTTCAGAGGCGATGTCAACGACAAACAAGAGCAAGATGCCAAATATGGTATTGATTATAACCTATTAGAGATAGCACAATGGCCCGCTAGTGGCCCGTTATTTTATCGACAACCCAGAGATATAGGCCCAGGTCCTGTTACTCCTCAAAAGGAAGACCAGTATTTAGGTATTGCCACTCCCGACCCTTGGGGATTAGGAGCCCATGGCTACGGACCAGCTTTTTTTGCTAAAGTCCTTGCAGATCAGCCAGTCATAGATTTAAACACAAATAGTAACACTCCCAACCTCAACGTTACTTGGGATGAAATTAGAAATCCAGATAATTACGTTACCGATAGCGCCACTAATTCTCAGGTATGGTTTATCAACGAAGAAACCTTATCTAATGCTTCCACCAACTCAGCCACATACAAAGTAACCACCAAAGTGGCTAATATAGATTGGCGCAGAAGAGATGGAACAGAGAAAAAAGTCTTTATCACTCTTAAGGGAACTTTGTATGATGGTACGAGTTACTCTAGTGACCCCATCAATCTCCGAGACTTTTATTACCCCTTAGATGAAACTCAGACTTCTAACAACCCTTTTGCCAGAGGCGTTGAATCTAATTTCATCATTGAGTCTCAAGACTTTAGTGAGATTAAATCTGTTGTCATCAATGTTGAAGATGCCAATAGAGATTACCTGCAAATAGACGAGATAGCAGTAGAAAAAGTTTCCAATGTCAATACAGTTCCTTTATTTGAACTGAAAAACCTCAGCAGAATAAATGAACAAAGTATTTTTGGCAATACCAGTTTTAGTTCTTATCCCGCAAGTAGAGAGTATGTGAATATTCTTCAGGGAGATAATGCCTTTATTGATGGTGTTTGGTTTCATGTATTAGATGAAAATGGAGAAAGAACTCCCATTAGTGATGCAGAACTAGATCCCAATCAACCTACCTATTTTATTATTCACGGTTTTACAGCCGGGCGGGGGGATGCTTGGTTTTATGATAATTTACAATATCTCAACAACCAAGATTACAAGCTTGGTAGAAATGACTGGAAACGTTGGCAAGCTTTTAATTCCACCCAGCATGGTATTGGATTAACAGTTCAAGCTTATAATCCTGATGCTAATGTTGTCATTGTTGACTGGGGTAATTTTGACGGTCCATTCGACTCTACCCCCATTTATACTGCTCCTGCTCTTTTTGGCACAGAAAGAACCGCCAATGCCTTGGCAGATTATATACTTACTCAAGGTTTAAATCCAGAAAATATCACCTTAGTCGGTCATAGTCTGGGTGGTCATGTAGCAGGAAAAACAGGTCAAAGAATTAAACAAGACATAGCCCAAGGATTGTATGCAGATAATGTCAGTAGTTTAGGTACTATTATTGGCATGGATACTGCCGGTCCTATCTTTCAATCTTTGCTACCTTCTCAAAGACTAAGTGCGGATGATGCTATTAATGTTTACAACCTACACACTTCTGCCAACTTAGGTTATGACGGTCCATTGGCGCAATATGACTTATACATTAATACTTCTTCCCTAAGCATCAATCAAACAACATTAGGGGAACTAGTTATATCTGAATCCACATCGGCAGAGTATAATCACTCTGGATTTTCCAAAGGTCCATTAGGAGCTAATGATCATAGTTATGCTCAGGCATTAACTGCCCTAATGTTTGCAGAGAGTGTTTCCTCATTCCAAACGCAACCGGGAGAAACTTTTGATGATGTTTTCAATAGAAAAGAGCAAGCAGATTTCTTTTTGTTTAATAATAGTGTCTCGGCTAATTTTTACAATGACGCTTGGGGATTCTGGCGAGAACCTTTAGATATAGTACAGGAAACCAATTACGAATTTAGCTCAGAGGTTCAGTTTCCCTTGACTATTGAGAATCTTTTTGATAAAAATTTATTCAGCGATGAATACTTCAAATGGAATTTTGACACCACCTCTGAGTTTTCCGATAATGCAGGTTTTTGGTACGACAAAAATTATACCGATGAGAGACAAAGCGAACCGATTAATTTAGCTGTTTCTCCAGACACAAAATCTTACTACGACCTCAATGATCCACCATTGTTGATAGCTACGACAACAATAGCTGAACTGGCATTAGTATATCCACTCAAAGCCTTTGTGTCTCTGTACAATCTAGCCAGTAGTGCTTTCAGCGGTCCTTTAACAGGTGGGGAGATTTGGTTTGATCAACGAAATACAGACGGGGAACTCAATTTAACTCTTGACCCATGGGAAACACCTACTACCGTTGGCAATGATGGGCAATTTACCTTACAACTCACGGAAGAGCAAAACACTTATCAAGATGTCAGTCGAGGCTTATGGAACGGTGAAAGTTTCATTAATTTTACTGAGCAAGTAATAGATTTCCGTGATGGTGTAATAGTTGCCACTAGTGGGGACGGCAACGCCATGTTAGACTCAATTACTGGTGAAGATTACGGTATTCCTTTCATTGGCTTACCCGGAGGTAATATTTCCATTGTCACAACTCTCAAATATTCACCAGTACTACTTTGGAATGACGCTCCTCAAAATATTAATTGGACAGATAATCAACGTTATTATGAAAGGCTCACCCCTGAAGCGTTCAATCAAACATTCTCTAACAAGTGGGCAAATATTCCTGACCAATTGCTGGATGATCATTACAACCCATACACAGAATTAGGTCAAGGTAACGCCGATAAAGCTGCCGATGCTCTGACCTATCAATATCAACTTTTAGCACTAGTTCAAATTACTAAACGTCTGATGACCGCTTTGGAAGTGGATCGAGACAATTGGGGCAGAGAATTATCTGCTAGTCCGGTTGAGTCTGACGGTTTTCTGGCTATTCGTAGTTTTCATTTTCTCTTCCAAGTAATTTCAGGGAATGCAGACGAATATTACACCCAATTATGGAATGATTCCGGTTATGATTGGACAAGTTTAGATCCAACCAATGCTCAACAAGTCACCGAAGCTTGGACATATATCCTCAATACTCACGCCACCAAGTTAGGCGAAGAACAATCTTTCTTTGGAGCAGATGGAAAGCCCCTTAATCCAGGGGAAGTCCAGCAAAAAGTGGAAGCACTACCTCTGGAGTGGATCGCAGAAGCATTTACTCGCGGGCAAAGACAACTAGAAGTTATTATCAGGGATGCGGGCGCAAAAGGAACTAACTTAATAATTCCTGCTATTGCCGGCGTAAAACAGAGATTCCTGCAAAATGATTCTCAAGGTTTACTTTATCAGTTTGTAGATTTGGCCTTGGAAAGTGGTAGTAAAGCAGAATATGATGCCAAAACCGAAGAAATATTTGTACGAAATGACTACTACACCAATTATGTATCTTCAGAACCGGATTCGGCTTTAGGCATAATTTCTCTGACTACTGATAGTGGTGCATCAGTAGAAAACATTGTCCTGGATTCAGCTAATGAAGTTGAAAGATATTTTCAGATTGAATTATCTCAACCGGCTCCTGTTTATGGTTTAACTGTGCGTTATGTGTTGGGAGGAGATGCTGTTGAAGGGGAAGATTATCAGATTGAAGAAACAGGTTATGGTTCTTTCTACATTGCCCCTGGTGAAACCAGTTATCGATTAAATTTAGCAGTTAGGGGTGATGCAATTAACGGAGAATCAGATTCAATCCAATTACGTTTACTCAATGCTGATTCCGGTTTTGCTATCAGTGCTGAAAAGAACTTAGCTAGTTATTTAATTTCAGCAGAACCACTGGTTTGGGGTGGCATCAGTTTTACTCCCTCCTACTCCGCCATGGGAGATGCTGGAGATAATGTTCTTTCTGTGCCAGATTCGGCGGTAAATCCGGTTTTTGTGGGAGCAGAAGGTGCTGATGAATTTATTTTCAACCATCAAGTGAAAGGGGTAACTTATTTCCAAGACTTTGATCCCTCCCAAGGGGACAAAATCTTGGTCAACCAAACAGATTTCCCCGCAGCTGTTCCAGGTGACTTCACAATATACAGTGGAACCCTCTTTTATCAAAACGAACCCCTGGCTTTAGTGGGTAATGTAGTGGAAGGAAGTGAACAAGCCTACTCAGCATTAACTCTTAGAGCCAATGTCGAGATCAGGAAATCCATAGTCAGTGGTACTAGGGCAGATGATACGCTCACCCTCTCTAGTAGCGAAACTGGATCTATGGTATTTAGTGGCAGTGGTAATGATACCATCGAAGCTAGTCTAGCCACCGCGGTGAAGGTGGAAGCGGGAGCAGGTGATGATACCATCTTCCTCAGCAGTGATAGTTATGGAAATGGTAACATCGGCGCAGATATGCTTTATGTTGGTTCCCAAGGTGCCGCTAGTGGTAGTGTATTAAATGGCGGTGCTGGTGAGGATACCCTGATAGTAGTTGAGGGCGGTGATACCAATACTCTCCTTGGTGCAGCTGACAATGATAACTTACAGGTAGCTGAAGGTAGGGGACAGTTATTGTTTGGCGGTTCCGGTGGGGATGAGTTGCGTTCTAGTGACCAAGGGGGTAACCGTCTCTATGGTGGTTCTGGGGATGATCAACTCTATAGTACCGTGAGCGATCGCCTGTTTGGTGGTGCTGGTAGTGACAGCCTGTATGCCGGGGTTGGTGGTGATAACTCACTCTGGGGCGGCGCTGGTGCTGACAATTTCTGGTTAGTAATGGGAGGTTCACTACCGGATAGCCCCAATATGGTTAATGATTTTGCAGTGGGGTCAGACCGCATCGGCATAAGTGGTATTACTGCTAATCAAGTGAGTTTAGTTGCTCAAGGCAACAACACCATGATTAAAGTTGATGGTGGTGACGTAGCTGTATTCACCGGGGTCAATCCCAGCCAACTAGACGTTACGAATAGCCAACAGTTTATTTTTGTTTAACCAAACAACCCAACAGGAAGGATGAGTTACTTTCACCCTTCCTGCTTTCCCCTTTCTTTACACATTAATTACGCGTAATAGGCAAGATTTCCTCATTGTCACACTAAGTAATTATCACTCCTGAAGAATTAATTAGAGAATTAACCAACTCCTAAACACTTACATTTATTTAGTATTAATAGAGACTAAAACAAATTAGCAGACAAAATTCTGAATTGAAGCTACAGACAGCTAAAATAATAATATATGGTATGACTAGCAATATTTATAGTATGACTGCTGCTACGACTGTAAAAACTGAATACGAAGCGATTATTGGTCTAGAAACCCATTGTCAACTCAGTACCAACACCAAGATTTTCTCTGATAGCTCTACAGCTTTCGGTGCTGACCCCAACACTAACATTGATCCCGTGTGTATGGGATTACCAGGTGTCCTACCTGTACTGAATGAAAAAGTGCTGGAATATGCTGTAAAAACAGGTTTGGCTTTAAACTGCCAAATAGCTAAATACAGCAAATTTGACCGTAAACAGTATTTTTATCCTGATCTGCCTAAAAATTACCAAATTTCTCAATATGACCTGCCTATTGCTGAACATGGTTGGTTAGAAATCGAATTAGCAGATGCTGAAGGAAACCCAATTCGTAAACGCATTGGTGTAACTCGTTTGCACATGGAAGAAGATGCAGGCAAACTGGTACACGCAGGAAGCGATCGCCTCTCCGGTTCCACCTATTCTTTGGTAGACTACAACCGGGCAGGTGTGCCATTAGTAGAAATTGTCTCAGAACCTGATCTGCGTTCAGGTCTAGAAGCTGCCGAATATGCCGAAGAATTACGCCGCATTGTCCGCTATCTCGGTGTAAGTGATGGCAATATGCAAGAAGGTTCCCTACGCTGTGATGTCAATATCTCGGTGCGTCCAGTGGGACGTAAAGAATTTGGCGTGAAAGTAGAAATCAAAAACATGAACTCGTTTAACGCCATTCAACGGGCTATTGATTACGAAATTGAACGGCAAATTGCCGCCATAGAAGCTGGGGAACCCATCATCCAAGAAACTCGCCTCTGGGAAGAGGGCAGTCAACGTACAATTAGTATGCGAACTAAAGAAGGTTCTAGCGATTACCGCTACTTCCCGGAACCAGATTTAGCACCCATTGAAGTATCTGCTGAACAATTAGAGCAATGGCGTAGGGAACTTCCGGAACTACCCGCCCAAAAACGTCATCACTATCAAGATGATTTAGAGCTTTCAGTTTATGATACACGAGTTTTAACGGAAGACCGCACCGTAGCCGATTATTTTGAAAATGCCATTGCAGCCGGCGCAAATGCCAAAGCCGCAGCTAACTGGATAACTCAAGATATAGCCGCATACCTCAACAAGCAAAAGCTCAGTATTACCGAAATTGCCCTAACTCCTGCCAATTTAGCCGAGGTAATCACCCGCATTGAATCTGGTAAAATTAGCAACGCCCAAGCTAAACAAAAATTGCCGGATTTACTAGCCGGGATGTCCCCAGAGAAAGCCTTTGCAGGTCAAGAGTTAATCACTGATCCTAGTGTACTAGAACCCATTATTGATGAAGCCATCCAGGCCAATCCCAAAGAACTAGAAAAGTACCGTAAAGGGAACACAAAGCTTTTAGGCTTCTTTGTGGGGCAAGTGTTGAAAAAAACTGACAAACGAGCTGATCCTAAGCTAACCAATGAATTAGTGGAGAAAAAGCTAAATTATTAAATGTTGATCAGTTTTTAACCTAACTCTTCATCATATCTTTACAAAGAATCTCAAAAACAGGTTACACCCCTCACACCTAACGAGGTATTCTATGTATAGTAGATGAACCCTAATGATCTGGAGAGTTGCATCAGTGGCTCTCCTTATTTTTTTATCAGAAAATAGCCTGAAAACCCTTGCCAACTGTTCCCTGTTTTAATAATAAGTAATCAAGCTAACATGATATTAATAAGTGCAAGTGGAGACGAAAATGGTATAAGTTATTATTGATGACCGTCAAAACTTAAACATTGTATCTCAAGCATCAATGGTGAACTCTGCCCTCCTGACCACAGTTTATGTTAATCCTGTCCTGGGGAATGATAACAATAATGGTTCTCGGTCTAGCCCCTTTAAAAGTCTCACCCGCGCCTTAAAAGCGACCAAAACGCCAGTGATTGTCCAGTTGACACCAGGCAACTATAGCACTGCTAACGGTGAAGTATTTCCCATAGTTATTTCTGCGGGCGTGACAATATTAGGTAACGAAGCTAATAAAGGTGCGGGAATTATTATTTCTGGGAGTGGTAAGTATCAAAGTCCTAGCTTTGGTTTACAAAACATTACTATACTTTTAGAAACTAATGCCAATCTTCTAGGTGTGACTATAACTAATCCCGTAGCTAGAGGTACTGGTGTTTGGATAGAGTCAGCAGCAGCCAATTTAGCTAATAATAGTTTTATTAAATGTGGTCGAGAAGGTATATTTGTCACAGGAAGCGCTAAACCCGCCATTGTGGATAATGTGTTTCAGGAAAACGCCGCCAGTGGCTTGATGATGGCGCGCTATAGCAAAGGAGAAGTGCTACGGAATGTATTTCACAGTAACTCTTTAGGCATAGCAATTAGTGATTACGCCGCCCCCCTAATAGCACATAACACAATCTCACATAACCGATCAGCGATCGCTCTTTCTCGCCATGCTAGACCTGTGCTGCGTTATAACCTCATTACTAAGAACACCCAAGGGGGGATGTTAGTTAACGGTAATGCTATCCCTGACTTAGGTAATAGCCAAGACATAGCAGCCAATACTTTTGAGCATAATAGCCCTTTTGATTTATACAACAGTACACCACAGCCCCTAGTTTCAGCAGGTAATCACTTGAATCCTACCCAAGTGAAAGGCAAGGTAGATTTTATAGCCGTCCGGGAAGATAATCCTCGCAGTATTTCAGGTAGCAGTAATATTTTTTCCGACTTAGGGGGACATTGGTCGGCAGATTTTGTTGAAGCATTAGTAAGTAGAGGGCTAATTAGCGGCTTTCCTGATGGTACCTTTGCCCCAGATGCGCCCATCAATCGCGCTCAGTATGCAGCCATCATTGCTAAAACTTTTCAACTACCTAAAATAAATCCAAGTAGTAAATTTACAGATGTCAATCCCCAGTTTTGGGCTGCATCAGCTATTTTAAAAACTGCTGAAATGGGTTTTATCAGTGGTTTTCCTGATGGCACGTTTCGACCAGGACAAAATTTGACCAAAGTACAAGCCATAGTATCTATAGTCAATGGCTTGCAACTAACAGGGGGGAATCCCCAAGTATTAAACCTGTACCGCGATCGCGCTCAAATTCCCACTTATGCGACTAATGCTGTAGCAATTGCTACTCAAGCATTACTAGTAGTTAACTATCCCCAAAGACAACTACTAGAACCACTGCGAGATATCACTCGCGGTGAAGTAGTAGCATTAATTTATCAAGCCTTGACAGCCACTAGTGAAGAAAAAGCCATCCCCTCACCCTATATTGTCAGCCCCGATATCAATCTACCCGGATTTACCGATATGAGCGGACATTGGGCAGAACCATTTATTCGCGGGTTGGCAAGTCTGAATTTAACCAGTGGTTTTGCTGATGGTAGCTACCAGCCAGATCAACTCATGAATCGCGCTCAATATGCAGCTTTAATAGCCGTAGCCTTTAACCCAAAACCGAAACGCCCCGCAGTTAATTTTACAGACGTATCTCCAGACTTCTGGGCTGCTCAAGCCCTACAAATAGCGAGTAGAGGTGGTTTTATTAGTGGATTCGGCGATGGTACCTTCCGCCCCAATCAAAATGTGCAAAGATTACAAGTAATTCTCTCCCTGGTCAGTGGACTAAGCCTGGCAAAAGCTGATCAAAATACAGTACTCACCTATACAGATAGTAATACAATTCCCGATTATGCTCGTCAAGCAGTGGTAACTGCCACACAACAAAGAATAATTGTCAATTACCCAGACCCCAGAGAACTTGTACCCATGAGAGAAGCAACACGTGGAGAAGTAGCTGCAATGGTTTATCAAGCATTAGTTGCTATACAGCGAACACCAAGAATTAATTCAACTTATATTATTTAGACATTCAGCAGGTGAACAAGTAAAATGAAAAACACTGTTGATTAAATTATAAACTCTTGATAAGTAATCCCATAGCTCAAAACACCATCAGCCATAAGCGAAGGGTAGAGAATTTATACCCCTCCCCCCCAGGTGATACTTCCATGTTAACAACACCCCCAGCAACTCCTACTGAATTGGCAGTCGCTCTGTTAAATCACTATAGTTTTGACCTCAGTGGGTATAGCGCCAGTGAGCTAATTAACCGTTGGCAAACTCAATACCCCGTCAACTGGCTACATTTGGCAGTGGTGGAGGCACTATATCAAGGTCGCTATAAAGCCATATCAGTGCAGCAAATCCTCACATTTTGGCAGCGTCGAGGCCAAGCTATTTATCATTTCAACATGGAATTTGAACGCCTGATTTGTAGCAAATTTCCCGAAAGCCTAACTCAACTAACAACACCAGTTCTACCCCCTCTCAAGCAACAAATTAAAAACGAATCAGCATCTATTCAACAACCAGTTACACCCAATCCCTTACTGAGTCAGGTAGGCAATAATGATTACAAACAAACTCAAACCGCAACCATACAATCAATCAATCAAGAAAAAGAGAAACCAGTAGAAGGTTTTAGCACTACTACCCCCGCCACTCAGTCCAGGCTGAACACACAAAATTCTATTCCAACAAACTCTCCATTACAAAAACCTGACCAGCAGACAAAAATACTACCACCATCTACCAATCATCCCCCCATTGGGCAATTTACCCCAGCCATCAGCAATCGCGTTGATTCCTTTACATCAAAACTTAAAGCTATATCTGATGACAAGGGATAAGTACCTATGCCCAAGTACAATTCAATACTCATATTCAATTCCTAAATCTTGCCTTGGACATATTTAAAACTAATATTCACTCAATTAGCTACAGTAGCGGGCAAGACTTGTACTGATCTTAGCCATAGTATGCCCGCACTATAAGTTTCATATCATTTATATTTGTTACCGCACTCTTGTTGACAAAAGGCTATAACTGTTCAATTGTACTATTTAAACCATTGCTATTAAGCAAAAGTCGGATTTGATCGGCATTATGGCGATCGCTAAACACTCCCACTTGCATAACTCTACGACCCCTGCTGATAGTAGGAAATGCCTCTGGTATCAAGTTTTTCACCATGTCTCGTTCCCTATTAGTTGCCGTATTCACCACTACCCGGTAACGTACGCCCGGTTGAACTCTATTGTCTGGAGTTATATTAGAAAAGCCAGTATTGCCATTGGGAAGTGGAATTGGTGGTAAAGGTGATTCACCAAAGGGCGGTTCTGGTGATGTAATGGCTAATGGGTTGGGAAATTGTGACTGGGGAGCAACAAATTCCACAACATTGGGATCAACCTTCACATAATTTATCTGTGACTGATTAGCAGCAGACAAAGTAATTTCCTCACGCTTTGGGATTTCCCGGACCATAGCATTTGCTACAGTGCTTGGTTGAGGATTTATAGCCATAGGTGCTGTTTGAGCGTTGAAATCCACCTTCCCTGCAATGCGATTTCCTAACAACTTATTACCAGCAGCAGGAACGATCTCCTCAGTAGCACTAGCATTAATGTCATAGCGCATATTATTGCGAAATTCGTTACCCCCTGGTTCAGCAACAGTACCCAAGTTTGGTATTGATTGGGCAATGGCTACTAAACCATCCTCTCTACTACCTTGTATTAAATTATTTCGTAAAATCGGCCTGGCATTGGCTTGTACTATCACCCCAGAGCGATTGTACTGAATTTGATTACCAACGATTACAGGAGCAGCATTTTGGGTAATATTAATCCCAAATCCCGTTTGCTGAAAAACATTTTCTTGTACTTGAGGCTGAGAATTACCGCCAATGGTCATCCCATTCGCCCCATTACGGTAAAAATAATTGTTGCTAATTGTCGGCGCACTGTTACCAGTCAGAGAAATTCCATCTTGAGTACTGCCAGTAAATGTGTTATCAGTAATGACCGTATCACTTGATTCCATCCACAACCCATAACCACGAGTATTAGGATTAGTCACCGTTACCCCCCTTAACTCAGCTTGGTCAGCGCCGATAATTGCCACATTTTGACCGCCAAAGCTGCGACTGAGAAATTCACCACCGCCCTGAATAATAATCCCCCGTCCTTTGTTGCGAGTATCCCCTTGAATAGCAACACCAGGTTTGAGTTTGAGGGGGAAAACTTCCCCCGTCTCAGCAGTATAAGTACCTGGGGAGAGCATAATCACTGTATTGGCAGAAGCCACCCGCAAAGCTTGAGTAATCGTTTGCAAAGGAGCGCTTTCACTACCATTACCCAAAGTGTTATTGCCCACAGTTGGGTTAACAAATAACACCTTAACTTGAGGACTGGTACTTTCCCTCTGGGATATGCGAGTAGGGACAGATGGCATTTGAGCCAAAACCCTCCCAGGGCTGATACACAGTAAGCTGATACCAGTTAATCCCAAGCTCAAACTGAAAGACAAGATCAGAGATAATCTTTGGGTTTGTGTGGAATGATATTCAAAATACATAATCTACTCACTCAACTTTAGATAAGTCCTAACAATAAATGTTTTATACTCTGATACACTAGGATGTCGATAAGTTCCCATCCGTCATGACTCTGTTTACCTTTTCCCTACCACCACGAGTAATTTTAGTCATCAAAGGGGATTCCCATATTTAACTTAATATTAAGCAATTAACCGGAGAAAAAAACACATCTTGTTGGCTGAGAAGGTTAAGATGTATTATTGAGTCGTCACTATATTTTTGTCAGCTGTGTATTAGAGTAAATATGTATCAATAAATGCAAAAATCCCCAGACCTGCTATATTAACTAAGAAATTTGTCATCAAAATGTCTAAAAGTATTGATACTACCTCACTTAATGAAATTAGTAATAGGGTTGTTGTCATGGTCGAGCCACACAGCCAAAAAGCACAAACACAACAGGTTGTTTACCGCATTTTAGATGCCAATTTAGACCGAGCTAGGGAAGGACTGCGAATCATTGAAGAATGGTGTCGCTTTGGATTAAATAATGGTCAATTGGTCGGGGAATGTAAGTATTTACGTCAAGATTTGGCTCAATGGCATACTGCGGAACTACGGGCGGCGCGAGATACACCAGGAGACCCGGGTACTGAATTGAGCCATCCCCAGGAAGAACAACGCTCTAACATGAAGGCGCTATTACAAGCAAATTTTTCCCGCATCCAAGAAGCAATGCGGGTGCTGGAAGAATACGGCAAGCTTTATCATCCCAACATGGGTAAGGCTTTTAAGCAGATGCGCTATCGTGTTTATACCCTAGAAACTAGTTTAATGGGCTACCAACGCCATCAACTCCTGTGGCGATCGCAGTTATATCTAGTGACCTCTCCTGCGGAAACTTTGTTAAAAACTGTTGAAGCTGCTCTCAAAGGTGGATTAACTCTAGTGCAGTACCGTGATAAAACTGCTGATGATATTGTGCGTGTCGAACAAGCGATCAAATTACGGCGGCTCTGTCACTCCTACGGTGCTTTGTTTATTATTAATGACAGGGTGGATCTAGCTTTGGCTGTCGATGCCGATGGGGTACATTTGGGACAACAAGATATGCCCATTACCATGGCCAGAGAATTACTCGGCCACCAGCGTTTAATCGGCAAATCAACCACCAATGCCGAAGAGATGCAAAAGGCAATTGCTGACGGTGCAGACTATATTGGTGTTGGCCCAGTTTATGAAACTCCCACCAAAGCAGACAAACCAGCAGCAGGCTTACAATATGTCAGCTATGCAGCTAAAAATAGCTCCATTCCCTGGTTTGCTATCGGTGGTATAGATGCGAGTAATATCAATGATGTGATTGAAGCCGGAGCAGAACGTGTAGCAGTAGTAAGAGCCATCATTCAAGCAGAACAACCTACCTTAATAACACAATATTTTCTCTCCCAACTTCATCGCATCAAAACCATAGCCAATTCATAACTGAGCATTAACACTTACCTTAAAAATGTCTAATCAAATTACCCTCCACGTCAACGGGGAAACTCGTACTTGCTCGCCCCAAACTCCTTTACCAGATTTACTCCAACAGTTAGGCTTTAATCCCCGTTTAGTAGCCGTAGAATATAACGGTGAAATTTTACATCGTCAATTTTGGTTACAAACACAACTACAGCCAGGCGATCGCTTGGAAGTAGTCACCATTGTTGGCGGTGGTTAATTCAACAAACCATTAGGAACAGCTTCACCAAGGTACAGCGAACGGTGAAGAGTTTTGCGTCCGGCTAATTCTTTACCTTTGCGTCCAAATTTTTCCCGTAACTGCTGGTCATGACACAAACGTTTGAAAGCTTGAAAAACATCATATCCAGATTGGGGATTCACCAAAAGACCATTTTCTTCATGACGAACTATATCAATCACAGAACCAAAACGAGAAGCAATCACAGGTTTACCAAAATAGCCAGCTTCTAAGTAGACAACTTCAAAACCCTGGATATAGTTTTGAGGAGCTAACAAAGTGAGCATAGCGAATATATCACAGGCTGCATAATAGCCGGCTAATTCACCCCCAGTTACATATCCGGTAAAGTGTACCCGCTTATCTACCCGCAAGCGCTGGGCTAAATTTTTTAATGCCGATTCACACGGACCATGACCACAAACTATATAATGAACATCAATTCCATTTGTTAACAGTAGTGGTAAATTTTCAATCACGCGATCAAAGCTTTTCTCCTTAACTAGACTCCCTACCGAAAGAATCACTATTGCTGTTTCTGGAATATTGTAACCTGCCCGCATTCGTTGACGTAAATCATCAAAATTACCTTGATTTTTGTCTACACCAAACTTTTCTGGTCTAACCACAGGTTGAATGACATGAGTAGGAGTTTTTAGGCGGAAACTCTTGCGGAGGAAATCTTCAGTAATGTAACTATTGCAAACAATTCCTTCAGCCCGTGTTAAAGTCAGTTTCAGGAGCGATCGCCATACAGGATTGTGAACAGTAGCCACAATATCACTACCATGCACATACATAAAAAAGCGTATGGGTAGAATATAGCTTAATAGCAACAGCGCCGGAAACTCATAGCCATGTCCCCATTCAATATAACGGTAGTGATAACGAAAATACAGTTTAATAGCCAACACAAAAGAGCAAACCAAATCAATAACAGGCTGCAAAAAACCACCCACCAAATCACCAAACCAACATCGAGAATTTGTCCAGCGATACACAGGAAAATCCTGCCCTTGGTCAAATACTTCATCCCCAGAACAACCAGCAGCCAAAACAACTACCCGATCCGGATCTTGAAGACAACGATTATAGAGATATTCTCCAATTACTGCCTGATTAGGTAGAAACAGATGGGATATTACTAGAATGTCAGGAGATGCCGTTTTATTTCTAATTTTTGTTGGCAGTTGTGAGATATTTTCCATGCTAATTTTGGTCAGTTTAACTCAAATAGTTGTGCAAGTGTAAATAAGTGTAAATACTGTAATTCAGGTAGCAGTTGACCTCTAATAATTTAACTAACTTTCTTCTCCTCAATTCTAACTTAAATATCTGCTACAATAGAAACAAACCTCCACACTTGAGATTAATTTAGTGTATTTTTAATCCTTCTGTATCTAATTAGCTAACACCTATCCTAGACAAACCAGGGATTTGCACATTTATTCCCAGAAATTTTTACAACCCACAACTAATAGACATACCCTGGGGATATTTGTATACCTGATTACAAAAAAACATAATTCCCCATCTTTGAACTAATACATTACAGATATCTCTACAACACTTTATAACATTAAGGATAGGGAGTTGTTGATTATTTGTGTGAAGTCTTTGTAAATTATATTTGTGGTTGATAAATTCCCCTAAGTTAATGATTTCCATCAAACCATGACGATATCATGAATAGAAATTGATCAAACTTGTTGATTTCAATACAATATCCTGAATAACCGTTAATGTAGTGCCAAAATGCCAAACAATAACCACTGGAATAGGCAAGGCTTTAGAATAACTTTATAAAATTAAATAAAAATTTACCTACAATATCAGCTTAACTCAGCGGTGGGTATCCCTTATGTACGGTTATCTGCCACGGAAACCCCCTCTCAGCTTGCTGTGTCAATAAGATAAGAAGCGTTAAATTAGAGATGTCGGTAGGAATATAAAAACCAGAAATATTTTGGCAGTAGGATAAACCGTTAGACCTAAAACCCTTATCACACCCGCAACAATTAGCGGTGATCAAATGTCAAAACTAGTACAAATTTTCAACGTCATTATGGTTAACAAACTACAAAGAACCCTCAAACCGGTGTTACAAATTTTCTTTGTTTGCAGCCTGGTGTTAGCTTTAGCACTGAGTCATGCTGATGGAGCGTTAGCGGCTCGCAGCGGTGGTCGCATCGGTGGAGGCTCATTTAGAGCGCCTTTTAGCCGCAGCTATACACCCCGCACCTATGCCCCTCCCGGTGGGGGATACTATCCTGGTGGTGGCTTCGGTTTTCCTTTCTTGATTCCCTTCTGGGGTATAGGAGGAGGATTTGGCGGACTATTCACCATTTTAATCTTCTTGGCTATTGCTAACTTTCTAGTTCAAACCTTCCGTCGTGTTACCAGTGGTGAAGGCGAAGAAATAACTAACAGCAGCAACCCCCCTGTTTGTGTAACTCGTTTACAAGTCGGTTTATTAGCCCAAGCCCGTGGGTTGCAAACCGAACTTAACCAAATTGCCGAATCTGCTGATACTAATTCCCCAGAAGGACGAGCAGAAATTTTGCAAGAAGCCAGTTTAGCTTTACTCCGTCATCCAGAATACTGGGTGTATGCAGGAGGTGCTACAGAGCAAGTTAAATTAACTTCAGCTGAAAGTCAGTTTAACCGTTGGTCATTGGCAGAACGCAGCAAATTTAGTGAAGAAACCCTCTCCAATGTCAACAACCAGTTAAAGTCAGCCTTAAACAAAGATGCTCTACCTGCTGCTAACCAACTGGAGAACCCATCCCGTCTCATCAGTGCAGGACCAGGAGAATATTTAATTGTCACCTTATTAGCTGCCACATTAGGCAAATTTGCCATCCCAGACATCAACAGTTCTGATGATTTGCGTCAAGCATTGCGGCGCATTGGTGCAATTCCCAGTGATCAACTTTTAGCCATTGAAGTACTTTGGACTCCCCAAGCTGAAGGCGATACCCTCACATCTGATGATGTGTTAGCCAAATACCCTGATTTAAAATTAGTGTAAAAAATCGGTGTAAAAATGTAGTGCGGGCATACTATTGTTACGCGACGCAAGCTATGGACTACGCTCAGTACAAGTCTTGCCCGCTACTGTACTTCACTTAAGTCAAATTCCCTGTAATTAACTAAGAGTATTGGAGTAAGTCATGCTCAAGCAACTAATCCTAGAAAATTGGAAAAGTTTCCGTTATGCAGAACTTCCTCTTGATCCGTTAACTGTTCTGATTGGTACTAATGCCAGTGGCAAATCTAATGTAGTTGAAGCTTTAGAATTTTTGCAAAGGATAGCCCAAGGAGAAAATATTGAAACTGCTTTAGCGGGAAATAAGACACTTTCTTCTCTGCGAGGTGGTGTAGAGTGGGCTGCACGTAAACCAGAAAATGAATTTACATTAAAGGTGCTAGTGGCGGGTGAGGATGAAACAACAGATCACTTATATGTTATTCAAATCCAAACAATTCCTAAAATTAGAATTATGCAAGAATCTATTGAATATATTGATGAAAAGTGTCACCCACACTCAGTATTATTTTGTAACGGTATTTATCATAGCTCAGTTTCTAGTTTAGATTGGCATATTCCACATCTAAAGACAATTTTCATCCTCAATCCCATACCTTCTAAAATGCGTGATTACTCAAGGCTTTCTGATAGGCTAGAAAGCGACGCTGCCAATATAGCCGGTGTCTTAGCAGCATTACCTGAGCAGGAAAAGACAGAAGTAGAATCAACACTATCTAACTACATCAAAGATTTACCAGAAGGCGATATTAAAAAAGTTTGGGCAGAAAAAGTTGGTAGATTAGGCATAGATGCCATGCTTTATTGTGAAGAAGAGTGGAAAACTGGAGAAATCACAGAAATTGATGCTAGAAGTATGTCAGATGGAACTCTACGTTTTCTCGCCATTATCACAGCACTACTCACTCGTCCAAAAGGTAGTCAAATTGTAATTGAAGAAATAGATAATGGTTTACATCCTTCCCGGGCAAAATTGCTGGTAAAAATACTCAGAGAAATTGGCAGCAAAAGAAATATTGATATTTTAATTACTACCCATAACCCAGCGTTACTTGATGCTTTTGGTCCTGAGATAGTCCCTTTTGTAGTTGTCGCTCATCGGGACTCAAAAACAGGAGAAAGTAAACTTAGTATCTTAGAAGATATTGAGAATCTTCCTCTTTTACTCGCATCAGGTACTTTGGGTAAACTAGCAACCAAAGGAGCAATTGAAAAAAGCCTTGCTGATCATAATAAAACCACATATGAAAATCCTGATTATTGATACATCAATACTTTGCGCCTATTTAAATGTTCCGGGTAAAGAAACTTGCGGTAGTGATTCTGACAAATGGGATAAAAGGAGAGTTGAAGAATGTTTAAAATTAGAAGAGAGCAAAGGCACAAAGTTTATACTGCCATTAGCCACAATTATAGAAACTGGTAATCATATTGCCCAAGCTAATTGTCAAAGATATGAAATTGCTCAGGCTTTTGCCGAAATATTAGTGAAAGTGGCAGATGGAGTTATACCTTGGGAAATTTTTACAACTCAAGTAGATGAACTTTGGAATTCAGAACAGCTGAAAAAGTTAGCCTCTGAATGGCCTACTTTAGCATCCGCTAAGATTTCTATTGGAGATGCAACAATTAAAACTGTAGCTGATTATTATTCTAAAGCCAGCACCAGATTTGAAGTAGAAATTTTCACTGGTGATGAGGGATTGAAGGCTTATCAACCACCCCCACCACAAACACCCACACGCCGCAGCAGTCGCAGATAAGATAACAAAACTTTGAGCGATCGCCTGTGCCAGTTGCGTAAGCCCTATGTCAATGTTATAATATTTTTAATAACTGATGGTGAAACTAAATAACAGGCAAACTGGAGAATCAAGTGGAAGGCAAGATATGTATCCGGAAACTACGATTAACAAATTTACTCTCCTATGGACATGAGGGCGAAGAAATTGAATTACAACCCCTCAATGTTTTAATTGGCGCTAACACTTCTGGTAAGTCCAATTTAATTGAAGCTTTGGGCATTTTACGGGCTACACCCACAGATTTACCCGCACCATTTCGTCAAGGTGGGGGAGTAAGTGAGTTTTTATGGAAGGGTAGCCAGGAAAAATCAATAGCTACAATTGACGCTACTATCGACTACCCCCAAAGAACCCAAAACATACACTATAAGATTAGCTTGACAGAAGTTGGTCAAAAACTAGAGTTAGTGGATGAAGCTGTAGAAAATGAACAACCGTTTCCAGACGAGAATGATGTCTATTTTTACTATCGTTACCAATCTGGCCGCCCAGTTTTAAATAATATATCGAAAGAAAAACGCTATCTCAAACGAGAGGAATTAATTCCGGGGCAATCAGTATTATCTCAAAGAAAAGACCCAGATTTATATCCAGAACTCTCTTATATCAGCAATATTTTTTCTAACATCAGTTTATATCGTCATTGGCAAATGGGACGGTATTCACAACCAAGAAATGCTCAAAAAACTGATTTACCCGAACATCCTTTACTAGAAGATGCCAGCAATATAGGTTTAGTCTTAAATAACTTACAACATCAAATAGGTAATAAAAAAATTCTGGATAGTTTAAAAGAATTTTATGCCACAGCCGAAGAAATGAGTGTGAGAATATATGGCGGTACAGTACAGATATTTATTCGTGAACAGGGATTTATTCAACCAATTCCTGCAAACCGTTTATCTGATGGTACACTGCGTTATTTATTCTTAATGGCTTTATTACTAGACCCAACTCCACCGCCAGTTATTTGTCTGGAAGAACCAGAAATTGGTTTACATCCAGATATTTTACCGACGATAGCAGAAATGTTGATTGCAGCATCAGAAAGAACACAATTAATAGTCACAACTCATTCTGATGCTTTAGTTTCTGGTTTGAGTGAATATCCAGAATCAGTAATAGTGTGTGAACGAGACAACAAAGGTTCTCACCTCCGCCGCCTTGAACCTAATCAACTAAGAGATTGGCTAAAAAATTATACTCTAGGCGACCTATGGCGCATGGGTGAAATTGGGGGAAACCGATGGTAAAAATTCGGTTGTATATAGAGGGTGGTGGTGACGGTAAAGAGACAAAAGCTAAAATGAGGAAAGGATTTAGGGAACTTTTGAAACAATTTGAATTGGATATTACCATGTGTGGTCCTCGTAATTGGGCTTTCCGTGATTTTAAAACTGCTTTAAAATCTCACCCAAATGATTTGAATATTTTGCTGGTTGACGCAGAAGTACCTGTAACCAATGATTCACCTTGGCAACATCTGAAGTTGAGGGATGACTGGGACAGACCCCCAGGAGTTGATGAGGATCAATGCCATTTGATGGTGCAATTAATGGAAGCTTGGTTGATTGCTGATGTTGAAGCGCTAAAACAATATTATGGTCAGAATTTTCTAGAAAACGCCATTCCTAAAACTTCAAATGTAGAGACTATTGACAAACCACGTATAGAAAAAAGTTTACAAAGGGCTACGCGCCGCACTACCAAGGGTGAGTATGAAAAAATTAAACACGCCTCTAAGCTTTTGGCAATGCTAGACGTAGCTAAGGTTCGTCAGGCTTCGCCATCCTGCGATCGCTTATTCACAACCTTAGATAAGATAACAAAACTTTGAGCGATCGCCCCATAAGCTGCACATCAGGTTATCATCAGGTATTGTGGAATCTCCGTGCATTACCCTTAGCATCTATGACTGCTTCTCATTCTGAAACCCAACCAACGGAAACTAATCACACTGCTGCACCTCTGGTCGATACTAAATTGATAGACCGCAGCAAGCTGAGTAAAATGTACCAGCATTATGTGGAAGTAAAGGATAAATACCCTCATGCTTTGCTGTTATATCGGGTAGGAGATTTTTTTGAAACTTTTTTCCAAGACGCTGTAACTGTATCCAGAGAACTAGAACTCGTACTCACCAGTAAACACGGTGGCGACATTGGTCGCGTAGCCATGACTGGCGTACCCCACCACGCCTGGGAACGCTACACTACCCAACTGGTAGAAAAAGGCTATGCGGTGGTAATTTGCGACCAAGTGGAAGACGCATCAGAGGCCGTGGGTTTGGTCAAGCGGGAAGTAACCCGTATCCTCACACCGGGAACTCTACTGGAAGAGGGAATGTTGAAATCTAGTCGTAATAATTACTTAGCAGCAGTGGTAATTGCCGTCAATCATTGGGGTTTAGCTCATGCAGATATATCTACAGGCGAATTCCTCACCACTCAAGGCAGTGATTTGGAACACCTCACCCAAGAGTTAATGCGCTTGCAACCTTCGGAAGTGGTGGTTCCTACTAACGCCCCTGATTTGGGTGGCTTGCTGCGTCCCGGCGAAACTTCCCCTCATCTTCCCCCATGTTTACCACCATCATTTTGCTATAGCTTGCGATCGCAAGTTCCCTTTTCCCAAGGTGAAGCTAGATCCAAATTATTGCAGAAATTTAAGCTACGTTCCTTAGAAGGAATCGGTTGTGATCATCTTCCTTTGGCTGTGCGGGCTGCTGGTGGTTTGCTAGAATATGTGGAAGATATGCAAAAAGTCAACCCCGTCACCCTGCAAAGGTTACGTACTTATATTATTACTGACTACTTAATCGTTGATAATCAAACTCGCCGTAACCTAGAAATTACGCAAACAGTCCGGGATGGTACATTTCACGGGTCTTTGTTGTGGTCATTGGATAAAAGCACCACAGCCATGGGAGGGCGAGCGTTGCGACGGTGGTTATTGCAACCATTACTGGAAATTAGAGGTATTCGGGCGCGTCAAGATACCATCCAAGAATTAATGGAAAATACCCCCCTGCGCCAGGATTTGCGGCAATTATTACGGCAAATATACGATTTGGAGCGGCTAACGGGAAGGGCTGGTTCGGGAACGGCTAACGCTAGAGATTTAGTGGCTTTGGCAGATTCCCTCTCACGCTTACCCCAATTATCTCAGCTGGTGACCGATGCGCGATCGCTGTTTCTCAAAGCTTTGCAAAAAGTCCCCCCATCCCTGGGAGAATTAGCGGAAAAATTACACGCCCATCTGGTAGAGTCACCCCCCACACATATCAAAGAAGGGGGCTTAATTCGTCCAGGGATCAGTACCATATTAGATGAGAGAAAAGCCACGGTAGAATCAGACCAACAATGGATTGCTAATTTAGAAGTAGAAGAACGGGAAAAAACAGAAATTTCTACATTAAAAGTAGGATTTAATAAAACCTTTGGTTACTATATTAGTATTCCCCGGGCTAAAGCTGACCAAGCCCCCAGTAATTACATCCGCAAGCAAACTCTAACCAACGAGGAACGCTATATCACCCCAGAATTAAAAGAACGGGAAGCCCGCATTCTCAGCGCACGGGATGATTTAAGTGAGTTGGAATATCAGATTTTTGTAGAGTTGCGCCAGGAAGTGGGAGAACAAGCGGAAGTAATTCGTGGTATTTCCCGCGCTGTCGCCGCAGCAGATGTATTGTGTGGTTTAGCTGAATTAGCTGTACAGCAGGGCTACTGTCGTCCTGAGATGGTTGAAGGAAGAGAAATCACCATTATAGATGGTCGTCATCCGGTGGTAGAACAGTCTTTACCCACAGGGTTTTTTGTCCCCAATTCTACCCAGTTGGGAAGAGAGAACACCAGCCCAGAAACAGAAGAAGAAAAACCTGATTTAATCATTCTCACTGGACCAAATGCCAGTGGTAAAAGTTGTTACTTACGTCAGGTGGGATTAATTCAGTTAATGGCGCAAATTGGGAGTTTTGTCCCCGCCAAGTTTGCCAAACTGGGGGTATGCGATCGCATTTTTACCCGCGTGGGTGCTGTGGATGACTTGGCCACAGGTCAATCTACCTTTATGGTAGAAATGAACGAAACCGCAAATATTCTGAATCATGCCACCGAGCGATCGCTGGTATTATTAGATGAAATTGGCCGGGGAACAGCCACTTTTGATGGTCTTTCCATCGCTTGGGCGGTAGCAGAATATATAGCTGTGGAGATTAGGGCGCGGACAATTTTTGCCACCCACTATCATGAATTAAATCAACTAGCTAATATTCTCCCCAATGTGGCCAATTACCAAGTTACTGTCAAAGAGTTACCCGACAAAATTGTTTTTCTCCACCAAGTCCAGTCCGGGGGGGCTGATAAATCCTATGGTATTGAAGCAGGACGTTTAGCCGGTTTACCAGATGTAGTCATTCAACGCGCAAAACAAGTGATGGAACAAATAGAAAAGCATAGTAAAATCGCCCTGGGTTTGCAAAATATGGATTAATCCATTCAGGAATTTTCAAACACAGCAGATAGCGGGTAAACTAAGTAAAAATGTAAATGATCAAACTTTTGTACTGCGGGTATCCTACCCGCTACCATACCTATTTATCAGAGTGTCATCCCATCACATACCGCGATCGCCCACAGCACTAGGGAAAATAACCCCCCTCTAAATCATCAATTACTTTTTGTATATACCACTCCTCCGTTTTCCCTGGATTATGTTCTTGCTTTTGGATAATTAATCTTTCCGCGATTTCCCAATGTCCCCCCACTATCCGCAAAAGTCGCTTACGCAGTAAATCATAGTTTTCCTGTGTTGAATTATGACTAAATACACGTATATTCTTCAAATTCTCTAATACTTGAAAGTAATTTTCCCAATCTTCCTGTTTACAAAAAATACTCACCGCTTGTTGATAATCTGCAACAGCTTTGTACATCTCCTCCATGCAATTGTAGACAATACCACGATTGTAGTAAGCTTGCCCATTATCCGGATTAATTAGCACAGCGTGGCTATAATCTTGAATGGCACGACTATAATTACCAGATTGCCGATAGGCGTTACCCCTAGCAACATATCCTAAAGCTTCATGGGGCAGCATTTTTATCACTTGGTCGAAATCAGCGATCGCTCCTTGATTATCCCCCAAAGCTAAACGGGCTTTACCTCGATTGCGATAAACCACCGCATCTTGAAAATTTAATTGGATTGCTCGATTAAAATCCGCGATAGCCTCTTGATATTTTCCCATTTTACAGTTGATTACCCCACGACAACAATAAGCTTGGGCATCTTGGGGGTCAGCTTGTAACACCCAACTAACATCAGCCATAGCCCCGCGGGTGTTTCCTACTTCCGCTTTTTCCAATAATTGTTTTAGATATGCGCTTGTAGATAATATCGGACTACTCCTAGAACTAGCCAACTGCGCCAATGATTTTTTGGCTGGTTGTAGCTCTTTAATTTTTTCCATACACAGACGACAATTTTCTGTATCCTTTTCTGCTAAATATAATTCAGCCGCCTTTTTAAAATTAGCGATCGCATCTTCAATCAATCCTTGTTTTCGCCTTACTACTCCCTGCAAATCATAAGCAGGCGCATAATTACAGTTGAGGCGAATAGCCTTTTCCACATCATCCGCAGCCCCCGGTAAATTTTTTAGCTCCACCCTAGCCAACCCCCGACAATAATAGGCCTCCATACTTTCAGGATTCAACTTCAAAGCTTCTGTATAATCAGAAATAGCTTGATAAATAATACCTAAATGATAATAAGCCAAACCCCGGCGCAAAAAAGCATCCGCAAAATCCGGATTGTCGTGTAAACAATCGCTAAATTCCTGAACAGCACCTGTATAGTCCTTTTCCTGAGCCTTTTTCAATCCCCGCTCATAAAATTTATCACTCATAGTTACTACCCATTACCCGCTTTTTCTCTGTGTTGTCGAGTATCTCTGTAGTTCATTATAACTGGACTTTAGACTAAAAGAGTATGCTCAAGGTGGAAAAGGAGGTCATCCTGTCACCCCTGGATACGGATACAGTACCATAGCGTGGATACCAGAAACAGATTCACCAAAGTATAAATATGTTGACATAGTAGTACGGCAATTGTATTGTATTATATGGTATGATTTTAAAAATCCTACAATTAACCAGTTCATATTCTAACTTAACAAAAATCTAACTCAAGGTTAATTAACGGTTAAAAGTATGACACCAGCAAATGAACATTTCAGCAAAATTGATCAACATATTCAATTTTTAGAGAAAATATTGCAAAAGCCGAGTATTACTAACTCTGCTAGACAGGAATTATCTCAACAGCTACAAAAGATTAAAAAACGTCGTGCTGATCATAATTTATATTTAGCAGTAATTGGTGAATTTTCCAGTGGTAAAAGTACCTTTATTAATGCTTTACTTAGGGATGATTTACTGAAAACTTCTGCATTAGTAGCTACAGCAATAGATACGAAAATTAGTTATGGAACGAGTTTTAAAGTTCAGGCTTTATTTAAACATACAAGACCAAAACAGTTTATCAAAAAACCTATAGAACCATCTAAAAAAACTAATCCAAAAATAAAAATTGCTTGGTTTCCCAGTTTGATAATTTGGATACCTTTAATGATTTGGTTATCTAGCATATCTGCTGTTTTTCTAGGTTTATTATTACTACCAATAATTATAGTTATTACAACAGGTATTAATCAATCATTAAAAAATAAACCTACTACTAGAAAGCTACCAGTTACTAGTAAAATGGTTACTTCCAATGAAGTTATAGAAATGGGAATTTCACCCCATCAATTTGTACATATGGTAACATCAGAAGAAGAACTTTCTAGAGCTTTAGATAATGTTAAAATTTACCATCCAGCGAATTTTCTTAAAAGTGGAATTGTGATTATAGATACTCCTGGAACTAATGCAGAAAATGAAGAACATGGTAAAATAACCAAAAAAGTGATAGAAACCGAAGCTGATGCTGCTGTAATTATTATACCTGCGGGACAACCTCTTTCAACTACATTAATTAGCTTTCTATCTGGACCAATTTATCAATATATTCATCGTTGTGTCTTTGTGATTAGTAAAATGGATACTATTCGACAAAAAGAGCAGGGGAGATTAATTAAAAATATTGAAAAAAGGCTGATGGAAAATTTACAAATAGACAATTTCTTAATGATAGAATCTGCACCACAAGTAGTGTTAGATATGTTAAACCCACAAGAGGAAATTGACGATAAACAGAAACCTTGGCATGATAAATTTGTGGATTTAGAAACAAGATTGTATGAATATATGATCAGTTGTAGAGAAATTGCTATTGCAGAAAGTGTGAGTAGATTACTAACACAAGTTTTTCGTCAATCAGAGTATCATTTGCAAAGTCAACAAGAACAGTATAGAAGAAAACAAGAAGCAATTGAACGTGAAGTTATTAGAGATTTACCATCATTTACATCAGAACAATATGGAGAATGTGCGAGTATGATTGAAAATGCTACTAATGTGGCCAAATCTAAAGTAGAAAAAATCCTGAGTGATTGTCAAGAGAATATGGAATCACAAATTAGAGGAATGATTTTTGCTACAGAAAATAAGGATGAGCTAAAAAATCTCCTAGAAAATCGAATTTCACCAGTTTTTAACAATGCTCGTTCTACTCTGGATACAAGTTTAAGTAGTGCTACTAGAGAATTAAATACTTCTTTTAATCAAGTTAAAAAACATTTTGATCAGAAATTTTCCCAAGAGTATAGTAAATTAAAAGCATTGTCCAGCAATTCTAATTTAACGACAATACAAGCTATACAGGACAATATGCAAATTAGCACTTCCAGTGTGATGTCTGTAGCTTCGGAAATTGGTAAAGAAGCAGGAGATCAATCAGGTAGAAATGTAGGAGTAGGAGCAGGAGCAGCACTGGGAACATTAATTTTACCAGGTGTGGGAACAGTTGTTGGTGCTGTATTAGGAGGTATTTTTGGTAGCTTATTCGGTCCATCATTAAGTGAACTAAAAAATCGTTCTTGGAATGAACTACAACCCAAGATTAATGATTATTTTAGAGCCGCAAAAACAACTGTGGAACAATCTTTAATCACCTATTCTCAACAAATGAAAAATCAGTTGAATAGTCATATTGATACCTATGTTGTTACCTATCAGACAATTGTTAATAATATGCAACAAGAGCAAAGGGAGGAAAAAGAACGTTTGTATAGACTACAGCAAGATATTCAAGCTGATTTATTAGAAATTAGTACGAGAATTAAATCTCTGGAAATACCTAATATCTAATTTGTCACCCAAATGTTGTTAATAAAAAATGTGAGAAAACAATCGAGAGAATAATTATGATAGATGATATCTTAGGCAATTTTCAACACTGGTTTATGGATGATTTAAACTCAGAATTCTCAGAAATGGACACAAAATTACAACCAGAAATAGAAATTAAAATACCTAGTGATTTAACTAATAAATTATCTCACTGGTTTAACCAATGTTCTGAACTTGCTCACTCTTTATCAAAAGAAAATCAAGAATTAGGAGAACATATTGTAACTGGACTATCAACTATTGATAAAAGACGACTTTTACCAGGATTTAGACTAGCATTTGTGGGAGAATTTAGTAGAGGAAAAAGTTATTTAATTAACCGCTTATTAAATAGAAATATTGTACCGGAAGGTGCATTACCTACTACAGCTACACTCACTTCTATTGTGGCAGGTTTAGAGGAAAAAATGGAAATAAGAACAGGAGGAAAAATAGAAATTCGCTCCTTAGAAGAAACATCATGGCAAGATTTATTAGCAACGGATGAAGCAGGATCAGATCAAGAAATTTTTGCAGGTGTAAGAATTAGTTTAAATCATGAATGGTTGCGTTTTTTAGATATAGAAATTATTGATACTCCCGGAGCAGGAGATTTAAGTGAAAGACGAGCAAATCTAGTTTCTGATATATTAAATCAATGTGATGCGGCGGTTTTATTGGTTAGTGCTACATCACCATTTAGCATGACAGAAGCAGCTTTTTTAGAACAGGAAGTGATTGGTCGTCATGTTCCGCGTATAATGGTAACTATCTCTAAATTGGATCTCATTAATGCTAATGAAAGAGGAAAATTAATAGACAATATTACTCATAAAATTCAGCAAATTTCCCCACATATTCCTGTAATTTCCACATATCCTATTGATGATAATTTACAATCAGAAAATGACTGTTTAACAGCTATTATTACTGAAATAGAATCATTAGTAAATCAAGGAGAACGTCGTATTTGGAGAAGTCGT
Organism: Chrysosporum bergii ANA360D; assembly: GCF_029891735.1. Classification (GTDB taxonomy): domain Bacteria; phylum Cyanobacteriota; class Cyanobacteriia; order Cyanobacteriales; family Nostocaceae; genus Umezakia; species Umezakia bergii. Next base: position 41,315 of record NZ_JANQDH010000013.1, read on the forward strand.
CAAGTATCACAACAATTGATAGACTGGTTAAATCAGTTAATAGAAATATCTCAAGATATGATTTCTAGCATACATCTAAATATAGAAGAAAAGAAACAATATTTACGTCAAGCCAGAAATGATATAGATAGAGCAAATATTACCTGGGATAACTTACAATTAGAATTAGAACAAAGGAGGTTACAAAGGAATAAACAAATATATCAAACTTTAACCGCAAACAAAGAAGAAATGTTAGAGAACCTTCAATTTGAATTACAAAGGACTCCCGATTTAAAACTTTGGTGGGAACGTGATTTACCATTTCGCTTAAGAAGGGAATTAACCATTTTAAGTCGTAAATCTGAAAGTTTCTTATTGAAATTTTTAGGACAAGATGTAGAATGGTTACAAAATGAAGTAGCCAGAATTTTTAATACTCATCTCAAGCAACAAGTTTTTACACCATTAGAAAATACAGGAGTGGAATTTCAACTGGAAGATCAAAATATTACAGATTTACAAAAATACCGTTTATTTACTAGAATTGGTAGCACTGCGGCCATGATTGTAGGTTCAATTTTAGGGGGACCAATTGGTATGGCTGCTAGTACAGGAGTTTTACTTTTTTTGAAACAATATCTCAGTCAAGAATTAGAAACACAAAGAGAGCTTTTATCAGAGGAATTAAACCGCGTAGTTGATATTTCTATTGATGAATATTCTCAACAAATTTCCCAACGGTTACGTCAACTTTATCAAAGGATTATAGATGATATGGAAACAGAGCAAGCTACTTGGAAATCTGCTAAAAAAGCCGCTTTGAATGTGGATTTATTTAGTAATACCGATGAACATAATTTGCAAGAGATAATCCAAAAATCTTTGATTTTACAACAACAAATAACTGCTGCATTGTCAATATAAGTCAATAGAAACTAGTCATAATTCATGCGAGGATAAAAAGATGTCACAGTTAAATAATGATCGAGAAAAATTTGAAGAAAAAATCAAGACTCTTGTAAGATTAATTGAAAAGCAAATAAAAATTGCTAACTTCCTTAATAAACCTGATCAAATAGCTAATCTCAAAAATTTACTGAACATTGTACAATCTACTAGCTTTAAAGTGATGGTATTGGGGGAATTTAAACGCGGTAAAAGTACCTTTATCAATGCTTTATTAGGTGAAGAAATTTTACCAGCTTTTGCTACTCCATGCACTGCAATTATTAACGAAGTTAAATGGGGAGAAAAACCACGTGCTATACTCCATTTTAATCAAGTAGATGGTCAAGAAAGAGAAGAACCGAAGGAGATACCAGTAGATGAAATTGAAGAATATGTAGTGATTAAAGAGGATGTAGATCAAAGTCAAGCAATTAATGAAAGTCCTTATGAAAAGCTAGAAATTTTCTGGCCTCTGAAACTGTGTGAAGATAGGATAGAAATTATTGATTCTCCAGGTTTAAATGAACATAAAACTCGTCAGCAAGTAACAGAAAGTTATTTAGTTACTGTTGATGCTATTATTTTAGTTTTATCTTGTGAACAATTATTTTCTAAATCTGAGCAAGAAGTAGTTGATAATAAACTCCTTCCCATGGGACATGAAGATATTTTCTTTGTTTGCAATCGCATTAATTTGATTCGCAGAAATGAAGTAGACACAGTTAAAGATTCTGCTCTTAGGAAATTATCTTCACGTACCAGACTAGGACCAGAACGTATTTTCTTTATTGACGCATTAGGCGCATTAGATGGTAAACTAGGTCATAATAATGAAGCATTACAAAAATCAGGTGTTCCTCAATTAGAAATTGCACTCCAGAAGTTTTTAACCAATGAAAGAGGTCGAGTTAAAATTCTTCGTCCTGCTCAGGAATTGAGAAATGCAATTAACGAAGTAAGAAAAACTATACCTGAACAAATAGCTATGTTAAAAACCGATGTTTCGGAATTAGAAAAACGTTATGCTGCTGCTCAAGAAACATTAAAAATTTTGGAAGATAAACGTCGCAGTATTGTACAAAAGTTAGCAAATTCCATTGAGGATACAAAAGAGCTAGTCAGTTATAAAACCAAAGATTTTTGTCGAGACTTAGTTCCAAAAATTAAAACCATTGCTCAGGAATATCAATTACAAACTGAGATTAAGTTCTTCTCTTTAGATCATAAATCAATGATAGAAACTGCTGTTAAAGAAGTTGTCAGTTATTTAGAAAGTCAGTCAGAAAAAGAATTTTATAATTGGCAAACTTCTGAACTTGAGCCATTATTAGCAAGAAGAATGGACAATATGAAAACTTCCTTAGATAGTGAAGCTAAAGAATTTATTGATAGAGTAGATAATCTGCGTTTAGAACTTTCTGGAGTGTCTATTTCTAAAGTAGAAGTTTCCAAAGGAGATGTAGGAGTGAGAGATGTTTCAGCCGTAGAAAGGATTTTTTCCGCAGCAGGTGGTTTTTTAATTGGTGGTCTTGGTGCTGCTACAATTGGAGCTACTTTTGGCTATCAAGAAATGTTAACAAGTTTAATACCACAACTGATAATTGGTGTTATAGGTTATATATTTTTAGGATTTAATCCTATTACTTTAATACCCATGCTTGCAGCTGCTTTAATTCAGGGTAAATTAATGGAAGGTGGACTTGCTAACAGAATTAAAGAGGAAGTAGGTAAGAAATTTTCAGAACAATTAAATCAATCCACAGTGGATATAGTGGATAAAGTTAGTAAAGCGGTTAGTGTAGAACTGAATAAGGTTAAAAATCTCGTAGATAAAGGTTTAGAAGCTGAAATTCAGAACATTAGACAACAGGTTAAGAATGTTTTAGATGATAAAGAAAAAGGGCAAGCAGAAGTTGATAAAAAGCTGAAACAATTGGATGATTTAACTCAATATGTTAATAAAATTGATGGAGAACTTTATGATTTAATTTCTCAGGTTTAACTGGACTTTAGACTAAAAGAGAGCGATCGTTAGATAAAGGGACTGCAAAAAAATCAAGGGATGCCTGTAAGAACAGACACCCCCATAGCGGAAAATGAAAGAAGCACAACCAACGTTCATCTACCGCTATGGATGTTTTTACACAACTGAAAGAATTTCGTCAAGCAGCATATCAATGTTTATGTCGGGCAAAGGACGCAACTAAGAAATGACGGATGCAATATTGCTGACACGCAAAGCCTACAGTCTGGGAGATTTATCGCTGTTTCCAGTATTCAGGCGAAAGTGGTCAAGTCTTTTTTTTAATTTTTTACTTTGCTTTTTTTCAACTCAGCTTCCCTGAGTCATTTTGTGTTTTTAGTCTAAAGTCCAGTTATAAAAAAAATTAAATAATTTAAACGTGGGAAAAGAGTAAAGTAAAGCTTAAATAAAAAAAACGAGCAAATACAATAATGAACTACGAATTAATCACAAACTGGCTTTACCGCTATCCAACCCTATATTCAGGAATACTACTCAAGCGTTACAAGCGCTTTTTTGTTGACGTTCAACTTGACTCCGGCGAAATAGTCACAGCCCATTGTCCCAACACAGGTCCAATGACGGGAGTATCCACCATTGGTAGTGCTGTAAAGCTTTCCAAAAGTGACAATCCCCATCGGAAATTGGCCTACACCTTAGAATTGATACAGGTAGATGATAACCAGCCCATCTGGGTAGGAGTCAATACCATTTTACCCAATCGCATAGTCAAAATAGCCTTAGCAAAATACTTATTCCCTGAATTGAGAAACTATAGCGAAATAAAGACAGAAGTAGTTTATGGACAGCAAAAAAGTCGAGTAGATTTTTTCTTAACAGGTAGCAACGGGGAAAGTCCCATTTATTTAGAAGTAAAAAATACCACTTGGTCACAGGGAACCTTAGCAATATTTCCCGACACAGAAACCACCAGAGGACAAAAGCATTTACAGGAATTAACAGCATTATTACCCCAAACTCGTGCGGTGATGTTGTACTTTATCAACAGAGGTGATTGTACAGAGTTTGCCCCAGGTGATACCACAGACCCTACATATGGTAAGCTGTTACGAGAAGCCATCGCTGCGGGTTTAGAAGTATTACCCTGCCGTTTTCACGTATCACCAGAAGGCATACGCTACCTAGGTTTAGCAAAACTAAGAATTTAAACCGCCTAGTAGCATATTCGGTAGTTTTAGGAAAGTATGATAACCACTTTCCAGCCGGGAGTATCAGCCCATTGTCGCTGATATCCCAACTAAGTTTACTACTTACTCAACTTCAGGAGAAGCCAGAAAAGCGTCAACCTCAGCCCCGGTGGGTTGAGAAGCGATCGCCCCTGGTTTAATAGTAGTCAAAGCCCCAACTGCATTAGCATAAGCAACAATACTTTTAGCTACTTCTGCATCTTGTAAACTTTTAATACCATATTGACAAAGCCGGTGGATAAATCCTGCCAAAAAACTATCCCCCGCTCCTGTTGTATCCACAACATTCACCCGATAAGAAGGTAAATGACCTTCGTTTTCACCCAAACAATAGGCGCAACCATTTTCCCCATCCGTCACCAGCACCCCTTCAATAGAGTTGAGACGGTAAGTAATTGCCCCTGGATCTGTGGTATTAAATAGCCATTCTGCCTCTTCCTTGGACAGTTTCAGGAAATCAACTTGCTTGAATATTTCCGAGATTTTTTGCCGAGCAACATTTGCATCTTGCCAAAAAACAGGACGCCAGTTAACATCCAAAATAATCTTCAGGTCATATAATTCTGCCAGTTTTAAAGCTTGATGAACTGCCTGCTCGCTTTCAGGATAAGCTAACTCTAAGGTTCCCAAAACTAAAAAGTCCGCTTCAGCAAACAACGCTTCCGGTAATTGTTGTGCTTGTAAGCGTGTATCGGCAAATTCAGAACTATCATACTCACCAAATCCCGCAAAATTGCGATCGCCTGCCAAATCGCGCAAAACATAAACTTGCCTAGTTGGTGCGGTAGAATAGCGTTGCACCCCTGTTGTATCCACACCAACTTCTGTTAACAGCTTCACTAATTGATTCCCAGGCTCATCTTCACCAACAGCCCCAATGAAACCTGCGGAAGTTCCCAGTTTTACCAAAGCACAAGCCACATTAGCCGGCGCACCCCCTGGGTAAGGAGTCCAGGACTTCACTTCCTCTAACTTTAGCCCCAATTGATCAGCTAAACAATCGAACAAAATTTCACCAAGGCACAAAACACGAGGATTGCTCATTTAATTTCCGAATCTGGGGTTTGCGATTTTGATTTAGTAATTACAGTATAAAATATACATCAATCTCAACTCATTTGTCGTCAGTTATAAATCAACAAAATAGCAATTTTTGCCACTACCATACCTAATATATCCTCCTGGCTTTGAGTTTTTATGTATGTAATTTTACGTTTTTATTGAATACATATTGTTAAAAATGACAAACAACAACCAAATATTACCACCAAAGCAAATCTAAAGAAAATATGGTCAATGTCATTAATGCCGTAACTTTAAACCCTACCAACAAAAGAATCTTCTAGAATGAAAAGAAGATGAGTACATATACCAAGGGAGGATAGGAAAAGTGATGACTAGTGCCGAGTTTCAGACCCCTGTCAGTCTGTCAGAAAGAGAATTGCAAATTATCGAATTAGTGGCCGCTGGCTTAACTAACCAAGATATTGCCGTTAAACTGGAGATTAGCAAACGCACAGTTGACAACCATATCAGCAATATTCTCACCAAAACGCAAACTGAAAACCGAGTGGCTCTCGTGCGTTGGGCTTTGCAGTGGGGTAAAATTTGCTTAGATGAAGTTAATTGCTGTCTTTTACCCATCAAGAGCGAGTAGTTCATTTGTAAATATTTGTTATCAGGTGAATCTCTGGCGTAAATTGTTATCAATATCAATAATATCCTGCCCCAAGGTTACATTTAATGGTAAATCAATCTTCCTCCATCAGCTAGGAAAGCAGTCTTTTTATGAATACTTCAGCTTCTGATTTTTTCAACTTTGACTTTACTGCACCCCAACCAACACAAGACGCTGATTTACTCAAACAGCTATCATTCATACCCGGCTTAAAAGAAATAATCCTGCTGCGACAAGTTCACGCCCTAGAACACGCCACTGTTTGGGTGCTGAGTGAAGTCGCAGGAGAACCAGCAAAAATACAGCTAGATAACGAACTCCTAGGCGGTTTGTCCACAGAACAGGGATTTTATATATATGGGGAAGTGAATATTAGTGATTTGCGTCGGGCAGTGACAGTAGGTTTAAATCGTCTCATCAATGGAGAATGGGATTTAGCTGTACATCCCCGATGTGGTACAAATACATCAGTGGCTATGCTGTTAACCTTGGGACTAGCTGTCGGCGTAAATATGTTATTACCATTCCGACCAATTGAGCAATTAATTGGTTTAGGACTAGCGGCCACCACAGCAGCAGAACTCGCACCCGATTTAGGTCAGATAGCACAGCGCTACCTCACCACCGCCATTCCCTTTAACTTAGTAATTGAAAATATTACACTTACCCGCGACCTTTGGGGAAGAAAGGGACATTTCGTCAAAATCACATGGCAAGATTGAGCAAGTTTAAACCACCAAAATACTTTCATGAGAAAGCTTTACTTTTTAGTTCCCGGTACATACGGCACATTTGCCTGCGGTGGACTGTGGGCAGAATTAAAAACAGTCAAACTCGCACAGCAACTCTGTAGTGCTGATGTAGTCACCTATCGCCAAAGAGAACCAGATCAGCTGTTTATCAATGATGTGCTGACAGAAAAAAATTTAGATGCGGCAATTTTTGTGATTAGCTGGGGATATGATGTACCTCAACTAGCTGCCAAGCTGAAGCAATATCACGTTATCTACCATGCCCATAGTGCTGGTTATAAATTTAACCTACCTGCCAGTATTCCCATTATCACGGTCAGCCGGAACACAATGGCGTATTGGGGGCAAAAATCACCTAATTCTCTGATTTATTATTTGCCCAATCAAATCAGTCAGGAATTTAAAAATTTACATCTAGAACGCAATATTGATGTTTTAGTCCAGTCCCGAAAATCTTCTCAGTATTTACTCCAAGAATTAATCCCAGCTTTGCAGCAACAATGTCATGTAAAATTAGTTGATTCTTATGTAGAAGATTTACCCGGGCTATTTAATCAGGCGAAAATTTATCTATATGACTCAGCTGAATATTGGGCGCAACAACAAGTCAGCGAAGGTTTTGGGCTACAACCAATAGAGGCTCTGGCTTGTGGTTGTCAGGTATTTTCTAGTGTTAACGGTGGACTGTCAGATTATTTAGATCCTGGGTTTAACTGCTATAAAATCGCTGGATACTCGAAAGAGTATGACCTGCAACGGGTGATTAAGTCATTGAAACACTCACAAACTACCGCATTACCGGCAGAATTTTTGTCCGAGTATCGCACTGAAAATATTATCCAACGACTGGAAGTTATTTTAGAGGAATTAAACGAATTTTTTACTCATAAAATCAACTTTTCTGCGAATATTCAGGATTTGTCCCCCGCTCGTTTGGCAAAACTACGCATTCAAAGCATATACAGGAAAATTAGACAGAAATACTTTTAAGAATTATTGCTGAGAATATGATGGAAATTTTAGCCATCATCTCCAACGGGATCAAATGCCCGTTACTAAAAGTGTAACCAGCATAAATTTAGGTTCCAGTAGGTGCCATAGTAAACAATCGAAACCAATATCTAAAAACATTGGGGATAAGAGGTGGCAAAATGAACCGACAGAAATTAAGTGGTGTGGAAACACAATTTCTACAAAGACGTTATGGTGTCAGCCTGGGAAGACGTTACGTTTTAGCAGCAGCTAGTGTTGTTTTATTCAGTGTGTTAGGCTGTTCTCAGGACTGAGATACTATGGAGAAAAAGTTGTAAGCCCTAGCTACTCAAAACATGACCGCAAGATTCGTAAGTGGCAGCGAAAATTAGCGCGTCAACAAAAAGACTCAAAAAGAAGAAACAAGACTCTCATAAGGCATTTTGGGCTTCAGCTGTTGCTGGTTTCTCTGTCACAACGATGGTTGGTTTTTCTTCTCCTTCACCATTTAAACGTTGAGGACGCAAAGCTGTTAAAGCTGTCTTGATAATTACAGCACTGGGGACTGCTACGATTACCCCTAACAGCCCACCAACTCTCGCTCCTGTGAGGACGGAAATTAATACCCACACTGGGTTTAAGCCAGTAAAACTACCTAAAATACGCGGTGCAATTAAGTTTTCTAAAATTTGTTGCACAATCACGGCGGCGATGACTACCCTAACGCCCATAGAGAAATCTTGTAGTGCCACTAAGGAGGTGGTCAGCGCTATGCCCACCGAACCACCAAAGGGAACCAAGGCCATAATGCCAATAGTTAAGCCAAACAACACACCAAATGGAACTTTCAGCCATAGAAACGTAGGAATTAGGGCTGATGCCATACAGGTAGATAAAATTAGTTGGGTAATGAAAAAGTTTTGAAAACTCAACCGTACTGTTTTCGAGAAAGCTTCCCGAAATCCCCCAGGTAGCCATTCTACCAAACTCTGCCACAGTTCACCCCCATGCTGCAAAAGATAGAACGTCAAAACCATTGTCAAGAGAAAATCCAGTAGGCTAGTAAATGTCACTACTGCTAGGTTTAACACTTGTCCGGCGATTTCCTGCAGCTGTCCCTTGACGCGATCATTAATTTGGACTAAAAGAGCATCAAGGTTAATCGGTAAGTTCAGAGTTTCTGCTGTCTCATTTAAGATTATTAATTGAGAACGTCCAGAGTCAATTAACTCTGGCAATCGTGCTACTAACTGCTGGGCCTGGGTCAGGGCTAAGGGAAACAAGGTGACACCCAAGGCCAATAGTACCGACAAAGCTAACAAAAACACTAAAACAGCAACTTGTTCTCGTCTCGCACCTTGACGTTCCATCCAACTCACAGGATAGTTGAGCAGAAATGCTAATACCGAGGCTCCAGCTAAAATAGCTATCAGGGAATGGAAATAATGAAAAATCGCCGAAATAGCCCAACCATTAAGAACTAAAAGTGGGGCAAATAGGGCGATCGCCCCAATTCTGGCTATGGGTGTAAATGTTTGCCACCATTTGAGTAGCTTGCGTGTCTGCATTTTTTCTTGGATTACTCCAATATTTCTTTGATTTAAAAAGCTATTCCTCTAGTTTCCATGAATCTTTTACCTACTTCTAGGGTAAAACTAAAACTAAGAAGTAGAACCGCTAAGATTCAATTGTTAAGGCAAATCAAATAACCGTTAGGTTCCTGGCTCTTTATCCAGATTGATTACCCTGACCTATTGAAAATATGATAGCACTGAATGCCACCAAGGGTTAAAAGCCTCAGTTTGCTTTTCTCCAGGACTTAAAAGACGTTCAAATCCTATTTCTTTCTGAAAACGTTTTCATGACCTTGATTATGTCTAACTACACATATTTTTAGTTTAGGATTAAACACGCCCCTATGGAAAATCTTGAACCAATCAACAATTCCCAGTACACTCAAGACACGGACACATCTAAAAAACAGTTCTTTTGGTATTTCATTCCGGTCATGGGTTTTTTTCTATCCTTGTGGACTCTCTATCGCCACCGGGGAAGTCGGGAACAACTAACCATGAGTCGTCTGTCTATTACTTTGGCACTTACTTGGCTGTTGGGGTATCTTTTGTTGTTAACTGGCTCTGTAACTTCAGAGTTTTTCACGTTGCGAATGTTAATCCTCAATAGCTTTTGGACATCTGGCTACTTTTTAGTGAGTTTCTGGCTTATTATTCGCGTCATTCAGGGTAAATCTCACCGTTTATCAGGGTTCAGCCGTCTTGCCGAAGACGTGTTAGGCCAGTATTTGTCTTAATTTCTAGAAATCGGCTAATTTCAGTGTTATTACGGTTGCTGATCAACTAGCAGATGATTTCCCATAAGACAAATTATTGTCATAGTCGTAATTTATCTCCGGATGTACCACAAAAAAGCAGAAATTCTGCTATAAGTGTTGTGGTTGTGACAACAGTAGTAAGTCAGCATAGTCAATAAAAAGTTAACTTGTATGCGGCCTTTCCTAAACACAGTGCGATACAAAGATGAATAATATAAATCTTGTAGTGCAGGCGTCTTGCCGGCTATTGTACCTATTTAGGTAAAACTAGCTATAAGTTAATTTACTTGCATACTAATTAGTCGAATTAGTCGAAAAATTATTCTCATCAGTGTGGGGGAGTCCGTGGCCAGTCAAAGAACTTCAGCAAAAGAAAACCAGTTAGCAAAAGCCCTGAAATGGAAAAACCAAGATGCTCAAAGACCTAAGTCTGGACGTTGGCTGTTGTTCTGGCTGGGTATGAGTGGTATTGCAATGGTATCAGCAACAGCAGGAGCGCTGTTAGCGGTCTCTCTGACCAGTACGCCATTACAACAAGCACAGTTGAGTCCCCAAGAAAAAGCGGTTTTTGATGGCGATCGCATCTCCGGTGGTGGGTTACGATTCTCAGAATTAACTCGCCCTGTTAATCTCTTGGTAATGGGAATGAGCGTACTTCCCTCTGACATTAATAATGCTCCCTCAGAATTGCAAAATCTAGGCTATCAACCACAGGTAAACTCTTTTGATGGGTTAGCCGATGTGATGATCTTGATCAAATTTGATCCGGAAACAAAAAAAATAGCCATGCTGTCCATTCCCAGGGACACCCGCACAGAAGTAGTTGGCTATGGAGTGAAAAAACTTAATGCTGCTAATGTTGATGGCGGGCCAGCCTTAACTGCTCAAAGTGTCAGTAATCTTTTGGGCGATGTACCCATTGATCGCTATGTCCGCATTAACGTTCTTGGTGTTGGTAAACTGGTTGATGCTTTGGGCGGGGTGACAGTACACGTTCCCAAAGATTTAAAATACCGGGATGACTCCCAACACTTGTATATTAACTTAAAAGCAGGTAAACAACATCTCAACGGCGATCAGGCTTTGCAACTATTACGCTTTCGTAATGATGAACTCGGAGATATCGGCCGGGTCCAACGCCAACAAATGGTGATCCGGTCCTTGATAGACCAAACTCTTAACCCTATAACACTGGCTCAATTACCTAAAATTCTCAACGTAGTTAAAGAAAATCTGGATACCAATTTAACAATTGAAGAATTGTTAGCTTTGGTAGGTTTTAGCGTGCGAACCAACCGCTCCAATATGCATATGTTCATGTTACCAGGTCGCTTTAGCCAACAAGAAGAATACAATGCTAGTTATTGGATACCAGATCAAACTGCTATTGAACGCATGATGTCTCAACACTTTGGCTTAGGATTAATCAGTGATATCCAACAGGTAAGCACTCGCCGTTTGCGAATATATATTCAAGATAGCACCGGCAGCGATCGCTCTGAACTAACTTCTATAACCGAAACTTTACAAGCGTCTGGATATCGCCACGTCAGAATATATACACCGTGGCATGAACCTTTAGATGTGACTAACATTATCGCCCAGCAGGGAGATGGTGAAAATGCAGAGTTAATTCGCTCTTTATTGGGATTTGGGGAAGTGCGAGTGGAAAGCACCGGCGTTCTTAATTCTGATATTACTATCCAGTTGGGTAAAGATTGGTTACAACAAAAACTTCTCTTTCAATCCACAAAGTCAAATTTCTTTGCTCGCTAAAAAAAACCCCTACGGGGGTTTTTCTTCTGTTTCTCCACAATAATCTGATCACTAGATTCGCAGAACTATACATGGACTGGATTACACTACTGCGATCGCTGCAAGCTGATTTTATTAACAGGTTAAGATCAAGTTTTTTACTTCATTGTGAAATAGAAAGTCAACATAGTGAATTAACCATTATCTCCGGAGCAAGATTAAAAACATTACGAGAATTTTGCTGGCTGATGGCTGAAAAATATAAACGCACTTCGCCAGTTCGTGATGTTTTTATTAACAATCTCAAAGGTAAACTAGGCGAAGAAGTTGTTAAAGAGCGTTTAGGTGATTTAATTACAGAAGTCGATTATGAAAAACGATTTGGCGGTGATGGTCATGTTGATTTTACTTTAACTTCCGACCCCACAATTGGTATTGAGGTCAAATCTCGTCATGGTACTATTGATCAAGTGAGATGGTCAGTAAGTTCTCAAGAAGTCGCTAAAAATGCAGTGGTGGTGTGCATTTTAATTCAAGAAGAAGTTAACGAAGCACAACCAAAGTACCACCTTTTTTTAGCTGGTTTTTTGCCTACACAAATGATCAAGTTAAGAACTGGTAGAATATCCTTTGGTATACATCAACTATTATATGGAGGTGGTTTGTGCTGCTATCTAGAACAGTTACAAAAATCAACTAATTCTCAAAACCCCCAATTATCACATTCAGATAAAATTGACTATGGAGAAGTATTTTATATTCAACTAGGTGATGAATGTTTTGAGAAACATGATTATCAAGGGGCAATTACTAACTATAATCAAGCTTTGCAAATAAAAAAAGATATTGATATTTATTATAAATATGCTTTAAGTTCCTATAATTTAGGAGATTATCAAGCAGCTATCGTCAACTTTTCTCAAGCACTACAGTTAAATTTTCATCATGCTAAAACATATCATTACAGAGGTTTAGCCCATTACCAACTGGGAAATTATCCAGAAGCAATAGACGATTATACCCAAGCAATCAGAATTAATCCTCATCTTGCCATTGCTTATAAAAATCGTGCTGAAGTTCGCGCTGACATCGGAGATCATCAGGGAGCAATAGAGGATTACACTCAAGCAATCAAAATTAATCCTGATTATGCCCATACTTACAAAAATCAGGCAATGGCACGTTATTTTATAGAATATCACCAAGGGTTTTCCCAAGCCCTCAAGGTTAACCCCCAGGATGCTCTTGCTTACAAAAACCGTGGTGATGCTCGTACTGATTTAGAAGATTATCAAGGCGCAATTGCAGACTATACCCAGGCTATACAGATTAATCCTGATTACGTAGATGCTTATTATAACCGTGGTAATGCTCATTATGATCTCGAGGATTACCAAGGAGCAATAGAAGATTACACCCGAACCATCAAGATTAATCCCCAATATGCCCACGCCTATTATAATCGTGGTAATGTTTATGCTCAACTAGGAGATACACAGCCCGCCATTGACGATTTTCGTCAAGCAGCAGATATTTATCGTCGATCCGGTAAACTAGAAGCACTTAAAGATGCTCGAGCCAGAGTGGCAGATTTAGAAATCGCCGAATCATTAGATATTTTGAATTTTTAATGGTGCATAAGTAAGGATATATATTTAAAATCTAACACAAACAAAATTACTGTTTTTTGCTGAATCTATGAAGTCTTATTTAGCCGCAGCTGTTCAAATGACCAGTGTATCCGATATCCAGAAAAACCTAGCACAGGCGGAAGAACTAATTGATCTAGCTGTGCGTCAGGGCGCTGCATTGATTGGTTTACCAGAAAACTTTTCTTTTATGGGAGAAGAAAAAGACAAACTGGCACAAGCAGAAGAAATCTACCATGAAACCGCAAAATTTCTCAAAAACATGGCCCAGCGCTTTCAAGTTACCATCTTGGGGGGCAGTTTCCCAGTTCCTGTAGAAAAAACAGGCAAAGTTTATAACACTACCATCCTCATTGACCCCACTGGTGAAGAACTCTCCCGTTACCATAAAGTACACTTATTTGATGTTAACGTCCCCGACGGTAACACCTATCGAGAATCTAGCACCGTTGTGGCTGGTCAACAACTCCCCTCTGTGTATTCTTCACCGCAACTGGGTAATATAGGCCTGTCTGTCTGCTATGATGTCCGCTTTCCTGAATTATATCGACATTTGTCAGACCAGGGAGCCGAGGTCATGTTTGTACCTGCTGCCTTTACCGCCTTCACAGGTAAAGACCACTGGCAAGTATTATTACAAGCACGAGCCATTGAAAATACAGCCTACATCATCGCACCTGCTCAAACTGGCAATAACTACCACCGTCGCTACACCCACGGACACGCCATGATTGTAGACCCTTGGGGCGTGATTTTAGCAGATGCCGGTGAACAGCCGGGAATTGCCATAGCAGAAATCAAACCCTCGCGTTTAGAACAAGTCCGCCGTCAAATGCCCTCTCTTCAACACCGGGTGTTTAATTAAGCAACTTGATCAAAATTACCGAACATACACAGCTGACTAATACAGGGACAAAACCCTGAATGGTAAATGTAAAAGGCGATGGCAAACCTGACAAAATTTAGCGATCGCCCTTTACAAATGCAAGTTAAAAGTTTACATTTTCTTATGGATAGCCTTTGAGGCAATCCTGGGTAAGTTGAGCAAGGCGGATAGTTTTAAATATTCGCTTAAATATTCATTAATTGTTTCATAAAGACTTCTCAAGTTTTGCGTATTTTTACGTAAATACTCCGGCCGGAATCCACTCAAATATGTGTGGCAAACTTCACACCCATCCCTGACTAATCAGTAATGTAGTCCCATGTCCCACATGGCACAACCAAGAAGTGATTTAGTCAGCAGTGAAACTACTGAGGCTTGCCATGTCTAGTAAGCAAGAAGCCATGTTTTCAGCACTTTTGATTTTTCTTAACCTACTATGTCTACAATCAAACTGAATCTGCTTGGAAGCTACGCAACTAACATCTCTGGTAAAAGCGCTGCCGAGATTGCCGCTTATGATCCAACCACAAAACGCTTATTTGTCGTTAATGCCCACGCTCCCGCAGTAGACGTGCTAGATATTAGCGATGCGAGTAATCCCACCAAACTATTTGAGATTGATCCGTCTGATTATGGGGACGGGGCTAACAGTGTAGCAGTATCTAACGGCATCGTCGCCATAGCCATTGAAAGTGATCCTAAGACAGACCCCGGCAAAGTCGTATTCTTCAACACAGACGGCGAATTCCTCAAGGAGGTCAACGTAGGTTCCCTCCCCGATATGCTAGTATTCACCCCTGATGGCACTAAGGTACTAGTAGCCAACGAAGGAGAACCCAACGGGGACTACACCATCGATCCAGAAGGTTCCATCAGTATTATTGATATATCTGGGGGCATAGAAAACCTCAGCCAAGCCAATGTCGCCACCGTTGACTTCACCGCTTTTGATAACCAAAGCCAAGAACTAATTGATAGCGGAGTCCGCATATTTGGACCAAACGCCACCGTAGCTCAAGACCTAGAACCAGAATACATAGCAGTCTCCGGTGATTCTAGCACCGCCTACGTAGCCCTCCAGGAAAACAACGCCATAGCAGTAGTAGATATTACTAATAGCATCGTCACAAATATATTACCCCTCGGCTATAAAGATCATAGTGTCAATTCCCTAGATGCTAGCGATCGCGACGACTCCATCAACATCACCAACTACGCCAATTTATATGGCATCTACCAACCAGATGCCATCGCCGCTTACGAAACTAACGGTCAAACCTACATTGTCACCAGTAATGAAGGTGATGCCAGAGACTATGACGGTTTTAAAGAAGAAGCCCGCGTTAAAGACCTAATACTTGACCGGGATGCTTTCCCCAATGCCCGTGACCTCCAACGGGATCAAAACCTCGGTCGCCTCACCATCACCACCACCAAAGGTATTAGCAACAACAAATTTTTTAAATCCCAACTTTCAGGAGATCAAGAAACAACTCCTGTAACTACCGAGGCCACAGGTACAGCCGTCCTTAAACTCAACGACGATGCCACCGCCCTCAGCTATGAAGCTCGTGTCACAGGTCTAGATTTTGGATCCATCCTTGGCTTGGATGCTCAAACCCCTGACACTGCTGATGATGTCACAGGTTTACACATCCACACAGCACCCGCAGGACAAAACGGCCCTGTGGTATTCAACATTTTATCCAACCCCGACTCAAACTTTACCATCAACGAAGATGGTTCCACAACCCTCACAGGTATTTGGGATGATATTGCAAATTTTGCCACAGACCTAGGTAATGCCGAAACCAACCAAGAAGTAGACTTGTATTTTAACGTCCACACAGTAGCCAACCCTAGTGGTGAAATTCGCGGACAACTGACCTCCACCCCAGCTTACAATGAGCTATACGCCTTTGGCGGACGTTCTTTTAGTATTTGGGATACCCAAGGCAACCTGGTCTATGACAGTGGCGCAGAGTTTGAGCAGAAAATCAGCCAACTCTTCCCTAATGATTTTGATGATACTCGCAGTGACAACAAGGGACCAGAACCAGAAGGAGTAACTATTGGTGAAGTTAATGACCGTACCTATGCCTTTATTACTCTTGAACGCACAGGTGGGGTCATGACCTATGACATCACTAACCCTGCTGAAGCTTTCTTTGTGGACTACGTTAATAATCGTGATACCGACATTAGTCCAGAAGGTGTGCTTTTTATCCCCCCAGATAGCCCCAACCAAAACCCCCTGGTAGCAGTAGCCAATGAAGTCAGTGGAACCACTTCTTTATTTGAAGTTACAACCGTACCTTACACCCTGCAATTGTTCCACTTTGCTGACCAAGAAGCTGGTATTCCTGCTTTTGATGATGCCCCCCGCTTTTCTGCTGTACTCAATGCCCTGAAAGCACAGGACATTGATAACGACGGAGTGCCAGGCTCACCAAATACTCTAATTCTCTCTTCTGGGGATGCCTATATTCCAGGGCTGTTCTTCAGTGCATCAGAAACCCCTTATGGTGCCCTTGGTCGGGGAGATATTCTCATTCAAAACGCCTTGGGAGTACAAGCCATAGCCTTTGGTAATCATGAATTTGACCTTGGTACACAAGTCATTAAAAACTTAATTGCATCTGATGAAGCGGCTAGTTATCCCGGCACAGCCTTCCCTTACTTAAGTTCTAACCTGGACTTTAGTACTGATAGTAACCTGGCTGACCTGGTAGTAGACGACGACCAAGCCTCCTTACCCAACAGCATCGCCGCCAGCGTATTCATTGACGTTAATGGAGAAAAAATCGGAGTAGTGGGTGCTACCACCCCCACCCTGCGTGTGATATCCAGTCCTGGGAATGTGACAGTTAACCCCAGTCCTTTTAATGGTAATCCCACCCCTGAACAGCTAGACGCTTTAGCTGGGGAAATTCAAGCTGATGTGGATGCTCTGCTAACTGCTAATCCTGATTTAAATAAAGTAGTACTGCTGGCTCATATGCAGCAGTTATTCATTGAGCAGGAGTTGGCGACCCGTCTGCGTCATGTTGATATTATCGTCGCCGGAGGTTCCAATACACGTCTGTTGGATAACAATGACCGACTCCGGTCCGGGGATAGCAACCAAGGTACTTATCCTACTTTCAAAACTGATGCCGACGGAAAACCAGTAGCTGTGGTGAATACTGATGGTAACTACAAGTATGTGGGGCGGTTAGTTGTTGATTTTGATGCCAATGGGGTGATTATCCCCGATAGCTATGACCCAGATATTAGTGGAGCTTATGCTACTGATGCTCAGGGTGTAGCAGACTTAGGGGCAGAAAATCTGGTTAATCCAGAAGTTCAAGCAGTTGTGGATAGTCTGCGGGAGATAGTTGTTCAGCAGGAAAGCAACGTTTTTGGCATTAGTACAGTGTATCTCAACGGCGATCGCTCCAGTGTGCGCCGACAAGAAACCAACCTAGGGAACCTCACAGCTGATGCTAACCTAGCCATAGCCAAACAAACCGACCCAGAAGTAGTGATTTCCCTCAAAAACGGAGGGGGTATTCGCAATAGCATCGGTAGAGTAGTAGTCCCCACAGGTAGCACGGGTAATGTTGAAAGACTACCCAATGAAGCCGTCGTAGATAGTGATGGTGATGTTGTCAAACCCACCGGGGGAATCTCAGAAAACGACATCGCCAACGCCCTAAGTTTTAACAATGGCTTAACTTTAATCACTGTCACCGCCACAAAACTTTTAGCCTTAGTAGAACACGCTGTTGCTTCTACCACAGTAGCGGATACTACTACCCCAGGGGCTTTTCCCCAAATTGCAGGTTTCTCCTTTAGCTTTGACCCCCGTGAAGAACCGGGTAACCGTGTCCTGTCTTTAGCCATTGAAGACGAAAACGGCAGAGATTTGGATGTGCTGGTTCGAGATGGGGAAATTGTCGGCGACCCTAACCGCAGTTTCCGTATGGTCACCCTCAACTATCTAGCCGGCGGTGGTGACGGCTATCCATTCCCCACAGGAGAAACCGCTAACCGAGTAGACTTAGCACAACCTGAAGAAGCTACTCGCACTGGGGAAGCGAATTTTGTTCCCGATGGTACAGAGCAAGATGCTTTGGCTGAGTATTTATTTGATAACTTCCTCATCACACCTTTTGGTGCAGCCGACACCACAAGAGACTTAGACTCACGCATCCAAAACCTGGCTTTCCAAGAAGATACTGTGATTTCCCCCCCCAGAATTCTCAGCGGTAGTGCTGGTGATGATAACCAAACCCTAACTAGTGCAGATACAGGTTTGACCGTCTTCACAGGAAATGGTGATGACCAAATAGAAGCCAGTGAAACTGCTATGGTAGAAATACACGCAGGGGATGGCAATGATACAGTTTTTATAAGTAGCCAAACTTACGTAAATGGCGGTGCTGGAGATGACATGATCTTCATTGGGACTACAAGTCCTAGTGGTAACAGTTTGGCAAATGGAGGCACTGACAGAGATACCCTCATCATTATCGAAGCAAGCGAATCTAACATCCTCTTGGGAGGGGCTGACGATGATGAACTGGAAGTTGCCCAAGGAAGAGATCAGCTGCTGTTTGGTGGTTCTGATCGCGACTTCCTGCGCTCCAGTGCAGAGGGGCATAATCGCCTCTACGCTGGTTCTGGGGATGATGTTTTGTATTCGCAAATAAGCGATCGCCTCTTTGGTGGAGATGGTAACGACCAGCTTTACGCAGGAGAAGGTGGTGATAATCAACTCTGGGGTGGAACAGGTGAAGATGAATTTTGGTTAGTAGTGGGTGGTTCCTTACCCAATGCTCTCAATGTGGTTAAAGATTTTCAAGTAGGAACTGACCGCATTCGTATGGGTAGTATTACTGCTGACCAAGTAAGTTTGGTCAATCAGAACAATCACACCTTAATTCAGGTTGACAGTAGTGATGTGGCTTTATTAGAGATGGTAAACCCCACTCAACTTGACGTGAATAACCCCGGTCAATTCCTCTTTGCTTAAATCTGAGATACTTATCCCCATTTCTGTGGAATGGGGATGAATAAATATAATCCTCAACAGAAATCATGAGTACACAATTAGACCAACAAAACCCCCAAATACTAAACCTCAATACTTTCACCATTGACCCCATCACCGACGCTGCTATGGTCAATGCAGCAGCCACAGCTATTGACCTGACCATCACAGGAACGGGAGAACCCGGAGCTACTGTGACTTTAACCCTAGCTAATCAAAACACAAACAGCACCACAGTTAGAGAAGATAATACTTGGTCTGTCAACATACCTCTAGAAAACATCCCTTTTCTCGCACAGGGAGAACAAACCCTCACAGCCACCCAAGTGGATCAAGTAGCTAACTCCACGGAAACTACACAAACCATAGTCAACCCGTCAGCATTGAGGAGAGTATTTGGCACTGATACCGCAGATGAAATAACTGCCACTGATACCGGGGAAGACTTACAGATATTTGCACTGGGAGGGGATGATATTCTTGATGCCAATACCATACCCAACCAAGTATTTTTATATGCCGGTCCGGGTAATGACAGGTTGATTGGTAATGATGACCATACCCTATACGGCGGAGAAGGTAATGATGAATTACTCGGTATAGGTACTGTAGGAGACAACAAATTATATGGAGAAGTCGGCGACGATAGTTTAATCATTGTTGAAGGTAGTAACAATGAACTCTACGGCGGAGAAGGTAATGACAGGCTGATCATTGCCGGTGGAGAAGGATTTAATACCCTCCACGGCGGCGATGGGCAAGATTTTATTGATGTCTCTAACGGCACTGGCAATAATCAACTACTAGGAATGGGTGGTAATGATACCTTAATAGCCGGGACTACCACTGATGAATTATTGGGTGGTGAAGGAGATGATGACCTGTTTGCCACTCAGGGGGGTATACTGACTGGGGGCAAAGGTTCTGATAGTTTTTACCTTGCCAATGCTTCTATTCCTGGGGTAGCAGCAGAAATTAAAGATTTTCAACCAGGGAGCGATCGCCTAATTATAGCCGGTTTACCCAACCTCACCGGATTAAAAGCCATATCCCAGGGTTCAGACACATTGCTCTCTGGATTATTACCTAACCAAGAATTTCCCCTAGCCCAACTTTTGGGTATCCAACCCTCGGCTTTAGTGGGGGGTGATAATGTTTTTTCTCAGCTAGATGATTTACTAAGTCCCGTAAATATCGAGATAGTAGAACCGGAACCGGAACCGGAACCAGAACCAGAACCAGAACCAGAACCGGAACCGGAACCAACACAACCAACACAACCAACACAACCAGAACCAAACCCTGTACAAGTAATTCCCGGTAACTTTGAAATCAGCGATATCAATACAATTGATATCCGCAACAATCCTACTCTGTTAGAGAAGTTAACCGAGGATATTCCAGATGTTCAGTTAGATGTACCGTTATTGTCATTCACCATAGCCCCTGGCGCTGACTCTAACTCAGAAATCTTTGCTGGAAAAATTCAACGGGTAGAACTGAATCTTGAGGAAAGACCCTCAGACCTACCAGACTACAACGTTATTGTTAAGCTGATTAACAATGACTTTGTACTATTTGACTTTAATCCTGATACTGGCTTGGGTGCTGTATTGCGAGACCGGAATGGTAATGGTCGTTATGATGGGGCGACGCTGTTTTTAAAGGATAATGCGCTGGGGGATGTAGATCCAACTGTGGGAGTTATCCGTGACCCCGCTGGTGCTGCTGTGATGGCGGTTAATCAAAATAACCCGCGCACGGTGACGATTACTGATGGTGAAGGCGATCGCTTGACAGCTATCTATGGTACTACTTTTAATTTCTCTGTCCAAGGTTCAAGATCCGCTTCTCAAATACTCGAAGCTGTGTTTGCAGACGGTACAACTCAAACAATTCTCACCACATTAGGTAATGCTTCTGGTATACCTGTCAATGTTGACTCTCTTCTAGCTAATCTCCAGTCACCCCTGGGGACAAAAAACAGCGATGGTAGAAAAGTAAGTTTTCAACTGCGGGAAGTTGGTAGTAATGCTATTACTGAGTTAACTATTAACAATGTAACTCCCACTAGCTTTAATCTATCGGGGAATAATTTTAACATATCAGCAGAGATAGTATCAGGGGTTGGTGTTGAACTCCACACCCAAAAAATTCAAATAAATGGTGAAGGCTTAGAAGCTATTAGCTTGAGAGATTTAACTCCTACTTCTTCTGCAAACACTATGACTATTGCCGTTGAAGCTCAACTCTACCGGGAGGCATCTTTTAACAATATGGTGGGTTTTTACCTAGCAGAAAGAACTACAGGGGCGGTTGTTGATCCCCTCACCGGTATTACTGTGGCTGGTTTTGGTAATAGTCGAGAATACCTCAGTGCAGTGCGTAATCACTCAGTGCTAACCGGTAGTGTTGACAATAACCAATCTGGAGGGTTTGCTAATGAAGGTAAATTGGAAATGCTCGCCAGCATTGATTTATCTGCTCATGTTCTATTACCGTTCTTGGTGGTAAATGGCAATATGAATTCAGTTAGCTCTGATTTTAGTAATCTGTATGTGGCTGGTATGAGCAGTAATTCTGACCGTACCAAGCATATACAATTCCTGGGTAATAACATCTTTGGTTTTGAGGATAAACGCGGGGGTGGTGACCAAGACTTTGATGACATTATTGTTGAGGTGACAAAACTAACCTTGTTGTAAAGTAACTAAGCTATTTTGCTGCTTAATCCAACTCAATTGAGCTTAAATTTATCCCCGTTTACTCTGGATTTTCCCCTACCTGAGCTATTTTTACAGAGCCAGTTTAACCCAAATCACTCTAATATTTCTTGATCCCAACCTAACAGGATGTTTAACAACTTTTAGGTCGGGAAACCTAACACCACTGATTTAGTCTAAGGTCCAGTCATTAGCGCCATTGAGTTTGATAAAGCTATCAAAGGAATACCATGCTAAGACGTACCAAGGAATTAACTCTAGTTGCCAACCTTTCACTAAAATTTGTCGCACTGCTAATAAACTCAGCCCTAGAGGAAACAAAAAGCGCAAGTCAACTTCTCCACTGGTGGCTTGTTCAAATTTTTTATTAAAGTTAACCACTGCTCCCTTGACTTTTTTTGCTGCTTCTGATTTAGTTGCTGTGATGTCAGTAAAACTCACCCCTATTTCTAGCAGTGTACTCAATATATTTTCTAGGGTTGCTTGTCTTCCATCATGGTTGACGACAACACTACCGGAGTTAACATTGATGCGGACTTCCCGGATGTTAGGTTGTGCTTTGAGGATGTTGACAATGCGTTGCATTTCTCTGAGATGGCGATGGCGTGGAGAAATTCTCAGCCGTAGTCTTTGGGGAGTGTTACTGATGATTTGAGTAGGTAGGGGTTTGAGTGTGGTTTTGAAGGTTGCTTGTTGTAAAAGTTTGGCTATGTTGGTTGGGTTACCATGACTATTGGTTAACATGGGTCTGCTGTGATGATAAAAATCTCGTAATGCGGGCATACTATGGCTACACTACGCAAGCTATGGACTACGCTCAGTACAAGTCTTGCCCGCTACTCTGGTTAATGGGCGTTTTGAAGACGGAAGTCCCCGCCACTAACTTGGTTATGCGCCGTGTTCTCCTGTGTCCGCCGGGGTGCTGGCTGCTTCAAATGCTGGTGTTTGTCTTTCTTCGGCAATTTCTGCTTTGGCTTCGGCTATGATGTCTTCCCAGGTTTCGCCCATTTCTGCAAATGCGCCTCTGCTTCTTTCGTAGGCGACAATTCCACCTTTAACTAATGATTTGACTATGGGTTTACCAATTCCCGCCACAACGGGAATTAAAACCGGTGCTAACAGTACCGCCCCTATGCCGGCTATAATTCCAGGTGTACCAGCATCTTCAACAAAATCAATAATTTTAGCTGCCATGGTTAATTGACTCTAATAGATGTAAGTAAGCTTCTTAGTTTAATCTGCATAGAATTGTGTTTTCATCTTTCTGGTGGTGGAGTTTGCTTTGACCCCCGTTTAACCATGGGGCGTAAACCGTTAATTCCAGCTATGATAGTGGAGCCGTTGTTAACCACTGTGGCTACTAAGGGGTTCAGACCAATTAAAACAGCCATAGCCATTGCTGTTAGGTTAGGAATAACTACAATATTGGTGTTTTGCTGAATAAGGTACTTGGTGTGACGGGCAATGGCGATCGCTTGTAGTAAACTATGTAAGTCATTCTGCATTAACACCACGTCTGCTGTTTCTCTGGCAATTTCTGAACCATCCCCAAAGGAAACCGACACATCAGCATAAGCCAAAGCTGGGGAATCGTTAATACCATCACCCACAAAAGCCACTGTCTTTCCCTGTTGATGCAGTTGGCTGACAATAGCAGCTTTTTCTTGGGGAAAAGCTTCAGCGTGGGTGTAGCCGGGGGGAATACCTAAATCAGCAGCCACCGCCTTGGCTGTGTTATGGTTATCTCCCGTGAGCATATGCACTTCTACGCATTCAGTTGTTAACAAGTCGTTAATTACTTCCCGACTTTCTGGGCGCAGAACATCACTATATCTAATTCTACCCAGGAGTTGACCATTACTACCCACATATATTTCTGATTTTCCTGGTAGTTGCTGTTGGTGTAGAGATTCCATGTTAATGCCTTGCTGATCCAAAAAGCGATGGCTACCTACATAAACTATCTCTCCTTCAATTTCAGCTTCTACCCCCAAACCCAGTTGATAGTTCCACTCACCACGCTGGGGAATGACTATTTTTGGGTGTGTTTCTGCGTAGCGAATAATTGCTTGAGCTACTGGGTGGGTTAGGCGCTGTTCTGCCGCCGCGGCTAGTGCTAAAATTCTTTCTGTGGAAATGGTAGGATTGAAACTCTCAATTTCTACCACTGTTATTTCCCCTTTAGTTAGTGTGCCTGTTTTGTCAAAAACAATAGTATCAACTGCTGCTAGTTTTTCTAAAGCTCTACCACTACGGATGAGAATACCTTGTCGTGCAGCGTAGGAAAGGGCGGCTAAAACTGATGTAGGAATAGATACCCTAATTCCTGTGCATAAATCCAAGGTCAGTATACTGGCTACCCGCGCCGGGTTGCCAGTTACGGCAAATACTGCCCCACTTAATAATAAAGTTGGCAGAACAGCTTGTTCAGCAATTTTAATGGCTTGGTTTTCCATCCGGGTGTCATGAACTGGGGCTACTTGCATAAGTTGAATACTTTGTCCTGCCCTAGTGTTTTGACCTACCCTTTCTGCCAATATATATATCTGCCCTTCCCGTACTAAGGTAGAAGCAAAAACCGGTTGTCCTTGGCTTTTGAATACCGGCATTGATTCCCCTGTGAGTTTTTGTTGATCCAGTAATGCTGTACCGCGAATTATACTGCCATCAATGGGTACTTGTTCACCAGGATACACGATGACTATATCTCCTGGTTGTACGTTTTGGATGGGGATTTGTTGTTTTTGGCTGTGGCGTTCTACCCAGACAAATTGACTTAGTGTGTTGAGGAGGTCTAGGGTTTGCTTTTGGGAAGATCGGGCGGTGCGATCGCGAATGTTTTCCCCAATTTCAATTAAACTCAACATCAAAGCCGGGGTGAGAAAATTTCCCTGGGATGTAGTGATAGCAATGGCGATAAAATCCAGAAAGTCAATATTAAGTCGGCGCTGGGTGATAATTCCCGCCCATGCTCTTTGAAACACAGGAAATGTGCCCAGGGCTATGCTTCCCACTACCATGATAGGGGGTATGGGTAGTCCTAATGGTCCCGCCAGCAGTGCCAAACCTGTGGATAGTACAGAAAACTGCATCCCTGGCCAAGTGTCACCATTGGTTGATGTGGGGTAAGGCTTGGTACTCTCAGTTAAAACTATTTCTGTTTCTCCGGCTGCTAATATTAAACAATGCAATCGCGATCGCATTTTCTTATCAGTAATATCACTGTTATTATAAGTAATAACCAGTGAAGCTACTATGGATTTAATCTTGACGTTGGTGACTAAATAATCTGAGTTTAGAAGGGTTTGCAGCTGTTTTGCATATTCTGGATCATGACGTAACCGAGGTATACGTAATCGCACCCTACCCGGTGTGCTGTGGATAACGGTAAAGGAGTTTTCGGCTTTGTAGTTGTGGGTGTTGCTATTACTTTCAACTATTGCTACGGGGATCGATGCCATTGGAACAGTAACTTTTGTCATTCGTTCTTACTTATTAAGTTCAAGTCTCTATCAAAAACTCTCTACAAAGACAACTTCGCCATATAGTCCAGAGAAACACACAATCCTGGATACTTCATATCCGCCCATATGCTGGGTGAGTTTTCCGGTGTGGTCCCATTTGACCGAGTAGATGGGTTAGTTTCCCCAGCCAATTCCATCAGACTCACCCAATGGCTCACCCTCACCTCATCAGGTAGATGGGTAATGGTTATCGATGCTGCATGATCATTCACTCGCACTCTGACCACGTGGGGATCTGCTTTCAATAACCTTTCCAGTCGCCGCCCATAGCCGCGGTCTTGAGCGAGTCGGGGAACATGAAACCGTATTCTGCCCGGTATAACGTGGACAATACCATAAGCAACTGTAGAATGCACAGAGCAGCTATGACTTGTAAACTCAGCAGTTTGCCTAGATGGTTGGACATGAGATCCGCCAGATTTTGGTTCCAGGTCAGAAATCACCCGACGGGTAGCAGTTGCAGTGATCATATACACTGGAATTGCTGCCAAACCAGTAATTCCTAGCCCCCCCGTCACCGCTAACCCGGTAATTAAGGGAATTAAGGAAATTGATTGTTCTTGCCAAAAATCGACAGATTTCCACCCAGGTAATATATCTACTTTGCTGACTGGGATTGGTTCAACGTTGAGTTGTTGAAGGATGTCCAACATTTGCGCCATAGATAGCAAAGTTTGATCAAAGGTAATCACCAAACTACTTGTTTGCTGATGGAGACAAACCTTTGTTACTCCTTTGTAGTGCTGTAATTTCTGACTGATGGTTTCTAACTGAGAATGAAAACCACCCGCAGCACGAATGCGCACACGGCCGTTTGTAGCATGGACAATTTCTAATTTATGACTAGAAACTTCCACTTCTGGCTGCCGCACTTCTGGGCTGGCAGTTTTATTAATGTTGACTTGATCACTTTCCAACTGCGGATTACACTCGGAAAAACTAATATCTTGGATCATTTAATTGATAAGATACACCGAGGCTAGTAGCTCACAACAGGTTAAATATAGCCATAGCATTTAGTGTCAAGTATCTTCCTTAAGAAATATTTTCAGTAGCAGTAGGATAGGCTGAATTTCCCTTCCTAGAATAATTATTAACTTTATATAAATAAATTATATTTTGTCCATGAAGTATGGTAAAGGCTTGAGATAATTTATAGTCAAGCTACAATGTGCGGCTGTTCTAGCTTAAATATTTTGATTACAGATTCTACATACTTCTTAATAAATCACCAGAGAAAACGCAAAACGTTCTAATCTAAAGCTAACTGGGTTAATTAACTGGCAATTTTGCAGGCTGCAATCTCATTCATAATTACAGCAATATGTCAAGCCTGAAAACAACCCAGACTTAACACATATATAAATTAAAGGAGTTTTACAAATTCAATGAGTGTTAAGGCAAGTGGTGGAAGCTCGGTTGCGCGCCCGCAACTATATCAAACTCTGACTGTAGCCACAATTTCTCAAGCCGAACAGCAAGACCGGTTTTTGGGAAGCGGGGAGCTAGGGGAACTGGCTAGTTATTTCGCCTCTGGTGCGAAACGTCTAGAAATTGCTCAGACCCTGACGGAAAATTCCGAAATTATCGTTTCTCGCGCGGCTAACCGGATTTTTGTGGGTGGTTCCCCCATGGCGTTTTTAGAAAAGCCTAAAGAACCAGAACCAGCCATGGCCATGGACGGGGGTGGTTCGGAGATGAATATTGCCGAAGAGATGAAACTAGGAACTGTTACCTATGTGGAAACCCGCGGCGGTTTTTTAGAAAGTCTCCGTTCAATTTTTAATTCTTCTCCTAGCACTCCTGTTCCTCCAGGTTTTAGACCTATTAATGTCGCCCGTTATGGTCCAGCTAATATGGCTAAGAGCTTACGGGATTTATCTTGGTTCCTGCGCTATGCTACCTATGCCATCGTAGCTGGTGACCCGAATATTATCAGTGTGAATACACGGGGTTTGCGGGAAATCATTGAAAATGCTTGCTCTAGTGACGCAACATTGGTGGCTTTACAGGAAATTAAAGCAGCATCATTGTCTTATTTCCGTAAAGATGCTGAGGCTACAGCAATTGTGTCTCAGTATATGGATGTGTTGCTCAATGAGTTCCAAGCCCCGACACCTTCTAACAAACTGCGTCAACGTCCTTCCGGTGACCAACAAGGTCTACAACTGCCACAAATTTACTTTAATGCAGCTGAACGTCGGCCTAAGTTTGTCATGAAGCCTGGTTTGTCAGCTGGTGAAAAAATCCAGGTGGTAAAAGCGGCTTATCGGCAAATTTTTGAGCGGGACATCACCCGTGCTTATAGTTTGTCCATTTCTGACCTGGAATCTAAAGTAAAGAATGGCGATATCTCTATGAAAGAGTTTATCCGCCGTCTTGCTAAATCCCCTCTTTACCAAAAACAGTTTTACCAGCCCTTTATCAACAGTCGAGTCATTGAACTGGCCTTCCGTCACATTTTGGGACGGGGACCAAGTAGCCGGGAAGAAGTACAAAAGTACTTTGCTATTATTTCTAATGGCGGTCTACCAGCTTTAATTGATGCTTTAGTGGATTCTCAGGAGTACGCTGATTACTTTGGCGAGGAAACAGTACCCTATTTGCGAGGTCTGGGTCAGGAAGCCCAAGAATGTCGCAACTGGGGACCCCAACAAGATTTGTTGAAATACAGTGCGCCTTTCCGCAAAGTACCCCAGTTTATTACTACCTTTGCGGCTTACGAACAGCCATTACCAGACCAACATCCTTATGGTTCCGGTAATGATCCTTTAGAAATTCAATTTGGAGCGATTTTCCCGAAAGAAACTCGCAACCCCAGCAGCAGCCCGGCTCCTTTTGGCAAGGATACCCGACGCATTTTGATTCACCAAGGACCTGGTATTAACAACCAATTGAGTAATCCGAAGTCGCGGGGTGAAGCACCGGGAACTCTAGGACGCAAAGTCTTTAAACTAGATCAAATTCCTGCTACTTTGAGTAAACAAGCTGGTCAGGGTGTCAGTGTTAAGTTCTCAGAAAGCTCTACCCAGGCTGTGATTAAAGCGGCTTATTTGCAGGTTTTTGGTCGTGATGTTTACGAAGGTCAACGCCTGAAGGTGGCAGAAATTAAGCTGGAAAATGGCGAGATTTCTGTGCGCGAGTTTATCCGGATGTTGGCTAAGTCGGACTTATTCCGCAAGATGTATTGGACATCGCTATATGTTTGTAAGGCGATAGAGTATATTCATCGCCGCTTGTTGGGTCGTCCTACCTATGGCCGTCAAGAAAACAACAAGTATTTTGATATTGCAGCCAAGACCGGCTTCTACGCGGTAGTAGATGCTATTCTTGATACGCCAGAGTATAGCGAGGCTTTTGGTGAGGACACTGTACCTTATGAGCGTTATTTGACTCCTGGAGGTGTGTCATTACGCCATCTACGAGTTGGTAGCATTCGCTCAGATGTAGGTGCGAAGGTTGAGAAAATAGAAACACCCCGGTTTGTGGAATTGGGTCAGGTGGCTGAAAACCGCACAGAACCAGATATTCAATACCGGATTAATCAAGGGGTTACTAAGCAGCGGGAACAAACCAAAATCTTTAAGTTGGTGGCTAATACCAGCGATAAGGTAGCTGTGAAAACTATAATTAGTGCTGCTTATCGCCAGATTTTTGAACGTGATATTGCTCCTTATGTTGTCAAAAATGAATTCACGTCCTTAGAAAGTAAGCTAGGTAATGGTGAAATCAGCGTTAAGGAATTTATTGCCGGTTTGGGTTACTCTAAGCTGTACTTGAAAGAGTTTTATACACCACTACCCAACACTAAAGTGATTGAGTTGGGAACTAAGCACTTTTTGGGACGTGCGCCCATAGACCAGGCGGAAATCCGTAAGTATAACCAAATTTTGGCTACTCAGGGGATTCAGTCCTTTATTACCGCTATGGTAGACAGTCCAGAATATAGCCAGACCTTTGGTGAAGATACTGTTCCTTACCGTCGCTTCCCAACTTTACCCGCGGCTAATTTCCCCAATACCCAAAAGCTTTACAATCAACTGACTAAGCAAAATAACGATTTGGTTGTGCCTAGTTTTGAAACTGTGAAGCCGCGCATTGCTTCGGCCAATACGCCGATTTTAGCTAAGTCCATCGCAGATTTGGCAGCCCAAGCCAAGCAAATGGACAAAACCAAGCCGTTGTTTATAGAGTTGGGTCGTTCTTTTAACGATGGTCGCGGTCAATCAGTGGAAGTGGGTGTAGGTACGAGTCGCCGTAAACCTGCCAAAATTTACCGTCTCACAGTAGATGCTAACCAAGCAGAGAAACAACGGGTGATTGATGCTGCTTACTGTCAAGTGTTGGATGTGTTTAGCGGTCAAGTTCCCCAAGAATATCGCCGTTCTAACTTAGACAGTAAACTGCGGAATGGGGAAATTTCCCTGCGGGAGTTTGTCCGGGAGTTGGCTAGTTCAGAAATCTACCGTAAGCGGTTCTATACTCCTTATCCCAATACCAAAGTGATTGAGTTTCTCTTCCGTCACTTATTGGGACGCGCACCAGCTACCCAAGGGGAAATTCGTCAATATAACAAGTTGCTCGCCGATAGCGGTTTAAGGGCTGCTGTGGAAGCAATTGTGGATAGTCCAGAATATACCCGCTTCTTTGGTGAGGATGTAGTACCTTATCAGCGTTACCCATCACTACCTGCTGGTAATTACTTAGGTAGTGTGGAAGCTGCGGCTGATTTGGTCAAACAGTCTTGGTCTAGTTTATCACCTGCTGTATTGACAGGTAGAACAGGCGATCGCTAGGGGCTAAAAACTGGGGATTGGGTGTGGAGAATTTTCTATATTTCCATGACCCAACACCCCAGCAGCCCTGTTTGGCTGGTTTTCTCAGGCTTTCCCATAGCAATTTGACTGTTAAATCTGAAAGTTAATATTACAAAGTATTAAGAACAGTCATAAATGCTCAACAAAATGCCGGAAAATATTTTGCGGGAGGTAGTTGTGTTTTTGGGTCATTTCCTTCAATGATGGCCATGTCTCAAAAGGCAATGACAAAAAGCCACTACCACAAAAGTTAAAATTGCACAATTGCACCAGTTTTATAAATTCTGGTTTCATTAGTACTGGAGGAATCCATTAATGAGTATCGTCACGAAGTCCATCGTGAATGCTGATGCAGAAGCCCGCTATCTTAGCCCCGGCGAACTGGATCGTATCAAGAGCTTTGTTTCTGGTGGTGAACGTCGCCTCCGCATCGCTCAAATTTTGACCGAAAACCGCGAGCGCATTGTTAAGCAAGCTGGTGATCAGCTCTTCCAAAAGCGCCCTGACGTGGTTTCTCCTGGTGGTAACGCTTACGGTCAAGAAATGACCGCTACTTGTCTGCGTGACTTAGATTACTACCTACGCCTAGTTACCTACGGAATCGTTTCCGGCGACGTTACCCCCATCGAAGAAATCGGTGTTGTAGGTGTGCGCGAAATGTACAAGTCCCTCGGTACCCCCATTGACGCAGTAGCCGGTGGCGTTAACGCCATGAAGAACGTTGCTTCTACCTTGCTATCTTCTGAAGATGCTTCTGAAGCCGGCGCTTACTTCGACTATTTAGTTGGTGCGATGCAGTAAGCTGAAGCAATTTTGACTTTTGCTGAAACATAAGTATTGCAATCAGGTTGGAAATAAGGAAATAACAACATGCAAGACGCAATTACCTCTGTTATTAATGCTTCAGATGTTCAAGGTAAATACTTGGACGCTGCCGCTTTACAAAAACTCAAAGGCTACTTTGTAACTGGTGAACTGCGCGTCCGCGCTGCTACCACCATCAGCGCTAACGCAGCAGCCATTGTTAAAGAAGCAGTAGCTAAGTCTCTGTTATATTCTGACATCACCCGTCCCGGTGGTAATATGTACACCACCCGTCGCTATGCTGCTTGCATCCGCGATTTGGACTACTACCTGCGTTATTCTACCTACGCAATGTTGGCAGGCGATCCTTCCATCTTAGATGAGCGTGTATTAAATGGCTTGAAGGAAACCTACAACTCCTTGGGTGTTCCCATCGGTGCTACTGTACAAGCTATCCAAGCTATGAAAGAAGTAACCGCTAGCTTAGTAGGTCCCGACGCTGGTAAAGAAATGGGCGTTTACTTCGACTATATCTCCTCTGGCTTGAGCTAAGAACTACCCCCACTTAAGAAGTTAAGTGTGGTTTGATTAAGGTCTGGAAATTAATTGTGAGTGCTAGAACGTTCTATTGCTTATACTGTGGATGAGTGTTAGCGATCTAGTATTGATGGTTAGTTTCCAGACTTGGAGTGATTAACTTAAATATTTTCATAAAAACAACACTCCCATTTTTTTTGGTAATAAAAAAAACTTTTCACCATCACAGTAGGAGATTTAGAATATGGCCCGTTTGTTTAAAGTAACTGCTTGTGTCCCTAGCCAAACTCGAATTCGTACCCAAAGAGAGTTGCAAAACACATACTTTACTAAATTAGTTCCCTACGAGAATTGGTTCCGGGAACAGCAACGCATTCAAAAAATGGGCGGCAAAATTGTTAAAGTCGAATTAGCAACTGGTAAGCAAGGTACTAATACTGGGTTGATGTAATTTGATGTAAATAATATATTACAAACATCATTCTAGAGAGTTTTAACATACTCACCGACCTGTCAGGTCGGTGATTTTTCATGATTCACCGCAACTTGCTACCATTGTAACGCCAGCATCCTGCTTGCTACTCTTAATGAATAATCTAACCCCGAATCACAGTAATATTTCTCCCCATGGGACTAACAGCAATTTCTGTAGTAGAGCTTACATAGCGGTATAATGTAATTAAAGAAACCCTTAAGTATGACATCGAACTCACGTTAAAAAACATTGTTAAATTCTGTATCGGATTAAATAAAGAAAAATATTTATGATACTCTGTAAGTAAGCAGCTTTAGCACCGTTTTTTTACTTATACTACTATACTACTATGCTGAAAACCATGAACACCACCCTCAGTAATGACGATACAAGTTTACCCATTGTCCGTTGGGCACAAAAAGCAGGGGGTAGTAGCTCAGACTACGGCTACAGCATAGCCGTAGATAATAGCGGTAACATCTACACCACAGGAAACTTCTCTGGTACAGCCACCTTCGGCAACACCACCCTCACCAGTGTCGGCAGTGCTGACATATTCATTACTAAGCAAGACAGTAATGGCAACTATCTCTGGGCACAAAAAGCAGGCGGTAGTGGCTTAGACTCCAGCAGAAGCATCAGGGCAGATAGTAGCGGCAACATCTACACCACAGGAAACTTCTCTGGTACAGCCACCTTCGGCAACACCACCCTCACCAGTGCCGGCAGTGTTGACATATTCATCACCAAGCAAGACAGTAATGGCAACTATCTCTGGGCACAAAAAGCAGGGGGTAGTGACTCAGACTACAGCAGCAGCATAGCCGTAGATAATAGCGGTAACATCTACACCACAGGATACTTCTATGAGACAGCCACCTTCGGCAACACCACCCTCACCAGTGCCGGAAATCGAGACATATTCATTACTAAGCAAGACAGTAATGGCGACTATCTCTGGGCACAAAAAGCAGGGGGTAGTGACTCAGACTACAGCAGCAGCATAGCCGTAGATAATAGCGGTAACATCTACACCACAGGATACTTC
>NZ_JANQDH010000014.1 GCF_029891735.1 Chrysosporum bergii ANA360D
TCAATGGTTAGGTTAGTTTCTAAGGTTGTTTTACCACAGCTTTGGCACTGATATTTGTCTCGTTCAAATACATATTTTCTCACAGAAGGGGGGATGGGAATCCGAGGAGTTTTATTCATAAATTACGATCATCAACCAGAATATCGCTAATTTCTAAATCTTTTACAACTGCTGAATGATTGTCAAGAGTTTGAAAATCTTCCTGATTAATTACAGGTAATAAATGATCATACAACTGCATAGATTGTAAACAGTTATTGACATGGTGAACTGCTGTGTTATAACTGTCTATTTTTTGTTGAACGCCTGTCAGTAAGCGTTGATTATTGATAATTTTATTTTCGGCTTCTTGTTGCAGAGTTTGTTCTAAATAAGCACGGGCTTGGGAATATTGCTGTAAAACATTTTCTTGTTGTTCCTCCGCCATTGTTAACAGTTGTCTCTTGAGAATAGCATTAATGGTTTGGCGGAAAGATTTGCAAACTGTCTGAGAAACCTTTGGTTCAAAATCTAATTTTAACAGTTGTCTAATGGCAGGTTCAGCCTCTACCATACTCTGAGCATCATAACTTTGGGATGTTTGCAGCAAAGTTTGACGAAACTGATATATCGAAAAAGTACCTTCATCATAAAATCTCGGACTTTCTCGCACAAAGCGATCGCATTCTACACAAGCTGCGCTCTCCAACACCATAGACACCCTCTTAGCCGCTGCTTTGACCTGTTGTTCAATTCCCCCGTCGTTACCTACTAGCCGATACAATTGACGGTAATATTCTGATTTGCGAATCTTGTCCATTAATTGCTGAAATAAATTATCCACTAATTGTTGGCAAGATGTAATCAGGATATCTTCTAATTGATTGGCTAAATAATACAATGCTTCTACCAAAATAGCTAGAAAAGGTGCAGTTGAATTGCGGGGATGATTACGAGTAGAACGTTGATAAGCATCAGCCACAGAAAATGTGTCTAGCAATTCATCTAAACGCCGAATCATCCGTGATTGTAATTGTCTAAAATCTGTCTCAAAAGTAGCGGAAGAATTATTTATTATTTGGTTAACTTCCTCTGTGATGTGCTGACTGAAATCTTTAGCTAGTTGCTGTAATTGTTGATTCAGGCGTTGTAACTCTTGCGCCTTCATCCCTTCAATTTCTCGCGGCTGACTATCTAAATTTATGTATTCACTTTGATAATGTTTTTTTAATTTAATACAAATATCTTCCAACTCATCAGCCAGATTTTGAAAAAGCTGTGGACGTTTTTCCTCGAACAAATATTTAGTAATAGCCGTGCGAAATTCCTCAATCCCGCTATCTTGAATCAGCTGATTAATTAAAGGCGTTCCCTGTTCAGTTAAAATCCTGACATAATTCTCATTGGGAGTTTCAAAGCTGTTTACAGAAATGCGAAATTGACTGGATGACAATTTACCAGAACTAGCACAGTAGCGATTAAATTCATTAATAAATTGCGGTGTTTCTTCTTGACCATGGGCATTTTTAACACTTTCCGCAAAAATAGAATCTAACCCAAACCTATCCAGGCTACTTGTTTGTTTAATCTGACTGCCGTAGAATCCTAACAATCCACTGGTTTTGTAAACCCTACGAGCATCACGAAACTGATCATTAATCAAGTTATCTAAACGCTGCCTTAATTGGTGATTGTACCATGTTTCATCAATGCGGTTGAAAGTGTAAAAGATGCGATCGCGTATACCGCTATTATTTCGCATTGTTTCTAAAAGTTCTGTTTCTTCCGTAGTCATATCACCAGCCGCAGCAGGCTTTAACACACACACCACCGCCGATGTATCGGGATGTTGTATTTTAGCATAAGTTAATTGAGCATCCCTCTCCACTGGTGCATCAATTCCTGGTGTATCAATGATGATGTTACCATCTTGTAAAAGCTGATGGTTACAGTAATACTCAATTCTTTTTAACACAGCGCTATTACTACCACGCCGCGCATATCCAGCCGCTTCCTTGAGATTAGAAAAATTAAATTGTTCCATAGAATATGTAGCATTATTCGTTGTATGAATATGTTGATGATTTGCTTCATACCCATCGAGCAACAAGATTAAAGCCTTTGCTTGTTTAGCCCGTTCCGATCTACTTTCCCCTCCTTCCTGCTGAATAATAACGCTACAACCTTGGCGCAGTAAATTAATAACTTCAGGGTGATTAAGATTAGCGGTTGTGTTAAATGCTAATTGTTGACATAAAAAACTAGCTTGTTCACGAATTTCCACTTCACTTAAAAATGTTAAAACTACCCGTTCATTATCTAATTCCGCATATTCAATTCTGCATTCTGTACCTGTAGCGTGTCCCTCAGCACTGTATAACAATTCTCGTTCTAGTAGTGCATTAATCAGCATGGATTTACCAGCACTAAATGCACCTGCAAATACAATTTCAAACCTGGGAGAAATGACTTTTTCCAAACAAGTTTGTACAGATGTAATATCTTGTGACCGTAAAGATGGTTCTTGATGGACAAGTTGTAATATGGTTTCAACTTGCTCTTTTAAATTTTCACATTGATTAAGGACTTTCGACATGATTGGCTATTTATAACTATTTACCCAATGATTGATCATACAATAACACCAGCACAATTCAACTATCGTACTACAGGAAAAATAGTAACAGATGTGACCTGGGCTATACCTGTTTTTTCCTCTTCTTTTTTCTTGTCCTTCAGTTGTAAATTTAGCTGTTCAACTTCTGAAGAATAGCTATATGTAGTCCTTTTATTCAAGTAAGCGCTAAACTCACTAGTCTTAATTTTTCCCCCATGGTTCTCAATCAAGGTGACAAGATTGGGCTTTAGTTGCTCTAACTCCTGCTCCAAACTAGCCTGTATTTGCTTAATTTCCCGATATCTGCTGAAATAATTGCTTTGATCATACCCTAAATCAATCAAAGGTAACTCCGGCTGGGTCAAGTTTTTATTCAGTGGCGGTTGGAACTTGTGAATATGGTCAACTTCCCACTCATGCAAATCATCAACGTCATCCCAGCTTAAATAACATATCCACTGACCGCCATGAGTTTTAAAATCCTCAGTGCGTTCGTGTTGTTGGTGTCTCTGTCTTAAGCTGCTGGTGGAAATACCCACATACCAAACTCTGTAAGCCTGATCACATATAAAGTATATCCCCGGTGAATCAGGTAAATTGTGGTGTTCTCCTAGATTCACCTTGGCTAGTTTTTTAATTGTTATGTCCATCACACAAGTTCATCAATTACTGTATATGAAAAGACTATCACCCTTGGTATAAAACCAAAAATAC
Organism: Chrysosporum bergii ANA360D; assembly: GCF_029891735.1. Lineage (GTDB taxonomy): Bacteria > Cyanobacteriota > Cyanobacteriia > Cyanobacteriales > Nostocaceae > Umezakia > Umezakia bergii. The sequence goes on from NZ_JANQDH010000014.1 coordinate 3,311, forward strand.
CTCTTAAGATAGATTTCAAATTTTTTATGTCTCTAAAATTTCAGTGTTTTTACTTATATACAGTAAGTGTGAGAATTAATTAATTTTTGTGTTGTATGCTTGACAACTATTTACATATCAAGTTTTTTTGAAATTAGACACATATAAACTTACTCGTAATAGACAACGGAGAGTTAGATGAACATGACAATTAATAAAATACCTCTGGTGTTAGGAATCGTAACACTAGTGAGTAGTTGTGCCAGTAGTGCGGTCAAAACTGAACCATCAATTCTAATTGATGGTTCGAGTACGGTACATCCCATTACCCAAGCAATTGTTCAGGAGTTTAAGAAAGACCCTAACAACCAACTGCAAGTTGACCTAAAGATTTCCGGTACTACAGGGGGATTTAAAAAATTTTGCGCTGGAGAAACAGAGATTAACAACGCTTCTCGACCAATTCTACTGGAGGAGATGGAAGCTTGTAAAAATAATCAGGTGGGTTACATAGAGTTACCCATCGCTTTTGATGCTTTAACAGTGGCTGTTAGTCCAGAAAATAACTGGGCAAAAGACATCACAGTGGCAGAACTAAAAAAGATTTGGGAACCAGCAGCCCAGGGGAAAATCACTAAATGGAACCAAGTACGCCCATCTTGGCCAGATCGTCCTCTCACTTTGTATGGTGCTGGTGGGGAATCAGGGACTTTTGATTATTTTACCGAAGCCGTGGTTGGTAAAGCGGGAGCTTCCCGTAGTGACTACACAGCCAGTGAAGACGATGATGTTTTAGTAGATGGGGTCAGCAAAGATCCAAATGCTTTGGGTTACTTTGGCTATGCTTATTACGAAAAAAATCAAGCCAAGTTAAGAGCGCTCTCTGTAGATAATGGACGTGGTGCTGTATTGCCGTCAATGAAAACCGTCGAGAAATCGGAATATCAACCACTTTCTCGTCCTTTGTTTATTTACATTAATCCCCAGTCTCTCTCTAATAGAGGAATACTCTACAAGTTTACTGACTTTTATATTCAGAAAGCACCAGAGGCGGTGAGTTCTGTGGGATATGTACCCTTACCACAAGATGCTTACCGACTCAATTATGTTCATATGCACAGGGGCAAGGTGGGAACAGTATTTGATGGCAAGGCTGAAATGAATTTAACCATTGCTGAGTTATTACGCAAAAAAGCTAAGTTTTAAATTTGTTGGCAGGTAAGCCAGTGGTCTATGGCTCTATGAGGTGATATACTACTCTGTAGTACACACCCAATCAGTCTTCTGGCTTACCTATCTGGTATACATAATCCAAGATATAACTAATTAAATTTAAGCAATACAACCTACCACAAGGTCAGTTACACCCTGATTGACCTGAAATCTGGTGTAAATTCTTAAAGTCGTTAAGATAGCAGCTTTTGCAAATTGATTGTTAACATTGAACCGTGAAAACAAATTTCTCACATTTTACGTCCACTGCTATATAACTAAAGCTAGTTCGTGCGGTGTTCATCTATCTAATCATTTATCTGTCTTAATTTAGCTATTCATGCGAGGAATAATTATGAAATCATTAGTTCGCTGGGGCACAACATTAACTCTAGTGGGGAGTACTTTGCTAGGGGGTGTTTTTGCAGGTAATTTACCTGTCTTGGCTTTGTCAGAACAACAAATAAAAGAAAAATTAGATTCAGTTCCCGTATATCTTATTACCAATCAACAAGGTTTACCATTGAGCCGTCCTTTACCGGAGTCTCAAAAACAAGGTGGTTCTGTGACAGGTGTTTATATGAGTCGCCAAGAAGCCCAAAGTTTTATCAAGGAATTACAAGGGGCTTCTGGGAAGGACCCAAAAATGAAAGAAATTGTTAAAAGTCTACAGGTAACAGCAGTACCTCTAGGAGTTATCTATGAGCAATTGCAAGAAACTAAAAATCAGTCAGAACGCTTGATATTTGCCTTTAAACCTGTAGAACAGGAAATTAATGGGGCAATGGAATTACTGCGTCAAAGTGGACAACAAGTAAAACAGTTTAACAGTGTGCCGATTTTTGCAGTGAGATTTTCACCAGAACAAGGTTATGTGCCCATTCAACTAGCATCTGATAAGGAGCAATTGATTCCTTTATTTTTAAGTAAGCAAGATGCACAAGGTTTGTTAACCCAAGTGAAGCCAAAATTTCCTAAAGCTGATATTCAGGTAATAGATATAGACGGGGTGATTAAAACACTACAGGATAAAAATGATCCTTGGTTAGAGCAGGTTGTTTTAGTACCATCCCAAGAATCTAGAGAATATATCCAAACTTTACCGAGACAAAACAGCAATAATTCACAGCCGGCAAGACCCCAAAAACGTTAAGCAATGGCAGATAAAAAGCTAGAAGTAGTTTCCGGTTTACAGCTTTGGCAGTGGCGTAATCAAGCGATCGCCTCGGCAAAAAAGTATAATATTTCACCTGCCGAGGTAGACTGGCTACTTCTAGAATTAGCTGGGTTAGACCGTTTGGCACTGCGTTTAGAATCTTTTAAAGATTGGGCTGAGATTGAGATGGCCTTACCTTTAGAAGATTTAGACCAGTTGTGGCAAAGGCGATTAAATGAACGCTTGCCGGTGCAATACATTACTGGAATTACCCCTTGGCGCAACTTTAAAATTGCAGTGTCAAAGGCGGTTTTAATTCCCAGACCAGAAACAGAATGTTTAATTGATTTAGCTGTGGCTGCTGCTACTCACCCCGGCGCAGCCCCGTTTCTTCCTTCAGGACACTGGGCAGATTTGGGAACTGGTAGCGGTGCGATCGCCCTAGGTTTAGCAGATGCTTTACCACAAGCAACAATTCATGCAGTTGATTTCAGCCCAGAAGCTTTAGAAATTGCCGGTTACAATGCCCATAATTTAGGTTTTGACAACCAAGTTAAATTTTACCAGGGTTCTTGGTGGGAGCCGTTAGCAGCCCTCACAGGTCAGTTTAGCGGTATGGTGTCTAACCCGCCTTATATTCCCACTAGTACGGTGGCTACCCTACAACCGGAAGTGGTGAGACATGAACCCCATTTAGCCTTAGATGGTGGAGGCGATGGCTTAGATTATATTCGCCGGTTGATAGAAATCTCTCCCCAGTATTTGCGTCCTGGTGGTGTGTGGCTAATTGAAATGATGGCAGGACAAGCAGATACAGTGCAAACACTTTTACAAACACAGGGTAGCTACTATGATATTAAAATTCACCCTGATTTAGCGGGCATTGAACGCTTTGCAATGGCTTATGTTCATGGTGGATCATAAAATAACTTCTCATGATAACCATGACCAATGACTCAAGTTTCCTTAGTTGAATTGATAGCTGGCGCACAGGCTGGCTTGTTAGTCAGTTTTCCCACTGATACTGTCCCTGCACTAGCAGCCATACCAGAACAAGCACCATTAATTTTTCAGGCTAAACAGCGTAGCCAAGATAAACCCTTAATTTTGATGGGGGGTAGTGCGGAAGATTTATGGCCTTATGTTCAAGGTAGTGAATATGAGTTGCAAATTTGGCAACAGGTAGCAAGTCAACATTGGCCAGGGGCTTTAACGCTGGTACTACCAGCCAGCCCCAGAGTACCTAAACAGATGAACCCCACTGACCCCACTACTATTGGCATCCGGGTTCCTAATCGTGCCATTGCCCAAACTATTTTGGCACAAACTGGACCAATGGCCACCACTAGCGCCAATTTTTCTGGTCAACCGCCCTTACAAACCCTAGCAGAAATTGCCCAACAGTTCCCGGAAGTGCTGACTTTAGAGCCAGAACCAGTCAAGGGCGAAACTGCTGGAATTGGTGTACCTTCCACCGTGAGCAAATGGACAGGGACGAACTGGCAAATTTTGCGCCAGGGTACTGTTAAATTAAGTTGTTAGAATGATTCTCAAATTATGAACTGGAGCAACTGCATATATTTAGGGGTAGGGCTAATATTAGGTTTGGGTGTGCGAGGATTGTTTACTCGCTTTCTGAGCAATTCTTCTAGTTTATCTCTATTGCCATTAGAAGATCGACTGCAAGTTACAAAACTTTGGCAACAAATTAAACAAACTGAGTTAGCTTACTACATGGCGGAAGAGATGAGCCGGTTTAAAGCGGGATTTTTAGCCCGCACTACCCATGAGTTGCGATCGCCCCTCAATGGTTTAATCGGCTTACATCAGTTAATTTTATCAGATTTGTGTGAGAACCCCGAAGAAGAGCGGGAATTTATTGCCCAAGCTCACGAAAGAGCCTTAAAACTACTACATCTCATTGATGAAATTCTCAACATTGCCAGAATAGAACACGGCACTAATAAGTTAGATATTCAACCCCACTGCCTAGCCACCATTTTACAAGAAGTTAATAACTTAACTCATATGCTGGCTGCCAATCGTAATTTACCTTTAGGTATTTTGCTTCCCGATCCAGAAATTTATGTTTTGGCAGATTACCGATGGCTACGTCAAATACTAGTAAATTTAGTAGACACTGCCATTGCTCAAATGCAGTTTGGCAGTATCTCTCTTTCTACTAGTTTATCACCTGAAAATGATACTCTCTACATTTGGCTGGATGTGCCTACCCATGCTTTAACTCTGAGTGAATCCATTGATTTGATGAAATCTGAAGTTAATAATTTTCAGATCAAGGAAGACAAAGCCAATCTTTCATCAGGAATGAAGCTATTACTGAACCAAACTCTACTAAAAGTCATGGGAGGAAAATTAGAAATTGTGCCATTTCCAACCACTGAAGAAAATACTGAAGAATTAACCCGCTTGCAAGTATCTATCCTCCCAGTGATTCCTGAAGCTGGACTTGAGTAATAGAAACAGGTTCCATGTGGGATTGGTTATATAGCACCATTGTTGTACTGACATTACACTGAAAACCTATTTTTTCATAAAACTCCTGTTGATGAGTAGTCATTAAGTATACTCGCTCAACTCTCCTAACCCGGGGATGAGTCAAAACTGTTTCTACTAATTTGCGTCCCAAACCTGTACCGCGATACTCCGGATGAATCACCACATCCCATATAGTAGCCCGATAGATACCATCAGAAGTCGCCCTGGCAAAACCGATTAGTCGTTCTCCATCCCTAATGGTAATCACTGGTTGGCTATTAGCAATAGCTATGGCTAAATCCTCAATACTACGCCCTTTTGCCCAAAAAGTCCCCAGATTAAATAGTTCTTGTAGTTGGTAAAGGTCTATTTCACACTGGCGATGATCGCTAAATTGAATTTGACGATAGTTCATCTTCCATACCCCAATTTGGCAGTATTAGTTATGTTATTTCCTAGGAATAGTTGAATAAGTATATATATGCAACTATCTCCAAGTTTAAATATCATGATTTAATGACAAATCCATCTCCATAAAGGATGATTTTGTCCTTGTTGTCTGATGTGCAAAACTTGTTTTTCTAAACGTCGTTTTTCCCGTTGGGGTAGTCCCAGGAGAATATTTCGGCTTTGCCAAACCAAAGTAGAAACGGTAGCACCGATACAAACAGATAAACCCAGGGTAGACAGTGGATGATAAAACAGTCCATATCTTAACGCCACCCAAGTAAAATGCTGTTGCCAAATAACTAATTCTGACCGTAAACCCCACAAGGAAAATGGTGCAATAGTCAGCCATAAACAGCCAACAAAGAACCATCTACCGTATACAGTCAGCTGATGTAGCCTTTGTACTTGTTGGGTAAACAATGTATCTTTCGCTAGTTCTTCTGGTTGCTCCATAGGAAAATAATATGGCCGGGTATAGTGGCACTCTATCAGAATAGGTAAGATTTCACTCATTACTGACCAACACCGGAGACTTACCCTGACGTTCTCGCCACCAAGCCAAAAGAGTACTGGCAATAAAAATACTGGAATAAGACCCGGCACTAAAGCCGATAATTAACGCCAGGGCAAAGTTTCGCAGTGTTTCCCCGCCAAATAGAAAGATGGCCACCAATGACAGCAAGGTTGTTAATGTGGTGTTGATTGATCTTCCTAGTGTTTGGTTAACAGCATCATCCACAATTTCAGCAATGGGACGCTCAGGATTAGTTTGAATAGTTTCCCGAATGCGGTCATAAATCACCACTGTATCATTCACAGAGAAACCGATAATTGTCAACAAGGCTACGATAAATAGGCTGTCTATTTCTGTGGCTAGCACTAACCCGAAAATTGAAAACATCCCTGAAGTAATCAAAATGTCGTGAAACAGTGCCGCAATGGCAAATAAGGCGTAGTCTAACTGAAAGCGGAAGGTCAAGTAAATGATAATTCCCGCCAAGGAAATAATTAAAGCAATTGTACCGGACCTAAATAATTCTGCTCCTAGGGTGGGACCCACAGAATTAATTTGATTTTGCTGGGGGTCAAAAGCGCCTACCTTTTCGCTTAACGCGGTTTGTAAATTAGTGCGCTGATTAACGTCTAAATCCTTGGTGCGAATTGATATGCCATTTTCACCAACTATTTGGATGCTGCTGCTGTCCCCTAAGCCCAGGGCTTGTGCTACTTCCCTAACCATGCTGATGTTGATTGGTTGATCGCAGTTACCAACTTGTGTACAGTCGCGCTCAAACTGTAACCGCGTACCACCGATGAAATCTAAACCAGGGCGTAGGGGTGCGCGAATTTGCGGGTTTTGCCAGGAAATAGCCATTGAGATTATACTAATGACTATAATGGTAGTAGAAATACTCCACCACAGCGATCGCGACTTGTTAATACTCAGTTTCATTTGGCTACCTCTGGCTGATTTAAAGTTGGCAGCTGGGGACAGAAAAGTTCTCGCCTGTTTTTCACACTGGGATTAGTGATTGCTAAAAACATCAGTGTCCGGCTACAAGTAATTGCCGTAAACATACTCACCCCCACCCCCAAAGCTAAGGTAAGGGCAAAGCCTTTGACTAATCCAGAACCAAACCAAAACAGTGCCGCGCAAGCAATCCATGTAGTGACATTGCTATCTAAAATACTGGAAAATGCTCGGTAAAAACCGGATTCCACAGAACGATACAAGGATTTACCCGCTCGTAATTCTTCCCTGGTGCGCTCAAAAATTAGCACATTGGCATCAACCGCCATCCCAATACTGAGGATAAAACCAGCGATACCCGGCAAAGTTAAAGTCACTCCCAATAAAGCAAAACTTGCCCATGTCAGCAGGGAGTAAATGACCAATGACACATCGGCAATCAGTCCTGGTAGACGATAGTAAAGCAACATAAAGATCAATACTAAAATCAAACCACCCAAACCAGCATAAATGCTACTTTGAATACTGTCTTTACCCAGTGTAGCGCCTACTGTCCGCCTTTCTACAATTTCCACTGGTACAGGTAACGCACCGCCTCGTAACTGCACACCCAAGTTATTGGCTTCTTGGGTAGTAAATCTACCTGTGATCACCGCAGCGCCACCAGTAATACCTGTATCAGCAAATTCCACCCCCACTACAGGAGCGTTGATTAGTTCATTATCCAAAAAAATACCAATAGTACGCCCAGTACCCGCCAGTTTTTTGGTCAGATTGGCAAATAGTTCACCACCTTTAGGATTGAAGCGAATGGCAACATTCCAAGTATCACCTTGAGTTGGTTCACCGTAGGCATCTTGGAGATATTTGCCATCTAGTGGTGGATCAGTGCTGGCAAACAATTCAGCGATCGCTTGATTATTTTTTTGTAATTCTTGTTGATTATTCATAATTGCTGCTTCATCATCACTGCTGCGTAACTGTTCTTGTTTGGCTTTCAGTTCTCCTCGTGATGCTTGAAAAGCAAAAAATTGAGTTTCTGTACCAGGCTTTTGTTCGCGGAACTCTAACTGTGCAGTACCACCTAATACCCGTTCTGCTTGTTCTGGATCATTAACCCCCGGCAATTGTACCAGGATTTTATCAGTACCCACGGTTTGAATCACCGGCTCAGAAACCCCAAGACCGTTAACTCTACCTTCTATAACTTTCTGAACGCCTTCTAAATCTCGTTCAGTAATTTCCCTCATTCCCGGTGCTGGTTTCACCTGGATAGTTAATTGTGATCCGCCCCGTAAGTCCAACCCCAAGGGTACTGGAATTGTGACTATGGCCGCAATGGCGGCCATGAGCAACACTAAAATTAAAGCTAATAGCGATCGTTGTCTCTGCATACCATAACTCGCAACTGACAAAGGCTATGATAGCGTTATTTTTACCGGTTATGAATGGCGAAAAGGAAAGAAAACCCATTCCCCAGTCATAATTTCTAAACTCGCATAGCCACCATTTTCTCCACAGCTTCTACTATTTGTTCTGGTTGTACAATGGTTAACCGTTCCAAATTGCCGTTGTAAGGTGTGGGGATATCTTGGGAAGAAAGTCGCAGCACCGGTGCATCTAATTCATCAAACAAGCGGTCATTAATAGACGCAGTTAATTCTGCACCAATGCCGCCAGTTCTCATACACTCCTCCACAATAATCACTCGGTGGGTTTTGCGTATGGATGCTCCAATGGTATCAAAATCTAAAGGCTTGAGTGATATCAAGTCAATCACTTCTGGCTCATAACCTTGTTTTTCTAAAGTCTTCACCGCTTGCAACACATGGTGACGCATCCGTGAGTAAGTAAGAATTGTCACATCTTTCCCCTGGCGCACAACTTCGGCCTTATCCAAAGGCACCAAATATTCTTCTTCTGGTAAGTCTTCTTTTAAGTTATAAAGGAGAACGTGTTCAAAGAACAACACCGGGTTATCGTCCCGAATAGCTGATTTGAGTAATCCTTTAGCGTTGTAGGGTGTAGAACAGGTAACAATTTTCAACCCCGGAACTGCCTGAAAATAAGCTTCTAGGCGTTGAGAATGTTCTGCCCCTAACTGTCTACCCACACCACCGGGACCACGAATGACCATAGGGATTTTAAAATTCCCACCGGAAGTGTAGCGCAGCATTCCCGCGTTGTTAGATATTTGGTTAAAGGCCAGGAGCAAAAAGCCCATATTCATGCCCTCAATTATCGGTCTTAATCCAGTCATAGCTGCTCCTACAGCCATACCAGTAAAACTGTTTTCGGCAATGGGGGTGTCGAGGATTCGCAACTCCCCATACTTTTTGTATAAGTCTTTAGTAACTTTATAGGAACCGCCATAATGTCCTACATCTTCACCAAGAACGAATACACTGGAATCACGAGCCATTTCTTCGTCAATGGCTGCTCGCAGAGCGTTAAAAAATAGTGTTTCTGCCATTTGGACCTGATAGTAAAACTATTGTTTTAGCATATTATCCCTCTACTCTGGCAAATATCGTGAGCGATCGCACCAGATTATAGATTGGTTTTTACCAGAAATTACCGTTTGAGAAAAACTACTAAAATCTAATCAAATATTCTAATAAAATATTATAAATTAGAAATGCGTAATAGCTTTCGTCTTTATCAAGGTAAAACCGAGGGTGCAACGGCAGCACTGACTATCTCTTCAGCTGTATAGGCATTAGGGAATAGTTTTCTTGAGATTTGTAACGAACCATTGACATCTGCATTGATCTTTGTTCCATTACTAGACTGAAATAAACCACGTTTAACTCTCTTACCTAAAATCATAACTATTGTAGAGAATTTGGATACCAACTCTCTACCAAGAAATCAAGTTTTATTTACATCCTGTAAGCGGGAAGTTTCTAACCGATTCATCCACTTTTGTAAATACACTCGATTTGCACTTTGTTCGGAGGAGTCTTGAGTATCTCTAGGATAAGGCATCAGTCCCAAAATGGCGGCTGTAGTTACGCAAAACATCGACTTTTGGAAACTCATACAAATTTGCACTCGTAAATCATCCTCACCCCGCGGGGTGTGCAGATAAATTTGATGTAAATAATCTGGCAGATAATGACGCATATCCTGCATCAGCAAAGTAGGAGGAATACCAGCACCACCTATAGGCAAAGGATCGGCATATAATGCGCCATATTGAAATCGTGCTTGGTCTAGGGGAATTTGATATGCTTGGGCATTGTATGAAACAGTGCCATGAAAAGGAGTTCCCCGAAAGAATACCGCCTCTACATAAGGAACGGCTGTATCGGCTAGAAAAGTTAAACCCGCAGATTTAGGAATAATTTGATAAACTTGATCTTTAATGCTCACAGCGTAGGTAATGGGCTTGATGGCATCTGCTACTAAACCTGCTTTAATGTGGTCTACAACTTGGGGAATACTGTTAATTTCACCCCGGTCGTAGCGGTCTGATAAGTTCAGGAAAATATCAGCCATTACCCGCCAAAATTGCCCCAAACCGCTATAGTAAGCCGAGACACGCAACATTTCTGTTAAAAAGTCAGGAAATAGTTGATTAATTCCTATGACGATGGGATTATTTTTAAATTTGGCTTGAATAACTGCTTCTGCTCTGGCTGCAAATTCTGGTGTGTCTAAATATTCATCTAGTCCACCACCACCATGCCACATCATCGCTTTCATGCAATATTCGGCATATTCAAAATTAATTCTGTCATGCCACCAATGGCGGATTAATTTAGAGAAAGAAATCTCCCCATTGAAGTATTTAAAAAACGGAAAAAATACTAAAAACTGATGTTCAGCAATATAAATTAGATTACGGGAATAGGCATCTAAAACTACCCCATAGCTTTTGAGTATGCCCACTACTTCCACTACGTTATTAGGACTGTCGGGAAGTAATGCACCCCCGTTGAGTAATCTTTCAACATAGTCATCTAAAGGATGTAATGAAGGTGTTTTTTCCATAGTTACCATAAATACTTCTCCAAAGATTAACTTGATTAGGTTTGGGTGTGAAAAATACTCCTACCCAGTCCCCATTCCCTAGTTTCTATTACCATGATCTAAAGACACAGTGGCCACTACCTTTTCGGTGTTCAGCATGGCTTTGACTGTCGGTTCAGTCCAGCGCACTAACCAAGTGGGTTGAATGCCGAAAATCACAATTAACACTGCTAAAATTACCGCAGGAAGACGATCGCTCCAAAATACACGGGGTAAGTTGGTAACTTGTGCCGACAATCGCCCAAAAAAGGCGCGATTCATTAAAATTAAGAAGTAAACCGCAGTTAAACCTGTACCAATCATAGACACCAATGTTTGCACCGGGAACACAGCAAAACTGCCCCGAAAAACAATGAATTCTGCAATAAAGCCCACCATACCCGGTACACCCGCGCTGGCCATTACCCCCAACACCATTAAACTACCAATCACAGGTAGACCCCTTTCTGGGTTGAATAATCCTCTAATTACATTTAAATCTCGGCTACCAGCTTTTTGATAAACTACCCCCACCAGCAAAAACAGCAGTGCTGAAATCAAACCGTGGCTAATCATTTGCATCACAGCCCCCAAGATGCTTAAAGGTGTGGCTGCGGCCGCAGCCAACAGAATGTAGCCCATATGTCCGATGGAACTATAAGCCACCATTTTTTTCATATCCGTTTGGGCGATGGCACAGGATGAGCCGAATAGTACGCTAACCACAGCCCAACTCGCTAACCAAGGAGCGATGTAAGTCCACCCAGACGGTAACAAGTTCATGCCAAAGCGCAGTAAACCATAGGTTCCCAACTTTAATAATACTCCTGCCAACAGTACAGAAATGGGTGTAGAGGCTTCAACGTGGGCATCTGGTAACCAGGTGTGAAAGGGAACCAAGGGAATTTTAATGCCAAAACCGACTAAAATTCCTGCCAGTAGTAACAGCTGTGTTGTTAAAGATAAAGTTGTGGTGTTTAAACTGGCCAGTGCAAAGCTGGAAGAACCACTCAGCCAAACCATCCCCAGGAAACTGGCCAAAATTAATATCCCGGACACGGCAGTATAAATCAAAAATTTGGTCGCCGCGTAACCCCGTCTTGCACCGCCCCAAATGGCAATTAACAGATATAGAGGTATTAATTCCAGTTCATAAAACAGGAAAAACAGTAGTAAGTCTTGTGCCAGAAATGCTCCTGTAACTCCGGCTGTTAACAGTAAGATTAAGGAGTAGTAGAATCTCGGACGCTGAATAATATCATTACTGCTGTAGATGGCAATACAAGTTAACAGTGCATTTAAAACCAGCAGTGGTAAAGATAAACCATCTATTCCCAAATTATAAGTCAGCCCCAAAGAGTCTATCCAAGGAATAAACTCGCCAAACTGTTGATGGACTTCCCCAGGGTTGAATTTGATTGCTAGTAGAACTGTCCACAATAAAATGATTATGGCAAACAGTAGAGCTACTCGGTGAGACAGTTTGCCACTGATTTCACCAGGCCAAAAACCAATTAAAGCCGCACCGAATAACGGCAGTACAATTAACGCACTTAGCATGGGTAGAATTAGGTAAGGGGAAATTAAGTATTTTTAAAAGGGTAATTGATCCAGCAGTCCTAAAGACCAGCTAATAAAAAAGCTCAAGACGCTGATCACCACCAGGATGGTGAACATATACCCCTGGGATTGACCAGAAACGCTGTATTTTAAACCTTGTCCCCCTAGAATGGTAGCAAATCCTACTAAGTTTACCAAACCGTCAACAACATAGCGATCGCTCCAAGCAGAAAACCTGGATAGTAGAGACACTGCATTAACTATGGTTAACTTATATATTCTATCAATGTAAAAATCATAACCCAATAAGTCCTGCATAAATCTCCAGATTAAGATTCTGGAGCGTGACCATGCTTTATGCAGATGAAGCATTGACCCTATACCTACACCTATGACTGTAGAAGAAAGTAACAGTAACAGCACATACCAATCAATACTTTCCCAATTGGGTAGAAGATACCATTGCTGTAGCATTAGGGGTAATAGTAAACTCACCACAGTTAGCGCCACCATAGGTAATGCCATCTGCCAAGCCACTTCCGGCGACCTGCGGGTTTTTGGTTGTGGCTTTCCCCAAAATATTAATCTGAATACTCGCGTCAAGTTCAAAGCCGTTAACCCGTTGACTAAGACTAAAATAGCAATTACCCAAGGGCTGGCATGAACTAAGCCATCAGCCCAGGCCAGCATAGACCAGAAGCTGCCCAGAGGTAGAAGAGTTACCATACCAGCAGAACCTACAATAAATGCTGTGGTGGTGGCTGGCATCCGTGACCACAGTCCACCCATTTCGGTTAGGTCTTGGGTACTAGTGGTGTAGATCACTGAACCGGAACTCATGAATAATAGTGCCTTAGCGATGCCATGGCTTAACAGCAACATTAAAGCCACACCACCTTGCTCTAATCCCACTGCCAAAAATACCAAGCCCATATATGCACTGGTGGAATGAGATAGCGATCGCTTAATATCAGTTTGCGCCAGTGATACTAATGTTGCACCCACTGCTGTTAAGGTTCCTATCACTACCAAGGTATTCAAAGCCACTGGGGACAAACTTAACAAAGGCTGAACTTTATACAATACATAGGCACCAGCAGAGACTACCAGGGAATTCCGCAGCACTGAGGCTGGGTTTGGACCTTCCATAGCTTCATCTAACCACAGGTGTAAAGGAAATTGAGCGCATTTACCCACAGGTCCGGCAATCAATGCCAAACCCAGTAAACTCGATGTCAGCCAACTTAAATCAGCTGTTTGTGCCCATTCGTATAAGTCAGAAAAATTCAAACTACCTGCCATAGTTGAAAGGCTTACCACCCCCATTAACAGTAGTAAATCTCCCACCCGCTTAGTTAAAAAAGCATCCCGCGCCGCAGTCACTACTAGCGGTTGAGCATACCAAAATCCCACCAATAAATATGTAGAAAGGGTGAGGACTTCCAAAAGCGCATAGCTGAGAAACAAGGAATCACTCATCGCCAAAGCGGTCAACGCCATTTCAAAAAAGCCAAATAGGGCAAAAAAACGTGCCAGGGACCAGTCCTTTTCCATGTATCCCAGGGCATAAACTTGTGCTAACAGGCTTAATCCTGTAATTAATACTGTTGCCCCAATACTCACTGGTGAAATTTCCCAAGCCAATGATAGGTTAAAGTCCGCAGATTGAAACCAGTTAATTACCAAGGTTTCTGGTTCTCTATCCCACATGTGGTTGAACAACAACAAGCTATGGAGCAAACCTCCAAGAGTGGTTAACAAGTTGAAATATGCCGCCGGTCTAGGCCCTGTACGCCGAATGATTCCCATTCCCCACGGCAAAGTTACCAGTGCGCCAATTAAGCCATACAACGGCACCCACCAACTTGTTGAAAATAGAAACTGATTCATTGATACTTTCCTTGACCACTCAGCCTTGATTTTTACTTAAACATCCCAAAAAAACAAAAAATTGTTAATTAAAATTCAGATTACCTTATCTGCATATCTTAAGAACACTTACTTCTATTACATCACTTTTGAGCCAAAAATTCTCTTTCCGCTCTCAGACAATAAATTTATCAGTTATATTAGAAAAACTTATATGTTTTTTAGCAAGTTATTATTTTCACTGTCCAATGGAGCCAAATGAGAAGGACATCCTGGTATTAATGTGGTTTTGCGAATGTGCGAGTGTAATAAAAAAAATATAGAACGTAACTTCTAATATGGTAACTTGTCAACCTCTCTTGCATGAGAACATCATGAACTTTTGTGAATTTTTCTAAAAGTTTTTTACCATAGACAATTATACTAATCTATATTGCCAGGGAGGCCAAGCTTTCCTATGCTTAACTATAGAAGTGTTTTTATGGCTCAAGATTAGCTCAAGCCGTTAAACGTTTCCAAACACAGTACTGATCGGATAAAATTTTTAGGAGTTCGGCGATGCCAATTGCAGTTGGAATGATTGAGACAAAAGGCTTTCCAGCAGTAGTAGAAGCTGCTGATGCCATGGTAAAAGCCGCACGTGTTACCTTGGTGGGATATGAAAAAATTGGTAGTGCTAGGGTAACAGTGATTGTGCGGGGAGATGTATCTGAAGTACAAGCCTCAGTGAGCGCCGGCATAGAGGCAGCCAAAAGAGTCAACGGTGGTGAAGTCGTATCTACTCATATCATTGCTCGTCCTCACGAAAACTTGGAATACGTGCTACCAATTCGTTACACGGAAGCCGTAGAACAATTCCGCACTTAAAAGCTGATTAAACAAACAAATTAATCAACGCGGTTCCCGTGTTGAGCAGTACTGTTGTTAAAGGCCAAAAATATAAATTCAGGATGAGAAACTAATGTCAATTGCAGTAGGAATGGTAGAAACGCTGGGCTTTCCAGCAGTGGTGGAAGCTGCCGATGCCATGGTGAAAGCCGCCCGTGTTACTTTGGTGGGCTATGAAAAAATTGGTAGTGGTCGAGTAACCGTCATCGTTCGCGGTGACGTTTCCGAGGTACAAGCTTCAGTGGGTGCGGGAGTAGAATCAGTTAAACGAGTCAATGGCGGACAGGTATTATCTACCCACATCATTGCCCGTCCTCATGAAAACTTGGAATATGTGCTACCAATTCGTTATACGGAGGATGTAGAACAATTCCGGGAAAATGTGAACGCCATTCGTCCTTTCAATAGAAGACCGTAATCTGTAATGCAAATTGCCAAAGTTCGTGGCACAGTAGTAGGCACGCAAAAAGATCCAAGTCTTAGAGGTGTCAAACTACTGCTGTTGCAATTAGTAGATGAAGAAGGAAACCTCCTGCCCAAATACGAAGTAGCAGCAGATACAGTAGGAGCGGGAGTAGATGAGTGGGTGCTTGTCACTCGTGGCAGTGCCGCTCGTCAAGTCCTGGGCAACGAACAGCGTCCTTTAGATGCAGCAGTAGTGGCGATCATTGATACCATTCACTTGGAAGGTCGCCTCATGTACAGCAAAAAAGAGCAGTATCGCTAGTAAGCAGCAATGATTGATTAGTCATAATTTGAGACTAATCAAGACTCACAGACAACAAGCTTAGTTCAGGAGGAATCTTGCGATGGTAGTCCGCAGCACGGCGGCACCCCCAACCCCGTGGTCGAGGAATTTAGCCGAGCCAAAAATCCATGAAACTACATTTGTACATCCCGTTGCCAATATCATTGGAGATGTGCGGATAGGCGCAAATGTCATCATTGCTCCAGGAACCTCGATTAGAGCGGATGAAGGCACACCTTTTCATATTGGCGAAAATACTAATATTCAAGATGGTGTAGTAATTCATGGATTGGAGCAAGGCCGAGTAATTGGCGATGACCAAAATAAATACTCAGTATGGATTGGTGACAATGTGTCCATTACCCACATGGCACTGATTCACGGTCCAGCCTATGTGGGAGATAACTCGTTCATTGGCTTTCGCTCCACGGTATTTAACGCCAGAGTAGGTGCGGGCTGTATCGTGATGATGCACGCTCTAATTCAAGATGTAGAAATTCCCCCCGGTAAATATGTACCTTCGGGCGCGATCATAACTACTCAACAGCAAGCTGATCGATTGCCAGATGCTGAACCTGAAGATCAGCAATTCGCTCATCATGTCGTCGGGGTGAATCAGTCTTTAAGAACTGGTTATAGATGTGCTGCGGATAGCAAATGTATTGCACCCATTCGGGATGAGATTGCTAAATCTTATACAAATACTGGTATTAGTGTTTTAGAACTAGAAAGGAGTGGTGAAGTGTCGAGTAATAGCTTGGGTGCCGAAATCATAGAACAGGTGCGCTATCTTTTAGAACAAGGATATAAAATTGGTACAGAACACGTAGACCAAAGACGTTTCCGTACTGGTTGTTGGCAAAGTTGCCAGCCTATTCAACCAGGATCCATGGGTGAAGCGATCGCCGCTTTGGAAAACTGCTTGAGAGACCATAGCGGAGAATACGTCAGGCTGTTTGGCATTGACGGTAGTAAAAAGCGGGTATTGGAAACCATTATCCAGCGTCCTAATGGTATGGTCACTTCCATTCAGCCCAGCAGCTATGCAGCTAGTAATGGGAATGGTCGTCACAGTAGTAATGGGAATGGTCGCGTTGCCAGCAGCAGCTTACTCAGTAACGAAACCATAGACCAGGTTCGTAGTTTGCTGTCAAGCGGTTATAAAATTGGTACAGAACACGTAGATGAGCGACGTTTCCGGACTGGTTCTTGGAACAGCTGCAAGCCCATAGAATCAACTGCCGCTCAGGAAGTGATCGCTGCTTTAGAAGAATGTATACAAGAGCATCAAGGCGAATATATACGCTTAATAGGCATTGATGCCAAAGCTAAACGGCGCATTTTAGAAAGTATTATCCAAAGACCAAACGGTAAAGTTGCTTCGTCAGGGACAAAACAATCCCCTAGTATCAGCAGTTCCAGCACGGCCACGGCCACCAGTACTAAATTGAGTCCTGAAGTGGTAGACCAAATCAGGCAAATTTTAGCGGGTGGTTATAAAGTTAGTGCAGAACACGTAGACCAAAGACGATTCCGCACTGGTTCTTGGGCTAGCTGTGGACAAATTGACACTACATCAGATAGAGAAGCGATCGCAGCCGTGGAAGGATACCTCGCTGAATATCCCGGAGAATATGTCCGCTTGATTGGTATTGACACCAAAGCGAAACGCCGAGTTTTAGAGACTATTATCCAACGTCCTTAAATAGAGTGAAGTAGAGAGTGGCGAATAGGAAGTAGAAACTTTTTATTTCACCACTCACGACTCACCACTGACATTTTCCGGGTTCCGAGGTTAAAATTTCCATGTCTGTGCCGCCACTGCACCTCAGCAACAACTTTGACTCTTACATTAGTGGCGAGGTGACTATTCATCCCAGCGCAGTACTTGCACCTGGAGTGATACTTCAAGCGGCTGTAAACAGCAAGATTATCATCGGCCCTGGGGTCTGTATTGGTATGGGGTCAATTATCCAAGTTAGCGAAGGAAGCATAGAGGTAGAAGCAGGCGCAAACTTAGGAGCAGGTTTTTTGATGCTCGGCACAGGTAAAATTGGGGCAAATGCCTGTATTGGTTCAGCGACAACAGTTTATAACTGTTCCATTGGTCCGGGATTAGTCATTGCACCAGGCTCAATTTTAGGAGACACCAGTCGGCGAGTTGAGGTAACAACACCACAGGAATCACCCGCAGAACATGGTGTTAATGCCAGCACTGAACAACAGCCAGAAGCTAAAAACAGTTTAGAAGCCAATGAAGAGACGGTAATGTCCTCAACTAGCGTCTCTAAGTCTTCTCAGTCTTCGCCTACATCAAAAAACCAGCCTCCACCTGTAGAAGCAAAGCCCGAAGCTAATAATTCCATTCCCCAAGCATCAGAATCAAGTCAGCCTCCCACTCAATCGCCTAATCATATCGGGAATCAAATTTATGGGCAAGGAAGTATCAAGAAGTTATTAGTGACATTATTTCCCCACAGGCAAAACTTAAATGACCCCATCTCTGACGAAAAGTCTGAGTAAGTGTTAATTGTAAGTTGTCAGTTTCGTGAGTAACCTGGAAAATTCCCATGGAAACATCTAATCAACACTCTATTAGCACAATTCAGAAATCCCGCCGCCGAGATAGTTTGAAAAATACTGCTTTGGGTCTAGTCTCTACCAGCAGCTTCCCCGCCATAGTGGGGACAGCTGATATGATGCTGAAATCGGCTGGCGTTCACCTGGTGGGGTATGAAAAAATTGGTAGTGGCCAATGTACTGCCATTGTCCGGGGTGGTATTGCTGATGTACGTCTGGCGGTAGAGGCTGGTGTGCAAACTGCTGAACAGTTCGGTCAATTGGTTTCTAGTTTAGTCATTCCTCGTCCTTATCCTAATCTGGATATAGTGCTACCCATTACCAGCCGACTGAGTAAACTCATGGAGGAAGGTAATAGCAGTAGTTTAAGTAACTTAGCCATTGGTTTAGTTGAGACCAGGGGATTTCCGGCTATGGTGGGCGCTTGTGATGCCATGCTCAAATCCGCCGATGTTCATTTAGCCGCTTATGAAAAAATTGGTGCTGGTTTATGTACAGCTATTATTCGTGGCACTGTGGCTAATGTCGCTGTGGCAGTAGAGGCGGGAATGTTTGAGGCAGAACGCATAGGCGAATTGAACGCCGTTATGGTCATTCCCCGACCATTGGATGAAATGGAGAACACCTTGCCTTTAGCAAGTTGCTGGATTGAACACCGGGAACCATTAGATATGCCGATTAATGTTCAAGAGCAGGTTGCTGAAATTGAAGTGTTACAATTGCCTGATTTATCCCAAATACCTGCTAAGGTTACTGAGGAAATATGGCAGGATGAATGATTCTTATTCATCAAAACAACTTATCAATATAAATTGTTATTATAGGAGAGTTAACCTTGAAGCAGGCGACGCTACACCAATTGAAGGTGTTTGAGGCCGCGGCACGGCACAATAGCTTTACTCGTGCTGCTGAGGAATTATTTCTGACTCAACCCACTGTCTCTATGCAAATTAAACAACTCACACAAACTGTAGGGTTGCCATTATTTGAGCAGGTGGGAAAACGTCTGTTTCTAACAGAAGCAGGAAAAGAATTATTTGCCACTTGTCGGCAAATTTTTAACATCATCGCCCAGTTTGAGATTACTGTGGCAGATTTAAAAGGTTTAAAACAGGGGCAATTACGGCTGGCAGCGATTACAACAGCAAAGTATTTTGTCCCTCGTTTATTGGGGCGATTTTGTCAACTTTATCCGGGAATTGAAATTTCCTTACAAGTAACAAACCATGAAGGCATCTTAGAACGGATGATGAATAATATGGATGACTTGTATATTATGAGTCAAATCCCAGAAAATATAGATGTCAAATATCAGCCTTTTTTAGATAACCCCTTAGTAGTATTTGCACCTGTTAACCATCCTTTAGCCAAAGAGAAAAATATCCCCATAGAAAGATTGACAAATCAACCTTTTATTATGCGGGAACCCGGTTCAGGCACTCGCCGCGCTGTGCAAAAACTTTTTGATCAACACGGTATAAAGGTAAAGGTTAAATTGGAACTGGGCAGCAATGAGGCCATTAAAGAAGCCATTGCCGGGGGTCTAGGAATTTCTGTTTTATCTCGCCATGCCTTAATGCCGAATTCTTCTGAGTTCACTATTTTGGATGTACAACACTTTCCTATTCAGCGCAGTTGGTATATGGTGTATGTATCAGATAAACAGTTATCTATTGTGGCTCGTACTTATTATGAGTATCTGCTAGATGAAGCCCGAAAATTTGCTGAGAAACATGGATTTTCTACTGTTACTCAATTTGAAAATATTCACGATATAGATGAAATGCCAGGTATTTCATCTGAGTGAGTTACTTGGCTTCATTCTCTCAGCTATGTTTGCTCAGTTGTTTACAGTTATAAAAACCAAATATCAGCCAAAATACCAATATAGATGCTGTTAATAGCAAAACTGGAAGGGAACCAAATTTAGCAATTAAGGGCGGTGCGGCAGCAGTGAACAAGCCACCACCTACAATAGGTTCAAACAGCAATTGTTTATAAGCAAAACTTTCAAAACCACCAGATTGATTATCTGGGTCTACCATTCGCAATAGTAGTAATCCTGTGGAAGTGACACCCATAGATTGTCCCATATCGCCAATGCCACGTTCAAACCAATAAACCGGTAGTAGCCGGGGACCTAAAAAGACAAAAGCACAGATGTTCCAAGCAATACCAGCAATGGATAACAACAAAAAGGGAATTAAATTATCTCCCAGTACAGATAGGGAAATGCTGGCTAATGCTGTGACAATTGTAATATCTAATGCTAGTCCCCCAATTCGCTCCATTAAAGCGCGGCTAATTAAGTAGGTGCGTCTGGTACGAACCAGCAAATATTGTACAATAATTCCCCCAATCAGGGCAATGGGGAATAGTGGCACGTAGGGCATTAATTGTAACCCACCTCTGCCCCAGGTGATCGACTCAATCCAGCGCAACCCTTCTAAAATTAACCAGCCAACAGCGATCGCTAATCCCACAAAACCAAAATTGAGTGATAAGGGATCAATTAGTAAGTCTCGGAGTAAATTGTTTCTGGCAATTGTCACACTGGCTTCTTCATCTGGTAAGCTATCCTGTGGATTTTCGCTCATTGAGAGTTCCATACCCACTTGCACCCTGCCGGTTTTACGTCCCCAATGTATTAAAAATGTACCAGCAACTACTCCTGAAACTAACCCCACCGTTGCCAAAGCCAGAGATAAATCAGCACCAGCAGCAAAACCTAATTCTTTAAAAGTTGCAGCCATCCCCGCTGCTGTACCATGTCCCCCTTCAAAGGCCACTTCAATTAAACAAGCCGCAATGGGTGGTAAACCAAAAACGGGTGTTAATATGAAAACGCTCAATAATATTCCTACCACATATTGACCCCATGCCAGCGTTTGACCGAAAGCAGCTTGAGCCGAAGCTTTACGCCAAAATTCACCAAAACTAGGAACATATTGACCTAGAAATAAAGTAGCAAAAACAACATTAATGAAAATCCCCGGAGATTGTGACCAAACAGCCTGAATATTGGCGGAAAATATGCCTTTTACAAGGGGAGATTCTGGATTTATACCTTCCACAACCGCACCCAAAGCACTTTTACTTAGGAGTAAAGCGATAATACCAGCAACAATTGAGCTAGGTATGTAGAGCGATCGCAATATCCCCAGCCGTTGTCTAATCAACCGCCCCACCAAGATTAATATGGCGATGATCACATAAGCCCAGAATACATCTATGAGTTTGAACATATTTCTAGGGTTAGCACAATGAAAAAATTTGTATCTTTTGATTCTCCCTTAATGTTGACATTTTGGCAATATGTGGTGGTAAAAATTAGTTAGAGCCAGAACTTGCTAACTCCGCTAAACGTTCTTGCTGGTCTTGGGAGATACAAGATTGAATTAATGTCTCTAAATCTCCTTCTAAAACCGGATTAAGAGAATAATTCTGTCCCAAGCGGTGGTCAGTAACGCGGTTGTCTTTATAGTTATAAGTACGGATTTTTTCCGATCGCGATCCTGTCCCTACTTGCGATCGCCGCATGGAAGTTACAGCTTCTTGTTGTTCGCTTAACTTAATTTCATAGAGTTTTGCCCGGAGGATTTGCATTGCCCGTTCTTTGTTTTGCAACTGACTTCGTTCTTCTGTACAGAAAATGCGGATACCAGTGGGTTTATGGTAAAGGTCGGCTGCTGTTTCCACTTTGTTAACGTTTTGTCCACCAGCGCCCCCGGAACGAGCTGTAGTCAGTTCAATATCCTTGGGATCAATGTAGACTTCCACATCATCAACTTCTGGCATAATTGCCACTGTGGCTGTGGAAGTATGAACTCGTCCCCCGGCTTCAGTTGCTGGTACACGTTGTACGCGATGCACTCCCGCCTCAAACTTGAGTTTGCTATAAACGCTATTCCCCTGAATTTCCAGGATCACTTCCTTAAAGCCGCCCATTTCACCTGGTGACTCGCTCACCAGTTTTACCTTCCAGTTCTGAACTTCAGCATAGCGGGAGTACATCCGCAGTAGATCCCCAGCCCAAATACTCGCTTCATCGCCGCCGGTACCGGCGCGAATTTCCAACATGATGTTTTTATCGTCGTTGGGGTCGCGGGGTAAGAGCAACACTTTCAAGCGATTTTCTAAATATTCTAATTTTTCCTCTAATTCAGACACTTCCAAAGCTGCCATTTCTTGCCACTCTGGATCACCGTTGGCTTCTTTGAGTACCTGACGCGCTCCTGCTAACTCTTGGGTAGCAGTTTTCCAAGTTTCGTAAGTAATAACTACTTCTTCTAAAGAAGAACGAGACTTAGCGACTTTTTGATACTCATCAGGATTTTTAGCGGTATCAGGGTCAGCCAGACGACGGGTCAATTCATTAAAGGTTTGTTCAACAGACTTGAGTTTTTCTAGCAGGTATGTTTCAGCCATAACGAATGCGGTCGCTCCTTCAAATAACAAGTTGGCTCGGCAAAAAATGACAAGCGACCCAGCAGTTGCAGGGTCGTCGTTAACAGCAGAGCCAAACGGCTACTTTTGTTCTTTTTTCCCGTCAGTGGCTTGAGTATTGCCCATACCATATTTACGCAAGAAGCGTTCAACTCGACCCTCGGTGTCAACCAGCTTCTGAGTACCAGTATAAAATGGGTGGTTTCCTGACCAAACGTCTACGTGTAATTCAGGCTTAGTAGAGCCGACAGTCATAACAAGTTGACCGTTACAGTAAACTTTAGCCTCTGGATACCACTGGGGGTGAATATCGGGTTTAGCCATGTTTTTTGTCGATAACCTATATCAATTATAACTTCTAGATGAGAATGCAGTCCAAAATCCAAAATCCAAAATCCAAAATCCAAAATCCAAAATTGACTAACGTTTGGAGTATTGAGGTGCCTTCCGAGCTTTATGCAAACCATATTTTTTCCGTTCTTTAGCCCGGGGGTCGCGAGTCAGGTAGCCCTCGATTTTCAAAGGTGGGCGGTTATCCGGGTCTAGTTGACACAGAGCGCGAGCTACTCCTAAACGAATAGAGTCAGCCTGTCCTGTCAAGCCACCACCCTCTGCTTTAACTAAAATGTCGTACTCGTTTTCCAGTCCTAGAGTTTCTAAGGGGTTTCTAATTAATCCCAGGTAATTGGCGTTGAATTGAAAGTACAAATCTCCAGGCTTACCATTGACAATTAATTTACCCTCACCGGGAACTAATCTTACCTGTGCTACTGCGGACTTACGACGACCAGTACCCCAGTACACAGCACGACCGCTATTAGTATCTGCTAGTACCATTAATTTTCTACTCCAGGAATTGTATTAATTTTCAGTTCTTTGGGTTTTTGCGCTGTATGGGGATGAGTTGGCCCTGCGTAAACTTTTAGTTTGGTGAACAACTGCCTACCTAAACTATTTTTGGGCAACATACCCTTAACAGCGTGTTCTAATATCCGTTCTGGTAAGCGCTGTTGCAGTTTAGCAAAAGTTTCTGTTTTCATTCCCCCGGGGCGGCCTGAATGACGACGGTAAAGCTTTTGAGTACGCTTTTTACCTGTCACTGTTACTTTTTCCGCATTGATGACAATTACAAAGTCACCTGTATCCAGGTGGGGTGTATATTCGGCTTTTCTTTTGCCTCTGAGGATCATAGCGATTTCCGAAGCCAGGCGGCCGACACGTTGATCTGTGGCATCTACTACGTACCACTCACGCTCAAGAGATGCTTGAGGAGGAAGGTATGTTTTTGTTGTCATAGGGGTTTTGGTTTACAAAGGTGGTGTTAATGTGACGGAAAATTTGTAGGAAAGACGAAATGGGGCAAGGTTTCATACCAAATTTCTGGAGGAAAGGGAAAGTCAGGGTAGCCAACCCTCAACAAACACAAACCCTGGGGAGGAGCTGCGTGTTTTACTTTTTCCCGGCGTTCTTGTTTCCAGAGTTCGTTAAAGCTAGCAAGTGTTAGCTTACCGCAGCCTACTTGTGCCAGCATCCCGACTAACAGCCGTACCATGCCATACAAAAATGCATTGGCCTGAATTTCAATATGAAGAAATGCTCCACTACGATGACATTCTGCTGCTTGCACCTCTACCCAAGAATGCGATCGCTTGGAACCTGCACGGTGAAATGCAGCCAAATGATGCTTTCCCATCAGGGGTTCTAGGGCAGCTTGGATTAAGCATTCATCCAGGGGTGCATAATAATAATGCCAACTAAAAGGGCTAACGAACAAGTTCGGTCGCTTTTCAGTATATATAGTGTAGCGATACCGCCGATAGGTTGCAGTAAACCTGGCGTGCCAACGATCATCTACAGTAGCTGAAGCCCTGATTAGTATATCTTCCGGCAGATAACTGTTGAGAATTGATGCCCACTTGTGGGGTGGTATAAATCCTGTGGCTTCAAAATGGGCTACTTGAGCGGCTGCATGAACTCCGGAGTCGGTACGCCCGGCTCCATGCAGAGTCACATGATAGCCCAGAACTGCGGCGATGGCTGTTTCTATTTCTTCTTGAACTGTACGTTGGTGCTTTTGTCTTTGCCAGCCGTGGAAGTGAGTGCCTAAGTATTGAATTACTAAGGCCACTCGATGGCTTGGCGTAGGCTGGTGGCTTTGTAACATAGGTGTTTTGTCTGTAGGTCACTGTCTTTGTCATTAACTAATGACTCATGACCAATAACCCATGACTAATTGTTTAAGCTAAACTAGTTCTATGATTGCCATTTTCGCATGATCTCCCCTCCGGGGGACGGTATGGAAGATGCGGGTATAACCGCCGTTGCGATTACCATAGCGATTTGGTGCTTGCTCAAATAAAGCGTGAACTAGTTGCTTGTCGTAGATATAGCCCAGTGCTTCCCGACGTGCTGCTAGAGAGCCGTTTTTAGCTAGGGTAATCATTTTATCTACTTCGCTGCGGACAACTTTAGCTCGGATTAAAGTTGTGGTGATGCGGCCATGACGGATAAGTTCTGTAGTTAGCGATCGCAACAGGGCGCGACGCTGGTCAGCTGGTTTACTGAGTTTTTTGACTCGACAACGGTGACGCATAATGCACTTGTAAATGAGTAAAAGTTTTAGTTTATGTTTGTTTAGAGCCTCGTTCGTGGGGTAGGGTAATACCTAAACGGCGCTGTAAAGCTTCTACCACTTCTTCGGCTGATTTTTGGCCAAAGTTTTTAATTTCTAACAAGTCTTCTTGGCTGAAATCCAATAGGTCGGCCACGGAGTTAACTTGTGCCCGTTTGAGACAGTTATAAGCCCGCACAGAAAGTTGTAATTCTTCAATGGGAATTTGGGCTGTGGGGTCGTCTGTGACCTCAGATCCTTTTTCTCTTGGCTGCAGTGAAATATCTTTCAACGGATTGAATAGATCTACTAGAATAGCAGCTGCCGATGACAATGCTTCTTGGGGAGAAATACTGCCATTTGTCCAAACTTCTAATAGCAGTCTGTCTTTGGTAATTGATCCGTCCCCACGGGCTTCTTCCACACTGTAGTTAACTTTCCGCACTGGCATAAATACTGAGTCTATTTGCAGAAAGTCCAAAGAAGTGGCTTCCTCTCGTCCTCTCTCTACTGTGCGATATCCCTTGCCTCTTTCAATGCGAAATTCCATTTCCAGCTTGCCACCTTCGGCGATGGTAGCTACATACTGAGTTTGGTCTATCACTTCTACTTCACTAGGCAAATCAAAATGTGCCACGGTGACTGTTGCCGGTCCGTTAACAAGTAATCTACCAATTTGGGGTTGAGCAGAATAGCTTCTCAGGATTACTTCCTTCATTCTCATGAGGATTTCCAGCACATCTTCCCGTACCCCTGGGACTGTAGCAAACTCGTGAGTTACACCTGCAATTCTAACTGCTGTAACTGCTGTCCCCTCTAGATTCGACAGTAAAACCCGCCGCAGCGCGTTGCCCACGGTTGTTCCTTGGCCACGCTCTAGAGGTTCCAGCACAAATTTACTGTAATGGCTCCGGCTTTCCTCTGTATTAGATTCTACACATTCAATTTGAAACTGCGCCACGGATTAGCCTCCCTTCTTTAAGGTGCTGCTAGCAGGCAAATCAATTGCCTCCCGAATTTACTTTTGGTTTCCTAGTTTTTGCTAGGTATATTTAACTGCCATCAAAAAGCAGTTGAAATTGTTTGATCACCCTCTTGAGGGAAAATCATTGGTGATGATTTGAACTTAAGCAGCCCTCCCTACGGGAAGAGCTGACTTGCTTCTACTTGCTCAAGCCATCAGTATTAGTGTGTGGAGCCAATGCCCAATAATTAGGTGGCATTTAAACTCGCCGGCGCTTGGGTGGACGGCAACCGTTGTGAGGAATGGGGGTGATATCCCGAATTAGGGTAATTTCCAGTCCTGCTCCTTGGATTGCTCGAATGGCGGTTTCTCGACCTGCTCCCGGTCCGCTGACCATAACTTCAACTTGGCGCATTCCTTGGTCTATGGCGCGACGTGCGGCACTTTCAGCTGCGGTTTGCGCTGCAAAGGGGGTTCCCTTTTTTGCTCCTTTAAAACCGCTAGAACCAGCACTAGCCCAAGAGATCACATCGCCCCTTTGATCAGTAATGGTGACAATGCTATTGTTGAAAGTAGACTGGATGTAGGCCATGCCGTTGGGTACATTGCGTTTCTGCTTTTTGCTCCCGCCTTTTTTAGTTGGTTGTCTTGCCATATTTTTCTAGTTAATCTTAGGTAAAGTTTGCCTTCCCTGGCGGAACCTAGGCGCACACTAGCCAGGGTTGAAAGTTTATTTGCCTGGAGCTTTTTTCTTCCCAGCCACTGTTTGCCTTCTACCCCGACGGGTTCTAGCATTAGTGCGAGTTCTCTGACCTCTGACTGGTAAGCCCATGCGGTGACGGCGACCCCGGTAACAACCAATATCAATCAAGCGCTTGATACTCATGGCTTCTAAGCGCCGCAAGTCACCTTCAACTTGATAGTTACTTTCGATTTCTGCCCGTAGCGCGGCTACATCAGCATCACTTAAGTCTTTAACACGGATATCTGGGTTTACGCCTGTAACGGCTAAAATTTCCCTTGACCTTGTGAGTCCAATTCCGTAGATGTAAGTGAGACCAATTTCAACGCGCTTATCGCGTGGAAGGTCTACTCCGGAAATACGTGCCACAACTAATTTCTCCCTATGGTTATTGCAATTACTTTGACAAAAGCCTGATTGATTGCTTTTGGATTTTTTGTTCGTGCTTTATCTGTGATTTCACTCTTTGATTTGTCAGAGTGTTAGCCTTGGCGTTGTTTGTGTTTGGGATTCTCGCAAATCACCATCACCCGCCCACGACGACGGATGACGTTACATTTATCACAGATTTTCTTGACAGAGGCTCTAACTTTCATGCCTTTTTAAATTGACTCCAAATAGTAAATTATAGCATTTTTAGGGAAATTAATTCAGTTAACTAACTGGGTATCACCCAAAAAGATGATTTTATGGTAAGATTTCCAAGATATAACTATTTTTTCCGCAGTCTATAGGTGATTCTACCTTTGGTCAGATCATAGGGAGTTAACTCGACCTTGACGCGATCGCCTGGTAGAATCTTGATGTAATTACGGCGAATCTTACCAGAAATGTGTGCCAAGACATTGAATCCATTGTCCAAATCAACGCGAAACATGGCATTGGGGAGGGATTCAGTCACTGTACCTTCCATTTCAATTAAATCTTGCTTAGACAATTTGTTTTTTCCTCAATTCAACAATCTCCTCTTTATTCAGTTGCAGCATTTTATCTGCAAAAGAACATATTTTGAAAAATATATCAACAGTTTCTTAATATATCTTAGCTAAAATTGGTCTACATCTTCGACCCGGGGATAGGGACGGCCTCAGCTGCGTCAAGAGTTGGGGAGTAAGTGAGAATTTTACTCCCCTGGGTCTATGAAGTAATGATTGTTTGTAATTGTTTGGTGACTTGTTCTTGGGGCTGATCGCCGTTGACTGTTACCAGTTTTTGGCGATCGCGGTAGTAGTGAATCAATGGTGCGGTTTGAGCCCGGTAAACATCTAAACGATGACGAATTACCTCTTCGGTGTCGTCTTTTCGTCCTCTATCTAATAAACGCGCCACTACCACATCATCTGGAGCATCCAGGTTAATTACCCTTTCGTCACCTTGATTAATTTCGACCAGCAACTTTTCCAGAAAAACTGCTTGTGTGACCTTGCGCGGGAAACCATCCAGAATCCAACCAGATTGAGCATCAGTTTGACCAATCCGCTCCTTTACCAATTCCTGTACTAACTGGTCAGGGACTAAATCGCCGCTATTTACATAACTTTGAGCTTTAATTCCCAAAGGAGTTTGCTCTTTCATAGCTTGTCTTAATATTTCCCCCGTAGAAATATGGGGAATATTCAATTTTTCAGCCAAAATTTGAGCCTGAGTTCCTTTACCAGATCCAGGTGGTCCCAAGAAAATTAATCGCGTCACTGTCACTATTGTTTCACCATTCCTTCATAACGCTGAGATATCACATAAGTTTGCACTTGCTTCGCTGTGTCGATTGCCACACCCACTAAAATGAGCAAAGAAGTAGCACCCAATCCCCTAAAGGTTGGTACTCCTAAAGCACTTTCAACAGCGGTGGGGATAATAGCAACAAATCCCAAAAATATCGCACCCAAAAAAGTTAAGCGATTAATCACACGCTCCAGATACTCACTGGTAGCTTTTCCTGGACGAATCCCCGGAACACTAGATCCCATTTTCTTCAAGTTTTGTGCCACATCCACCGGGTTAACAATCAATGAGGAGTAGAAGTAACTGAAGAAAACAATTGATGTTAAATAAACCAGAGCGTAAACCCAAGCGCCAGAACCACCAGGACTAAGATAGGTGTTGACAATGTTGGCTACTTCTGTACTACCAGTAAAATTAGCAATCAATAGTGGCAGGCTTAAAATTGCGGTAGCAAAGATAATCGGCATTACACCGCCAGAATTAAGCCGCAGGGGTAAATAGCTGCGTTGCTCTGCCAATACTCGGCGACCCACTTGGCGGCGAGCGGAAATAATCGGGATGCGACGGATGCCTTCTTGAACAAAAACAATCCCAACAATTGTCGCCAAGAAAACTAACACTAAAACTATGACCCGACCAACTATTTCTCTACCGCCAACTTGGACTAAATCAATGGTGTCCCCTAAAGCTTTAGGTAAAGAAGCTACGATGTTGACAAAAATCAACAAGGAAGCGCCATTTCCGATGCCGCGCTCTGTAATTAGTTCTGATGCCCACATAACAAACATGGAACCAGCAGTGAGAGCGATCGCTGTTTCAGCTACAAAGGCCAAACCTGGATTTACAGCGAACTGCTGTAAGAAGAACGCCGAAAAAGCCACACTTTGAAGCGCAGCCCAACCTACAGTTACGTAGCGTGTGATTTGGGAAATTTTCCGGCGACCCGCTTCGCCTTCATTTTTCTGTAAATTTTCTAAAGATGGAATTGCCGCCGTCAGTAATTGGATAATAATGGAAGCATTGATAAAGGGTAGGATACCCAGGGCAAAAATTCCCAACGTGGAAAGTCCACGTCCAGAAAAAATATCCAATAAACCAAAGACCGCGTTGTTCCCGGATATAGCTGCGGCAAACCTCTCTCTATCCAGACCTGGTACTGGCAAAAATATGCCGAGGCGAACCAAAATTAAAATACCGATAGTAACAAGCAGCCTACCTCTGAGTCCGGCAGCTTGCGCCATCTGCATAAAAGTTTCTTGAGCCGTTGGGGTTTTTTCTCTACTGATCATAGAATGCTACCTCTATAGTGAACCAGGCGCTGGCAGCGATAAGAAATGCAAAGTGCGCTTTTCCGGCTCACTTATAAAACTTCGCAACTACCACCAGCAGCCTCAATTTTGCTACGAGCTTGTCCTGTAAAAGCTGCTGCTTGTACCTTCAGGGATACATTTAATTCGCCATTGCCCAAAATTTTCAATGGACCTTTAGCAGAGGTAATGATCCCTGCCTCTTGAAGAAAAGTTAAATTTACTTCTGTATTAGCAGGAAGGGAAGCCAGCTTATCTACATTAATCGTAGTGTAAACTTTTCGGTTTACCATGGGAAAGCCCTTGAGCTTAGGTAAGCGCCGATATAATGGTTGTTGACCACCTTCAAAACCGGGTCTGGTACTGCTACCAGAACGAGATTTTTGACCTCTCATCCCTAAACCAGCACTAGCGCCTTGACCGGCAGAGATACCTCTGGCTACACGGCGGCGGCGTTTTTTTGAACCTTTTTGGGGTTTAACGTCGTTGAGTCTCATGATGTGTCATACCTCTACCAATCAAACAAACTTAAACATACAATCTTTCCACAGGGACACCCCTATCCTCTGCCACCTCAGCAAAAGTACGCAGAGTAGATAAAGCATTCACCGCAGCCCTAGCGTTGTTCAGAGGATTATTAGAACCCAACTGCTTCGCTAAAATGTTACGGACTCCCGCCAACTCCAGGACAGTCCGTACTGCACCACCAGCAATTACACCAGTACCGGGGGCGGCAGGGCGCATAATCACTTTGGCACCGCCTCCTACACCGTCGATGGGGTGGGGGATGGAATTAGATTTAGTCATGGGGATGTCGATAAGATGTTTTTTACCATCTGCTACCCCTTTTTTTACTGCCCCAATTACATCGGAGGCTTTACCTACACCAACTCCCACTTGTCCACGTTCGTTACCTACGACGACGATGGCTCGGAAGCTGAGTTTTTTACCTCCTTTGACTACTTTGCTGACCCGGCGGATTTGAATTACTCGCTCTTGCCAGTTGGTTTCTTCTTTTTTTGTGCGGTTGGCTTTACGACGATTGGTGGCCATGATTAATCACACTCCATTTCTCTGCTTTTCTTAAAAATCTAAACCTGCTTCCC
Organism: Chrysosporum bergii ANA360D; assembly: GCF_029891735.1. Lineage (GTDB taxonomy): Bacteria > Cyanobacteriota > Cyanobacteriia > Cyanobacteriales > Nostocaceae > Umezakia > Umezakia bergii. The sequence continues at coordinate 34,635 of NZ_JANQDH010000014.1, forward strand.
TGGCTGCGTCGGCTAAGGCTTGGATGCGACCATGGTATAAATTGCCGCCGCGGTCGAATACCACCTTAGTAATACCCTTTTCCAAAGAACGAGCAGCGATTAACTTGCCAACCTGTGCTGAGGCTTCACAACTAGCTCCCGTAGCCAAACTAGACCTTAAGTCAGGTTCAACGGTAGAAGCTGCCACTAAGGTATGGTGCTTAGTATCATCAATTACTTGAGCGTAAATATGCTCGTTGGACCGAAATACTGCTAACCTGGGACGTTCCCCACTGCCGCTTACCTTGCCCCGAACACGCCGATGGCGACGTTGTTTTGATTCTCTGCGAGTTAGTTTCATAACTACTTCTTACCACCCTTACCAGTTTTACCAGCTTTGCGTCGCACCACTTCTCCTGCATAACGAATACCCTTACCTTTATAAGGTTCAGGGGGACGAACTGCACGTATTTTGGCAGCCATATTACCTACTATTTCTTTGTCATAACCACTGACAATGACATTGGTGTTATTCTCTACGGCAAACTGAACCCCGTCCGGTGGGACAATTTGCACTTGATGGCTATAACCAATGTTTAAGACCAAATTACGACCTTGAACCTGTGCCCGGTAACCTACGCCTTGGATTTCTAACCGCCGTTGAAAACCTTGGGACACACCCTGCACCATGTTGGCTACTAATGTGCGGCTTAATCCGTGCATTTGTCTGGATACACGGGTATCATCACGACGGGTTACTTGTAATATTTCTCCTTGTTGGGAAACAATCACATTATTAGATAAGGTGCGGGATAGTTCTCCTTTTGGTCCTTTGACTAGAACTTTACTACCATCTATGGTCACTGCCACTTTAGCGGGGATGGTAATGGGTTGTTTTCCTATCCGAGACATGATTTTTGTCCTTTATTTTCAATCACTACCAAACATAGCAAAGCACTTCACCACCGAGTTGCTGACGACGGGCTTCCCTGTCCGTCATGATGCCTTGGGATGTGGATATAATGGCTATGCCGATGCCTCCTAATACCCTAGGTAAATCTTTTCTATTAGAGTAAACCCGTAAACCTGGTCTGCTGATTCGCTTTAAAGTAGTTATTAAAGGTTGACGATTTTTACCTTTATACTTTAGTGAAATTACTAGATTTCGTTTTACTCCCTCTCCAGCTTCTACAACATCAGCAACGAAACCTTCTTCTTGTAGCACCTTGGCGATACTACGGGTCATTTTTGTGGCTGGTACTTGTGTTGTTTGATGCCTTGCTAGGTTAGCGTTGCGGATGCGCGTAAGCATATCTGCTACAGTGTCGTTAGCCGCCATTTTTTCCTCTTTAGAACAATATGTTAATCGCGAAAAGGCATTCCTATTTCTTTGAGTAGGGCGCGCCCCTCTTCGTCGTTTGGCGCTGTAGTGATGATGGAAATGTCCATCCCCCGAATTTGGTCGATACTGTCATACTCTACTTCGGGGAAGATTAACTGTTCTCTCACACCTAGAGTGTAGTTACCGCGTCCGTCAAAACTTTTGGGACTAATACCGCGAAAGTCTCTGATTCTGGGTAGTGATAAGCTGACTAATCTATCCAAAAAAGCGTACATCCGCTCTCCCCGCAGAGTGACCATGATGCCTACGGGCATACCTTGACGAATTTTAAAGCCTGCGATCGCCTTCTTAGCCCTAGTCACTACAGGTTTTTGCCCTGTAATTAAAGTAATTTCCTTAACAGAAGCCTCCAAAGCCTTAGCATTTTGAGCCGCTTCCCCTAAACCCCTGTTAACTGTGATTTTTACTAATTTGGGTACTTGATGAATGTTGCTGTATTGAAACTGATTCATCAGTTTGGGGACGATGGTTTCTTGGTATAAGGTTTTTAGTCTCGTGGTTGCCATAAAAAATTATGCTCCTTTTCCCTGGTCTTGGTCAGGGTTTTTACAAATTGATCAGTTATTTATCCAGAATTTCCCCGGTTTTCTTCAGCATTCTCACTTTTTTACCTTCCGGGGTGAAGGTGTAGCAAACACGACTAGCCACATTTTGTTTAGTGGAATACAGCATCACGTTAGAACTGTGAATAGGAAATTCCTGAGTGGATATGCGCCCAGATTCTCCTTCTTGTTGGGGTTTAATGTGTTTGGTTTTGATGTTGACACCTTGAACTATGACTTGACTAAATTCTGGTAATGCCCGCATTACTTCCCCCACTTTACCCTTATCTTTACCGGCAATTACTTGTACAGTGTCACCGGTTTTGACGTGCATTTTATGGAATATTTTGGGTTTTGGTTTTTTGTTAGCCATTACAGTACCTCTGGAGCTAGGGAAACAATTTTAGTAAAGTTTTTATCCCGTAGTTCTCTGGCTATCGGTCCAAAAACTCTTGTTCCTTTGGGGTTGCCGTCTTTGTTGATGATCACAGCTGCGTTGTCGTCAAAGCGAATACTCATACCACTATCCCGGCGGATATTATGGCGAGTGCGGACTATCACAGCTTCAATCACATCAGATTTTTTTACTGCCATATTGGGTAAAGCATCTTTAACCACGGCGATAATTCTGTCACCAATGAAGCCATAACGTCTGTTGCCGCCTCCTAATATTCGGATGCACATAATTTTCTTAGCTCCGCTATTATCGGCCACAGTTAAATAAGTTTGGGGTTGAATCACAATTAACCTCCTTTTTGGAGTTTTATCTAGTTAATATTACGTTCAAGCTTTGGTAGTCAAAATATCTTTAACCTGCCAGCGCTTGGTTTTACTCAAAGGTCTAGTTTCTTGAATCCGTACGCGATCGCCAACTTTACATTTATTTTCCTCATCGTGAACTTTGTAACGCTGGGTTTTTACCAAGATTTTGCCGTACTTAGGATGAGGGGCGCGGTTTTCCACCGCCACCACCACAGTTTTTTCCATCTTGTCGCTGACTACCAAGCCAACACGTTCTTTTATAGCCATAGTTCCCTACACATCTGGTGCTGAATTTTCTTTATTTGCGGCCCGTTTACGTTCACCTTCCACAGTCAGTAACTGAGCCAGGCGGTGGCGGGCGTGGCGAAATTGATGGGGTTTTTCTAACTGTCTTGTGGCTTTTTGTAACCGCAGTTGAAACAGTCGTTTTTTCACTGCCACAATTTCCTCAGCTAGTTGCTCATCACTTAAATCCCTAGCTTCTGAAATTTTAGGAAGAGCCATAATCTACTCTTGCTCCTTTATTTGCGAACGGACAATAAACTTAGTTTTTATGGGCAGTTTGTTAGCAGCCAAGCGCATAGCTTCCCGAGCCACTTCTTCAGAAACACCGGCAATTTCAAACATAATTCTTCCCGGTTTCACCACAGCCACCCAAAACTCTGGGGAACCCTTACCAGAACCCATACGGGTTTCTGCTGGACGCATAGTAATAGGTTTGTCCGGGAAAATGCGAATCCAGATTTGCCCACCCCGACGAATGTAACGTGTCATAGCCCGGCGGGAAGCTTCTATTTGTCGGGAAGTGATCCAAGATGGTTCTTGGGCTTGCAGAGCAAAGTCACCAAAATTGATGGTGCTACCACGGTGGGCTAGACCTTGCATTCTTCCGCGCTGTTGTTTGCGGAACTTAGTTCTTTTAGGACTTAACATGATTAGTGATTAGTTGGTTAATGACTATTCTTCGTTAGAACGGTCTTCAAATTGCTGACGGCGACGTTGTTGGCGGCGACGTGGTTCGCGATCGCGTGGGCTGGGGGGTGGTGGAGTTTGTTCTTGTCCAGGGATAATTTCCCCCTTAAATACCCACACCTTAATACCCAGAATGCCGTAGATAGTTTTAGCCGTGCAGTAGTTGTAGTCTATATCTGCTCGGAGAGTATGTAGGGGAACCCTTCCCTCACGAGTCCACTCAGTGCGAGCAATTTCCGCTCCATTGAGTCTTCCACTAACTTGAATTTTTATCCCTAAAATTCCCGCCCGTTGGGCGCGTTGTATAGCTTGACGTACCACTCTGCGAAAAGATACACGTCTTTCCAACTGTTGGGCAATGTACTCCCCAATCAGAGCTGCATCTGCATCAACCTTTTGAATTTCCACCACATTAATGCGGATTTGGCGGTTACTACCCAGGAGTTGTTGTAGTCCTGTTCGCAGAGTTTCTATACCTTGTCCTCCGCGTCCTACTACTACCCCCGGTCTAGCTGTGCGTAATTCCAAATCAATTTGGTCAGCCTTGCGCTCTATTTTGATTTGGGAAATACCAGCATTATTTGGGGCTTGTCTGCCCAGCTTTTCTTGTAAGTAGTTACGCAGTTTGTGGTCTTCTTGTAATATTCCTGGATAGCGGTCTGGCGGTGCAAACCACTGGGATTGATGTTCTCTAGTAATCCCCAGGCGAAAACCGACGGGATGAATCTTTTGTCCCACGATAGTTTCCTCTTTTGTTTAAGTAATTTTTGAATGTTTTTTGAATGTTTATTTTCTTGCCTCATCAACTGCCACAGCCAGAGTAATGTGACAAGTAGGTTTACGAATTTGGTATGCCCGTCCTTGCGCTCGTGGTTGAAACCGTTTCAGTACTGGTCCTTGGTTAGCGTATGCTTGGGTAATAACTAGTTTTGTCCGGTCTAAACCAACATTGTGTTCAGCGTTAGCTGCTGCGCTTCTGAGTAGTTTTAATACAGGTTCGCAGGCTCGATAAGGCATGAACTCCAGTATGATTAGTGCTTCTCGGTAAGAACGCCCCCTAATTTGGTCTAAGACACGACGCACTTTCAAAGGGGACATACGAATATAACGGGCGATCGCTTTTACTTCCGTGGTATCTATAGCCATACAAACTATCTCCCTGCTTTTTTATCAGTTTTGCCATGACCCCTGTAGGTACGGGTAGGCGCGAATTCTCCTAGTTTGTGTCCCACCATTTGTTCGTTGACAAATACAGGGACGTGTTGTTTTCCGTTATGTACAGCGATAGTGTGACCAATCATTACTGGGAGAATTGTTGATGCTCGTGACCAGGTTTTGATGACTTGTTTTTCGTTTTTAGCGTTGAGCTTTTCAATTTTGCTCAACAAGTGGTCAGCAACGAAAGGACCTTTTTTGAGAGAACGACCCATGATTAGATTTTGGCGGTTAGTTTAAAGAACAGAAAGAATTTAAGCTCAAAAATTGCTAAGACTGACGGCCACCACGTCCCCGTTTTGAGGACTTGCGGCGACGACGGACAATTAACTTACTGCTAGCTTTTTTGGGTTTGCGTGTTTTAGCACCCAGAGTAGGTTTACCCCAAGGTGTGACCGGACCCGATCTACCTATGGGCGCTCTCCCCTCTCCACCACCGTGGGGGTGATCCACCGGATTCATAACACTACCCCTAACCTTCGGGCGGCGACCCTTCCAGCGATTACGTCCCGCCTTTCCGGCGCTGAGGTTTCTGGCTTCAGTATTACCGACTTGTCCGATGGTGGCGTAACATTCCCGGCGAATCATGCGGAATTCTCCCGAAGGTAGCTTGAGAGTAACGTAATTTCCTTCCTTCGCCATAACTTGGGCATAAGCTCCAGCTGCTCGGACTATTTGCCCTCCTTTACCGGGAGTTAGTTCCACGTTGTGGACATTAGTCCCGGTGGGAATGTTGAACAGTGGTAGGGCGTTACCATCTTCAAAAGGGGAATTAGGACCGGCGGTGATTTTTGCCCCCACTGGTAACTTATTGGGGTGAAGGATGTAACGCTTTTCTCCGTCCTCGTATTGAACTAGAGCAATGCGGGCGTTACGGTTGGGGTCATATTCTACGGCTATTACTTCACCAACGATGTTACGCTTATCTCTTTTAAAATCAATAATGCGGTAAAGCTGTTTATGTCCCCCACCCCGGCGGCGGCTAGTAATGCGGCCTTGGTTATTGCGACCCTTAGCGCGGTGTACATATTCTGTTAGAGATTTTTCTGGCTTTGATTTAGTAATTTCCGCAAAGTCAGAAACAGTAACTTGCCTTGTGCTGGGGGTATAGGGGCGGTAAGAACGAGTACCCATGTTTTTTTACACCTCTGGGAATAAAACTTGTCTAACTTTTTCTTCGTCCCCAGGGGCTACAGTGACTATAGCTCGCTTGTATTGGGGCTTGTATCCTATGAATTTACCAACTCGGCGTTTTTTCCGGGGTGGGTTCATGGTGTTAATTTTGACTATTTTGATTTGAAACAGGTCTTCTATTGCCGCTTTAATTTCGGGTTTGCTGGCTTTGGGAGTCACCTCAAAAGTGTATTTGTTTTGCTCCATCAAGATGGTGGCTTTTTCAGTCACAATGGGGCGACGTATCAGGTCGGGAAGGTTGCGGGGTTCGATTTTAGGCATTGTAAACCTCCTGAATTTTAGTTAGGGCTGATGCTGTGACTACAATTTTGTCGGCGTGTAGGAGGTCGTAAACGTTTAGTTGGTCTGCTGCAATTATTTTTAAGTTTTCTACGTTGCGGGCTGAGAGATATATGTTGTCGGTTTTGTCTAGGGATGACAATATTAACAAGGTTTTATTTTCTGGGTTTGCTCCCCAACGAGTTAAAGCCGAAACCAATTCTTTGGTTTTGGGGCGGGATAATTCATTGTTGAATTCTTCCACCACAATTAAGTCCTCAGCACGACTCATAAAAGCTGTGCGTAGGGCTAAACGGCGTTCTTTGCGGTTTAATTTCAGGTTAAATTCTCGGGGTTTGGGTCCAAATATCACACCACCACCACGCCATAAAGGAGAACGGATAGAACCTGCACGGGCGCGACCGGTTCCTTTTTGCCGCCAGGGTTTGCGACCCCCTCCCCTGACCTCAGAACGTGTTTTAGTGCTGGCAGTTCCTTGGCGAGAGTTGGTCATTTGTCTGACCAGGGCGCGATGGACGATGTGAGTGGCAGTTGATTCTTTGGCAATTCGTAATTCAAAGGTGGTATTACCTATCTGTTCTCCTTGCCAGTTTTTAATTACGCTTTCTACCATTTTTCTGTTTTTCGTATTGTGGCTTAAGGTTTATTTACCAACTTTTTTGGTAGGCAGAATATTCACCAAAGACCCTGGTTTCCCGGGTATAGCTCCTTTGATTAATAGCAGGTTGCGTTCTGGGTATATTCGCTCTATGGTTAGTTTGCGAATGGTTGTACGCTTGCCTCCTAACCGTCCTGCCATTCTTTTACCGGGATAAACACGACCAGGGGTAGTACCTGCGCCGATAGAACCGGGTTCTCTATGGTTTTTAGAACCATGGGACATGGGACCGCGACCGAAGTTGTTACGTTTTTGGTTGCCTGCAAAACCGCGACCTATACTGGTTCCACTTACGTCTACTACTTGACCTTGGGTGAATAGATCGGCTTTTAGTTGCTGACCTAATGCGTAATCACTGGGGTTGTCAATGTGATATTCGTTTAAGTGACGCAAAGCTGGAGCGGATGATTTTGCCAGGTGTCCTAGCAGTGGTTTATTGAGGGCTTTGGGTTTTACTTCGCTATAACCAACTTGGATGGCGCTATAACCATCGGTTTCTTTGGTTTTGATTTGGGTAATTGTGCAGGGACCTGCCTGAATTACGGTTACAGGAATGGATACTCCTGCTTCATTGAATATTTGGGTCATGCCCAACTTGGTGCCGAGTATACCTACAGACACAGGGAAAACTCTCCTTATATATACTTGCTGGTTTTGGAATCAGACCTTACACTTTTACAAGTGTCAAGTGTCAGTGGAGGATGTACCATAAAAAAAAGCACATCACACCATAAACGTGTCCCACTGTTTGGTGAATCCTTCACTTTCACTCACTCACCAGAACACCCATAAGCTTTTCCCCCACGGGAAAACAACCTTTGGAATCAGAGCAATGCTGTTTAGCTGTTTAGCTCTCGTGCAGTAATGCTTTTATCCAAGCATTTACTTAGGCACTTTCCGGAGGCAGTGCTGCTTCTGGCCTTCTTCCATCATCCATCACTGCCGTGCTGTAGTGGGACTTAAGCGGTTTTTCCACTCAGTATCCTTGAAATAAAACTGATGCTATGCTATCAAAGGAACATGGCTACTCAGTTTTTACTTCACTCAACACATCACCCTAACCTTAAGCATAAACTATAGTTTAAGGTTTATAGTTTAAGATTTTGCTTAGTTGCTCAAGCCTAAAGGAGTGAATTTAGTTTAGAGTCGTTGAGGGGCTTTGACATAGCCATCAACTTGAGTTGACCTTTGGAACTTTTCTAGTTTATCAGTCTCTGATCACTTTGCGCCAAATTTGCGCTTTTTGCTTTTTTCAATAATCGGCTTTGGATGCTACACCATTACAAAACTACAGAGGAGTGATAACTTAGTTTTTATTGTTTTTATTATATAGGCCACAATCTAATATGATAAACCATCTATTTAATTTTGTCCAGAAATATTTGAGATATTTTTTGGCGGGTGATCAAGTGGCCTTTCTTGTACGGAAAATTTAACTTAATCTTAGTTCAGGGTGAATAATAGAGATATCTAAGTGGGATAGGACAAAAGAGAAATTATGGCACTGATTACCACTGGCAACGGTTTTATCCGCGATCTGGAAAAATATGGTTCCCTTGGTGTTTACGTACCTCTGGAGGGGGGGTTTGAAGGTCGATATCGCCGCCGACTGCGTGCAGCTGGCTATGCTAATCTTCATATTACTGCTAGGGGACTAGGCGACGTGGCCGCTTATCTGACAGGAGTTCATGGAGTTAGACCCCCTCACCTGGGTAAAAAAAGCAGTGGTAGTGGTGCAGCAGTTGGTTATGTATACTATGTTCCACCTCTTGTTACCTACAATCTAGACAAGCTACCACCAAAATCAAAGGGATTGGTATTGTGGATGATTGAAGGGCATATTCTTTCTGATCAGGAAGTTGAGTTTTTAGCAACTATGCCCACCTGGGAACCACGAGTCAAAGTAGTAGTTGAGAGAGGAGGCGATCGGGCTTTCCGTTGGCGACCTCTCAAAGATACATATTCTGCCAGCTATCAAGCTGTGTAATTAGTATGGCAATGGCTACTTCTCACACTGGGGGGAAGTGCCAACGCCCACAGGATACCGTCAAAGCAACAGCAGTTTAGTTAACTCGCTATTTTCTCAGGCTTGGAGGTGACAAAAGCGAACATGAGACGTAAATCTACAACTAGACCAGCTACCACTCCTAAACCTTCTGCTTTTCAATCTCCCCTGTTCAACATTTCTACTATCGCTATTTTGGCAGGGGTGCTGGTGTTAGGTATTGGAATTGGTATTGCTTTTAGTTCAACAACTACTTTAAGTCCATCCAATGTGGCTTCTCGCGAGTTCATAGATACTAAAGCCCCAAACCCGGAAATTTGCGTGCAGTTTGGTGCTAGTGCAATGGTGATGGACGCGAGACTGTTTGTCACTCTCAACCCCTTTAATGTCTATGTTGCTCAACCGAGTATGCGTCCTGGGTGCGTTCTCCGCCAAAATAACTGGGCAATTTTAGAACAACGTAAGCTCGTGACATCTAACCAGGTGCGGGAATGTAGAAACCGTTTAAATACTTTCGGTTTTACAGGTAACTTAGATGGGGAAAACCCTGATATTAGGTGTATTTATCAAAATCAGGCGGCGCAAAACTTCTTCACATCCCAACCAGGAGCAGTGACACAACCGCAAGAAACAGATAGGTTTTAATTTAAAGGGTATTTAGTAATTGGGTTTGGGAGGGGTTGACCAAACTCAATCACTTGTATGTTAGGTACACTGGGTTGATAGTTAGGGATTATGGGAACTGAAGGATTAGGATTTGTTCTAGCAGGAAAACTCGCGGGGGGAAGAGTAGAAGGGGGTAATTGAGACGAGTTGCGGGGCTGTAGGGGAGGTACTGTAACAAAGGGTTGTCTTGGGTTAGGAGTTACAGGATATAAACTTGGGGATAGGTTGGGTAAGGACTGTAAATTTACTGGTGGTGGAGAGGGAGTATAATTAGTAATGGTAGGACGTAATACCCAGCGCGTGGGGTTTTGTGGTGAATTGGGTTGCAGCTGTATTCGGCGAGGATCTACAGAATTTGCGGAAGCTAAATCCAGAACAATTCGAGTGACATTTTCATGTAATTGGGACACACGAATTCTCTTAACTGCTCCCCAATAATTTTGTATGGTGGAAACGTAACCTAACTTAGTATTTGGTAAATCCACAACCAAACGAGGCGGTTCCGCTAGGTAGAAATATTTGGGAGTTGTACTAGCTGAGAGGTTGATTTCTAGTTCTACAGCTTCTGGGTAAAAGCGCCAGTTATCTAATCTGGCTACGGGTGCAGCAAAACTACTGCCGGTTTGCAGAAAAGTTACTGCATACAAGCCTAACAGCCCTTGGGTACATTGCCAAAATTGCTTAATCATATAGGGAAAAAAACTTCTATAACCACTGTCCACCCCGGAAACGCCACCGGGGAAAGATAATTCGCATTAAACTTTGTGAAGCAATAAAAACTGCTAGCCAGACACAGCCATAGTGTAGTAAAAAAGCTCCTAACGATAGTTCAATACTTGGTATGGGGATTGGTAGGAAGCGAAAAAGTTTCACCCCACAGAAAATAAACCCCAATTCCCAAATACCAGCCCCTAGTTGATAAGCAGCTGGCCAGTCTCGATCCCAACGAAATTTTTGCAGATAATCATAAAGCACATCCCAAATTAAGCCAAAGATAGCTACTTGACATACTCACCGACCTTGAAGGTCGGTGATTCTTGACAGTTCACAGTAAATCGCTGTCGAAACAGTCTTACAGTCACTCTCTGTCCATTTTAGGTCGTGCCGATGCCCCATGCCGACCATTTTTATATTCTGAGCAGCATTCTCATATCTGTCTGCAAGAGTGTGGCAATTTAAACACAACACCGAGCGAATAGACAAATCAATCTTGCCCCAACGATACCCACAGCCACAGCAAATCTGGCTAGTAGGTTCCCATCTGTCAATTACTCGGAAATCCCTTTTAAGTTTCTCAGATTTACCCTCACAAAAAGTTCTGAATTGCCGCCACCCTTGCAGGCTAATCGCCCTAGATAGTCTAGGATTTTTGAGCATTCCTGACACCTTCAAGTCTTCCAAAACAATTACTTGGTTATCCTTAACTATTTTGGTTGATAGCTTATGTAAAAAATCTTTCCTGGTATCAGAAATACGGTTGTGTAATTTAGCTATCTTTATGCCAGTCTTGTTTCTTCTTTTTGAATCTTTTTGTTGACGCGCTAATTTTCGCTGCCACTTACGAATCTTGCGGTCATATTTTGAGTAGCTAGGGCTTAAAACTTTTTCTCCATTGCTCATTGCAGCAAAAGTCTTTAGTCCCAAATCAATACCTATGCTTTGGTTTTTGGCAACAGTAATATTGGGTTCAACTTCTACAACGAAGCTCAGAAAATAACGGTTAGCGCCATCCTTAATCACTGTAACTGAGCTAGGTTCAGATGGTAGGTCTCTTGACCAAATGGGTTTGATATCCCCAATTTTGGCTAGGTAGACTACTCCATTTTTTATCGAAAACCCCTGCTTAGTAAACTCTGCTGATTGTGAGTTGGTTTTCTTTTTAAATCTAGGTATCCCAAGCTTTTTACCTTTTCTCTTGCCTTTAAGGGAATTGAAAAAGTTTTTGTAAGCAGTATCTAAATACCTAAGAGACTGTTGTAATGGCACTGAAGAAACATCAGATAGCCATTTTCTTTCTTCGGTCTTTTTAGCTTGGGTTAGCATTGCTGAGAGTTTGTT
>NZ_JANQDH010000015.1 GCF_029891735.1 Chrysosporum bergii ANA360D
AAGGTTTGACCCTCCCTATAAAACGCTGTAACTGTTATACAGTAAGGGTTCTAGCCTCTAATATTATTATCCCATATTTATATCAACTTGTTATAGTACTTATGTACGTATTACACAAAATTACTTTACGTAGTATGTTGATTTTTTATAAAAATGGTATAAACTCAGGTTATAGGGTTTTATGGCTATGCCTGATAATGCTTGAAAGTCTTATGGGCAGGAGGAGAATCGAACTCCTATGACCGCAAGGTCGCCACATTTTGAGTGTGGTGCGTCTACCAGTTTCGCCACCCGCCCTTGGGTGTCACTATATCAATATAACCTATTTAGTGAATTTTAACAAGTAGATTGAAAAATTTTGTTTGGCTATTTGATTTTACAGGTAGCAAGTCGGGAATGGTATGCTTAACCAACAGAATGGGATTAGAAGCTAGTCCTGTTAGGACTGCTTTTTAGTGTGTCGTAACATAAAAGTATCGGGCATCGGCAAGACTTTAAACGGACGGAGCGCGACTGTCAGACTACTTCCGTAGCAAGTTGCAGTGAACCGTGAAGAATCACCGACCTTCTAGGTCGGTGAGTATGTGAAAAGGCAGCACTTAACCCACATTACTAAACTACCAACTTCACCAATTGCGCCAGTGACCCAGGGATGCAGTTTCATCTTTTGACTGTACCCCACCAGTTTGTAATAAAGATTGATATTCTTTGCTGCTAGCCCAACGGTCAATTTCTCTAGCTCTGAGGACTGGGACAGGATGAGTTAATTGAGCCGTGCGGGCTTCTTTGACCATTTCACCCAATTGGGTTTTACTGATTTCATCGTAAGCACGAGCTTGGGCGACAAAAGCATCTAAGTTGAGTTGTCGGGCTAAAGTAGGTGAACCACCCGCTAACTTCATTAGTACCGACATCACCACTTTAGGGTCTTGGGTTGCTAACAAAGCGGCGCGATCGCAGGTAAACTCAGCACAGCGTACCCATTCTAATAACTGGGCTTGTATAGCTTGAGCCAGAAAAGCCCCCACATTCGGCACAACTGCTGCCGCTAATACCAATAAGTTTACTGGTGTCAGATAAACACTGTGATCACACTTGAGATGCCCCAACTCATGGGCAATCACTGCCTGTATTTCCTCTGGTGTAAGCATATCCACCAAAGAGGTGTGCAACACAATAAAGGGTTGCTTACCTCGCATAGCAAAGGTATAGGCATTAGGAGCAGGATGTTGGCGTATATATAGCTGAGGAGGCTCTATATCCAGAATTTTGCAGGCTTCTAACAATAAATTGTATAAATCTGGCAATTGTTTTTCACCCACCAGGACACTGGAAGCAATATTTTCCACATAAAAAACCTGTTCTGCCATTGGGCCCAGCCAATTTCGCACCATCATACCCAGACCTGGGATCTGTTTGAGAGATGTGGTGGCTTGTAGGTCTAATGGATGACGAAATGAGTCAGCTTTCAAACCGATGAGCGGAGTTTTTAACAAAGACATGATCTAGCAAGCTGGAAAAACAAAATATCAACAGCCCCTATACCTAGTATAACCATAGTACCTAAACAAGCCTCACACCCATAATTTTTTGAATGGAACCGGAACTAAAACTTGCCTATCGCAAATCCAAAATCCAAAATTGATTAATCGCGCTGAATTTTAGCTCCTAGTTGCTGTAATTTCTGATCAATGCGATCATAGCCCCGATCAAGATGGTGTAATCCTTGAAATGTCGTTAGTCCTTTAGCTGCCAGTCCTGCTAAAACCAACGCGGCCGATGCTCGTAAATCTGTCCCTATTACTGGTGCGCCCGATAATGTCGGTACTCCCCGCACAAAAGCAGTATTGCCTTTAACGCGAATATCTGCTCCCAAGCGATTTAACTCAGAAGCATGACGCAGGCGATTTTCAAACACAGATTCATTAATCAGGCTGTCACCCTCTACCACACTCAACAAAGACATAAACGGAGCTTGCATATCCGTAGGAAAACCAGGATGAGGTAAGGTTTCAATATCCGTAGCTTTGATAATTTCTGCTGGCAGAATACGTAAACAGTCCGGCGCATCCTCAATGATTGTTAAACCAATTTCTTGCAGTTTAGCAATGACTGGAATTAAGTGATTGGGACACACTGGGGACATACTAATTTCCGAACGAGTAATGGCTCCAGCAACTAAAAATGTTCCCGCTTCAATGCGATCGGGGATAATAGTGTAGTCAACAGAATGTAATTTAGTCACACCAACAATTGTAATCTGACTACTGCCAGCCCCCTGAATCTTAGCCCCCATCGCATTACAGAAATTAGCCAAATCAACCACTTCTGGTTCTCTTGCCGCATTCTCTATCATAGTTTCGCCATCTGCGAGAGTCGCGGCCATCATTAAAGTTTCCGTTGCTCCCACACTGGGACTATCCAAGTAAATTTTCGCACCTTGTAATTTGCGGCGACTACCTGGAACATAAGCATTACAAATGCCATGTTCAATTTGCACTTCCGCACCCATGGCTTGTAATCCTCGCACGTGCAAATCAACTGGCCTAGCTCCAATAGCACAACCACCTGGTAACGGCATTTGTGCCACTCCTAGCCTGGCCAAGATTGCCCCAATGGCAAAAAAACTTGCCCGCAGTTGGGTGACTAGTTCGTAGGGAGCCTTTGATGTGGTAATTTCCCCAGCGTTAATATCTAAAACATCGCCTTGTCTGGTGATACGGACACCTAAAGCTGATAACACCTGACTCATTCGGTCCACATCCACCAATAACGGAACGTTGCGGATACGACAATCACCTGAACACAGCAAAGAACCAGCCATGATCACCAGTGCGGAATTTTTTGCCCCACTAACTTTGACATGACCCCGCAAAGGATGCCCGCCCCATATTTGCAAGACTGAGGAGTCCGCGTCAGGGGAAAACTTGGCATCTGGTAAGCTGCTAGAAGGATTAATAAGCCTACCTCCCCAAAAAATACGTGATTTTCAATTACTTTAAGTTAGCTTTGATTCTACAGCAAAGATTTGATTTGTCTACATTTTGTCTGACATCTTGTATCCCGAAATTATGCTTTAAATATGTAAAGCCTGTAAACAAGCTCTAGCAACCTTTATAAATATTTAACAATTGGGGTCCAATTGGGGTCCAATTGGGGTCGGCAGCCTAGCCAAGACAGATCACAGAATCTCTTGGCGATCGCACTTGACAAAGATATAGATTTAGGTAACAATGAGAAGTTGTCAATTAGCGGAACTGGCGGAATTGGCAGACGCGCTAGATTCAGGTTCTAGTGCCGCAAGGCTTCCGGGTTCAAGTCCCGGGTTCCGCATCCTAAATTTGGACTCGTCCAAAACCATCAATGGTGCTAACCAGTCTACAAAACCCTTTAGTTAAACAAATCCGCAAGCTGCACTCCACCAAGGAGCGGCAGAAGCAGCAACTATGCCTACTGGAAGGAACACACCTACTACAGGAAGCCTGTGTAGTCAATTATCCACTAGTCACAGTGTGTTGCACCCCAGAATGGCAAAGCGCCCACCCGGTACTGTGGGAAAAAGCTTGTAACCACAGCCAAAGAGTAGAAATTGTTAGTCAAGAGGTTTTAGCATCCATTGCCACCACAGTCCACCCAGACGGTGTGATTGCCACAGCCAAACGGGTAATTAATCAAAACCAAGTCCCCTTTAGCGGTTTAGTCTTAGCCCTAGAAACTGTCCAAGATCCTGGTAACTTAGGCACGATAATTCGCACTGTTGCCGCTAGTGGGGCTACCGGGTTATGGCTGAGTCAAGATAGTGTAGATTTAGATAGCCCGAAAGTGATACGTGCTTCTGCTGGACAGTGGTTTAGTGTAGCAATGGCAGTGAGTGAAAATTTAAAAGCCACAATACAGCAAAGCCAGCAAGCAGGAATGCAAGTAGTAGCAACCTTACCCACCGCCAATTTAACTTATTGGGATGTAGACTGGCGAAAACCTACTTTAATTTTACTCGGCAATGAAGGTGCTGGTTTATCCCCAGATTTAACCACCATGGCAGATCAGCAAGTCAAAATACCCCTAAATCCAGGAGTAGAATCTTTGAATCTGGCGATCGCAGCTGCGTTGATCTTATACGAAGCTCAACGCCAAAAAATTACACCCACCTACTTATCACCTTGAAGCCGACGGCGAATTACCATCAATTGTTCTTGGGTATTAATAGGACTACGGGGGGCTGGTAGTTCAGTATTAGGCCAGTCCGGTAAATCATTACAAGGACATAACAAAGCAGGCATTCCTATGCTTCGCACGGATACTGGCATCTGACAACGACCACAAGGCAATACCTCCCAAGCAGGGGTTAGTAGCTCACTAATAGTTTCATAAGTACCCTCTAAATAACAGTCACCTGTTGCCTGGGAGAGAATTTTTTGCCAGCATTCCTCAAATTCTGCACTATATCCACCACCCCTCAGCACTGGTTGAGGCAAAAAGGTTGCCCGACCATTGCTCGTTATCACCTTCTTACCCAACTGAAACCAGTAGGCAAGATACATTTTTACTTCTTCTTTGGTTGCCATACCACAATTTTAAATTTTGCCAGAGTATTTTTCGGCGGGGAATGCTTAATTTTAAATTAAAATTTTGGTGCTGGTAATGGTCTAGCAATAACGCTGAGATTGAGAACATGACCGCCTGTAACTAAATAAACAGGTTCACAAATACCACCTAACTGGCGGACTACAGAACCCAAGCGATCGCGGAATAGCCGACCCAAAGGAAAAGCCGGAACGACACCCCACCCTGTTTCCTCAGCTACAAATATTATATCAGCATTTACTAACTGTATTGTTGCTAATAACCCCGCCAAAATATTTTGCCAGGTATCTTCATCTTCTTCTAAAAGATTAGCCACCCAAGTACCTAAAGAATCAACTAACAGGCAGGTACTTGGCTTGGCTTCCGCCAGAGTAGCGGATAATTCCACAGGTACTAAAAGCGTCACCCAATCGCCAGGACGACGTTTTTGATGTTGTTGAATACGTTGATGCCATTCAGCATCCCCTGGGTTTTCTCTAGCTGTAGCCACGTAAACAACAGTTTTTCCGGACTCTACCGCCAGAGTTTCCGCCCATTCGCTTTTACCAGACCTGGCTGGACCAGTCACTAAAATTACCTTGCCCAAAACTATATCCTTACATAACATCGATTGTTTTTATGCCAGAATTTACCAAAGGAATCGACCCAAAAACACACCCTTTGAATACTACATTTTAGGATACTTTTATGAAAACGGGCTTAAAACGTATTGAAGCGACTTTACATGATTTAGGACATCGTAGCACTGCCCCCACCAGTGATTCTTTGAAGTCGTCTTTCTCCTTTAGAATTAGCGTAGGGGCAACTCAGGATACCTCCTCTGAACAACATACCAACCAATTAGACACAGAGTCCCCACAGAAGCATTCCCCTCAGCATAATTCTGTGCCAACCTTTCCAGCACAAGAGACTGGTGGCAAAACACCCACCCTACCCAAATTCAAGCATCCCACCTTCAGTAGCCATCGCCATGGAGCTAATCCAGCATTAGCCATGAATATATTACAAGAAATTCAACAACATATCGCCAGTTGGCAAACAGAATTACAGACAATCATACAGCAAATTCAAGATATTTACTTAGAAGGTCCCATTGTGAATGGCTGGTTAGAATCCAACATGAAAGAACCAGAACAGGGAAAAACAGCCACACTCCGCCATGGGGAAGTTGACCAAATCATGGACAATGAAAAGGTATCTCATCCATCAGGAATTACTGATTATCGTCTCTGTGGTGTGGATACCTCGGGTCAAGTCTGGTCACGTCCTTGCCCACCAGATCAATTACCGATAGTCAGTATGGCTATTGCTCGTTACCAAAAATTACGCCAACTCTTAGGACGCAAACAGTATTTAGAAACTCGCCTGAGTCAATTGGCAGAACATCTGGTAAATTTACACAGCCACATTCAACAAACATAAATACAACCAAAAAAAGATTTGGCAGAAGTTGACCACAAATGAGGCTGTGTCTCAATTAAACTGACAACTAACAAGTTCATAAATTTTAAATTTATCTCATGCCAGATCACCAAATCTCTGCCATCATTTGCACTCACAATCGAGATATCTACTTAGGTGCTGCCATTGATAGTTTATTAAGCCAGGATTTTCCGGGTGACTTTGAAGTTGTGGTGGTAGATAATAATTCTAGCGATCGCACCCGTGAAGTTGTAGAACAAAGACTCAGCCATCCCTGTCTTAAATATATCTTTGAACCCACCATTGGTCTATCTGTAGCCCGCAATACTGGAGCTAAAGTCGCTACTGGGGAAATTCTAGCTTATTTAGATGACGATGCCTTAGCCAGCACTTCTTGGCTGCAAGTCCTGTATACTGCCTATGAAAATAACCCCAAATTAGCCATCGCAGGCGGTAAAGTTACCCTGTTGTGGCCTCGAAACACCCAACCACCACCCTGGCTATCTCCTGGACTAACTAGCAATTTAGGAGCATACGATTTAGGCGACACCATGATTTATATTCAACAGCCAGGTTTAACCCCCAGAGGACTGAATTACTCCTTACGTCGCAGTTTTCTAGAAGAAGTCGGTGGTTTTGATCCTCATCTCGGTCGAGTGGGAAAAAATTTATTATCTAACGAAGAACTGCAAATGACAGAATTTGCCCTTCAACGTGGTTGGCAAGTGGCATACCTTCCCCAAGCCTTAGTTGCTCACAATGTTGCGCCAGAACGTCTCAAACCCTCCTGGTTCTTAAATCGTGGTTGGTGGCAAGGTATCAGTGAATGTTATCGTGAACAACTGGCCGGTCAAGCCGATATTCGTCAACTACAAAGGGGTAGTGAGCGATTTTTCCGGGGACTATACAAAGCACTAAAATATTTTTCCGATCCAGCTGAACGTTTTGACAAACTTGTGTATGCTTATGGACAAATAGGTTACTTAAAAGCTGCAATTCAAGGCTTACTATCCGTTAATAATAAAAAACAATGACCAATGACCAATGACCAATAATCAACCTTTCATAGACTTACGTAGATATGACCAATCCTGGTTTAATCGAGGGCGACCTGGTTGGTATATTTTTCTATGGTGGTTTGTACAGGCGATCGCTTTTCCCCTCACGCCTCATTTTTGTAATGGTTGGCGTTGTACTATACTCCGACTGTTTGGCGCTCAAATTGGCAAAAATGTATTAATTCGACCTACTGCCCGTTTCACCTACCCATGGAAAATCACCATTGGCGACTACAGTTGGATTGGTGATGATGTAGTTTTATACAGTTTAGATGAAATTTATATTGGTACACACTGCGTCATTTCCCAAAAAAGTTATTTGTGTACTGGTAGCCATGACTTTCATGATCCCGCCTTTGGGTTGAAAACGGGAAAAATTACCATTGGTAATGGGGCTTGGGTAGCAGCAGATTGTTTTGTTGGCATTGGAGTAGAAATTGGTTCTAACACCGTCATTGGCGCTCGTAGCAGTGTATTTACTGATATGCCTGCTGGGCAGGTGTGTTGGGGCAGTCCTTGTCTTCCTCAGTACCCAAGGCAGTTGGAGCAGGAGAGAACAAGCACCTAAGCTTAAACACCACACCCCTAACTCACTATGTGGAAATTTACTGTATTTGTTAAAAAATTAATCTAATGGTGACGGAAACGACAGTTGAACACTGTTGACCCCGGAACCAGAAGTAATCACATCAAAGTATACCTTCCCAGGGTTAACAGTATTAGTAGAAGGTACAACAACATTGATACTAGATACAGTAGTGTTTGTTACCCCATCTGCTGCGGGAATATTAACGCTGAAGTTCCCTGTACGTGTCTGTATTTGATTTGCATTATTTCCTTGTTTAATAGCAGAGACAACGCTAGGGCTGGTATTATTAGTGTTACCTCGCACCTGAAATTGAATTGGCATCTGAAATGGTGTAGGAAATGTAGGAAATGGGATAGGAGGAACCGCAGGAAATGGGATAGGAGGTACGGATTGAGCTTGAGCAGTTTCCCACATAAAACCCCATAGGAACAGAGTTAAGAGCAAGCTCTTAATCTTAAGATTGGCAATAGACTTGATTGTTAGTCTCATTGAATTTAATTGAAAGTATTTACTGAAGCAGTATTACTGCTCTCACATCTGGCACTATTACGATATGATTCATTAAATCATATTGTCTTGGGAGTGTCAAAGCTCCCCTACTCACCTTGACTAACATTATACTAATTGAGTTGGCATCTTATGGGTTTTTAGCCCTGGTCATGATTTAGGAAAAAAATAATAACGCAATGCCGATGATGGCAATAATTACACCAACCACAGCTCGCCAACTAACTTTTTCACCAATACAGATAGTAATGGGAATCACAAATAGTGGGCTAGTCTGCAACAAAGTTGAGGCAATTCCCGCAGATGTGAATTTAATTGCTGTTTGTTGTAGCCAAATGCCCAAATAAGTACCACAAAAAGCCGCAAAGCAAGTGGCAAAAATTACCCGCCAAGATTGCCTATAGGAAAAGGATAACGCTTGCGCCTCTCGGTGGGATAACCACATCCAGGCTAAAAGAGCCAATTCAGCAGCACCCAAGCGCAATAAAGCAGCCCATAGAGATGTGATGGTTCCAGTAGTAAATGCTAGGCGAGAAATAATGATACTAATGGCATTGGCAATAGTGGCTGATAAAGCCCATAAGCCTCCTCGCCATAGGTGAGAGGGTGAATCATCCCTGGTAGTGGGAGACCGTTCTGTGATTACCCAAGCAACTCCCAAAACAGTAACTAAAATTCCACACCAAGCTCTGATGTTTAAAGTTTCCCCTAGCCAAATCATACCCGCCATCGCAGTTATGGCTGGGGCAAGAGTGCCTATAAGTAAAACTCGACGTGCGCCTAAGTAATTAATCCCCGCCAAAAAAGCAGTATCACCCCAACTAATACCTATCACCCCACTCAAGCACAGCAAAAAAATAGGCATGGGGGCGGAAGTGGGCAAAGATACCCCAGTTAGTAGGATAGTCAAAATCAGCAGTGCGATCGCCACCATCCCCTTGAGCAAATTTAGTTTCAGGGGCGGAATATGCTGTCCCACAATGCCATACACCACCGAAGCGACAGCCCACAAACCCGCAGCGGTTAAAGCGGCTAATTCACCCCTGGCATTTGTTAACAAAATATGTAAAATACCACTTACCTCTGATAATGATGAGCAATTTTTTTTATTATAATAAATAGAAATAGCCAAGACAATTATAGCACTCAACAGATGAGAGTGCTAATTTCATCCACAAAAAATATTGCCAGAACATAGGCAAAGTAAATATGTTTTGTAGATAGCTGAAGATGGTGTTTTGGGAACAATTTAGTATGAGCAGAATACTAATTAATCACTAGGAGGAAGAGAATGAAATACAGCTTTGATCTTGTAGGGGTATCTCCTGCTTGGCAGTTTTTTAATCATCAACAACAGACTATCAACCAACCCAAGAAAAAGAGGGTGGAGTATCTAGCTACTCATAAATGTACATTAGATGCCTTATTAGAATCTGTGGAACCCTTGCCAGTTATAAGGGGTTGGAACATTGAACAAGTCCAAAATACTGTAGTGCAGTTCTGGCTCAACAATGCCGAGAGTATTCGTTATTGGAAAGTGCGTTTAATAGATGCGGGAAATGAGAATATACTCATCGCCAGGCTGGCTGACATAACATCCTTACAAGCGGAATTTGAATTTTTACTCGGTAAATAGATAGGACGCTTAGACACAAGTTGAAATCCAAAATCTAAAATTCCCAGTGTAGCGCCTTTATTGCCCAATCTCTCTAATATTCTTCATCACTTGTTGATATAAATCATTGCTATTTTGGCGTTGAAAAATAGCTGCGGCTTGTTGCAAATCTTGCAGCGCCCCTTGCTTATCTCCCTCAGCAGCACGGGTATTTCCTCGGTTGTTGTAAGCAGGTCCAAAATTAGCATTAAGACGAATAGCTTGATTATAATCAGCGATCGCCCCCTGTCTATCTCCTAGAGCAGCGCGGGCATTTCCGCGATTATTGTAAGCAATAGCATAGCCAGGATTGAGGTTAATAGCTTGATTAAGGTCTTCCACTGCTCCGTTATTATCTCCTAAAGCGGCGCGGGCATTGCCCCGATTATTATAGGCTTCAGCATAGCCGGGAGACAGGCGAATAGCCTCATTATAATCCGCGATGGCTCGTTGGTTATCTCCGAGAGAAGCCAGGGCATTCCCTCGATGATTGTATGCTTCAGCATCATTAGGAGCAAGATTAATAACTTGATTGTAATCAGCGATCGCCCTTTGGTTGTCTCCCGCATCAAAATAGGCTAGACCCCGGCTTTTATAAGCCTGACTATAGTCCGGATCGGCATCAATCCCTTGGTCGTAACTAGCGATCGCCCCTTGTAAATCACCTCTAACGTGTTGATTTTTCCCCTGAATATAGAAACTAGCAGCTGGGGATGTTTGCGCCTTCCCACCAGTGGGAGGGCTAATTCCTATTTCTGTCACCAATACATCTTGATTCTGATTACAAGAAATACTAGTGATTGCAGTCAATATAGTAACCATAGCTATGGTCAATCTTCTTTTAACCTTCCCCTGGTCTTGCTCAAATAACTGCACTTTCATAACTTACCCTAATTAGCACTAAATTTAGTTCATATCTGAATATTTACCAGTATGCCCTACTCACAAGCTACGAGAGAATACTTATTCTCCATCAACTATCTTTAATTATCTATTTATCATGTGAATATTATTCTAGACAACTAAATTGAGCTTTTATGTTCTTGCTTAACATAACCTAGATGACCAATTCGACTATTAAGTTAATTTACCCCTGAACATGATCATTTTCCGGTTTTTTCCTAGACATTCGCCAGGATGTGGTTTTGTCAATATCTACAGACAATTGTTGAAAATTTTGACCCAAATCTTTTTTACTTTTTTGAGTCAGTGTTACAGGAATATCTAAATTCACATTTAGGATTGATCATAATTTGTTCCATAAACTCGCCTACCAGGTCAGGCTGATTCAGCACATCCAAAAGATAAACGCGATCGCAGGTCATATCCGTGACATCATCCAATACCTGAATCAGCGACAATTTAGGATGAAGAGTTTTATAATCAGCCACTTCCGTATCAATCCACAAGGCTTGATAATTAGTATATTAATATACTTTTTTTTAGGATATGATCAGCATAATTTAAATAGGGCATGAATAAATCTATCCTGAGAGTTGAGTAAAATCAAGTTAATCACAGTTTTCACAATTAACATCCTGAAAAAATATATGGTAGAATCAGTTAAAATAAACCTGTAAAAACATGAAATTACCAGAACTAGACTCTGCCACCATAGATCGCATCATAGAAATGGCCTGGGAAGATAGAACACCTTTTGAAGCCATTGAAACTCAATTTGGCCTGTCAGAAAAAGAAGTAATTAACCTGATGAGGCGAGAAATGAAAGAATCTAGCTTTAAAATGTGGCGAGAGCGAGTCACTAGCCGCAAAAATAAGCACCTAGGTAAGCGTAACTTTATTGTTGGCAGATTTAAGTCACAAAATCAAAAATCCTAAAATTGAAACTTGATTAATTTAATAAAATATAAATCAAACATAAATAATGACTATTGGAATTTGGATCTTAGGTGATCAGCTGTGGGAGCAACAAGCAGCATTACAAAGTTGTTCTCATTTAAAAAATGTACCTGTAATTTTTATCGAATCACTACAACATATTCAAGCACGTCCTTATCATGGGCAAAAACTGATTTTAGTTTGGTCAGCAATGCGACATTTTGCCCAAGAGTTACAGCAGCTAAAATATATAGTAACTTATAAAATAGCCGAAGATTTTGAAACACCACTGCAAGCATGGATCCAGGAAAATGGAATTACTCAGTTGCGGGTAATGATGCCCAATGACCGACCATTTAGCCAGATGTTGCAGAGTTTAGAGCTTCCTTGTCAAATCAGTTTAATTCCTAATAATCATTTTTTGTGGAGTAGAGCAGAATTTAATAATTGGGCATCACCCCGTAAGCGCATTGTCATGGAAGATTTCTACAGAGAAGGAAGGCGGCGGTTTCAAATTTTATTGGAGAAAGATCAACCCATAGGAGGAAAGTGGAATTTAGATAAAGAAAATCGTCAACCGCCCAAAGGAAAATTAAATACACCCCCATTACAATCATTTCAACCTGATGATATTACCCGTGATGTTATTGCTAAAGTTAAATCTCTAACTATTCCCACTTATGGCAACTTAGAGCCGTTTACTTGGGGAGTAAATCGCCACCAAGCACTACAAGTGTTAGATTGGTTTATTCAACATCGCTTGTGTGATTTTGGCACTTATCAAGATGCCATGCTCAAAGGAGAAGAAACCATGTGGCACGCCTTAATTTCTCCTTACTTAAATCTGGGTTTACTCCAACCATTAGAAGTTATTAAAGCCATTGAAGAAGCCTATAAGACGCGGCAATTGCCATTAAATAGTGTAGAGGGATTTATTCGTCAGGTGTTAGGCTGGCGAGAATATATGTATGGTATCTATCATTTTGTAGATGCAGATTACCCCAATCACAATTGGTTTAATCATACCCACAAATTACCAGAGTTTTTTTGGACTGGTGAAACTAAAATGAATTGTTTACACCAAATTATTACCCAAGTACAACGTACAGGCTATGCTCATCATATTCAAAGATTAATGGTCTTGAGTAATTTTGCATTGATTGCAGGAATTGAGCCACAAGCAGTTGAAAACTGGTTTCACGCAGTATTCATTGATGCTTATGACTGGGTAATGCAGACAAATGTGATTGGTATGGGTTTATTTGCAGATGGTGGGGTATTAGCATCAAAGCCTTATGCTGCTTCTGCTAACTATATTAATAAAATGAGTGATTATTGCCAAACTTGTGTTTATAAATATAAGGAGCGAACAGGTAAAAACGCCTGTCCATTTAACTTTTTTTATTGGGATTTTCTTCACCGACACCGTGAGCGACTAAAGTCTCAAGGACGAATGAGTTTTATTTTAAAAAATTTAGATAAAATGTCCGCTGAAGAATTACAATCTATTCGCCAACAGGCTGAAGATTGGCACGGTCATTGGCAATGATCACGTTGTAGTGTGAGCATCTTGCTCGCTACCTTTGAAAAAAGGGGATCAAATTCTGCCATTGGGCAGATTATTACCTGATGTGCTGACCAGTATCATAGTGACCAGGGTGTGGTGGAAGGAAAAGCGGTTGATTAGAGGTGTTAATGAATAATCCTTCCTTTGTTAGTGCTTCTGGACTTGGGTTAGAAGAGTATGAGTTGAAAACTCTACCGGATCTTTGGTCAATAGCAGCTGAAGCGATTTAATTAACCAAATGTTTTCCTAACTTGAATAATGAGGTCACCCCCACCCACCATCTCTCATGTTTCGCCTTGGCTAATTAACTTAGTTTATGCCCTTTGTCGCTACCTGATATTACCTGTTTATTTTGGCAAAATTGAAATCCAGGGGAGAGAAAATTTCCCCTTAGAAAATCCTGTCATTCTTGCTCCTACCCACCGTTCCCGTTGGGACGCATTAATATTAGGCTATGCCCTTGGTCGAGATATTTTTGGGCGAGATTTGCGATTTATGGTTTCCGCCAATGAAATGAAAGGACTGCAAGGCTGGTTAATTCGTCATGTGGGCGGTTTCCCTATTGATCCCCAGCACCCTAGTATTAGTAGTTTGCGTCTGGGAATCAAGTTACTCAAAGCTTCAGAAGTGCTGGTAATCTTCCCTGAAGGCAATATTTTTCGCACTGAAGAAATCCAACCCCTTCAGCCTGGTTTAACTCGTTTGGCTTTGCACACACAATGTAAATACCCTAGTTTAGATGTAAAAATTGTGCCTATTAAGATTCGTTATAATCCGCCTATTCCTGGCTGGGGTTGCCATGTTCAAGTTCACATTGGCTCTTGTTTACAGGTAGCAAATTACTGTGAAAACTTATCTTCACCAAACACGGAAAAGCTAAAAAATCATCTCAAATCTGCTTTAGAAAATCTTTGCACAAGCCGACAGCACTATCAGCAGTCGGCATAAATATTTACAACCTTGGCTTTAATTCATTCGCGGGTGATGCTGTGACCGGGAGCAGAAACTACTTTTTTAGCTAAACCTAAAATCTGCAAAAGTTTAATACTCCACCAAGTCATATCAATTTCCCACCAAGATAATCCAGATTTGGCCATGTGGGGATAAGTATGATGGTTATTGTGCCACCCTTCTCCGTAAGTTACTAAAGATACCCACCACAGGTTACGTGCCCCATCATTGGATTCAAAGGTACGATAACCCCACAAATGTGATGCTGAGTTGACTAGCCAAGTGGAATGCCAAAGTAAGACTGAGCGCAAAAATACGCCATAAATCACAAAAGGCCAACTCCCTAAGAAATACAGCAGCAATGCTAAGGGAATTTGCATCAGCAAGAAATAGCGATCCAACCAACGATAGAAAGGTTGTCTTGCTAGGTCAGGAGCATATTTTTGATAAAATTGATAGTCAAAAAATTGAGGACGTGGATACAAAATCCACAGCATATGACTCCACCAGAATCCTCGCCGGGCAGAGTATGGGTCTAAATTGATATCTTCTGTATGGGCGTGATGTTGGCGGTGGGAACCAACCCAGAAAATCGGACCTCCTTGTAGAGCCAGCGCTCCAATAGTGGCAATGACATATTCTAACCACTTGGGTACTTGAAAACTTTTATGGCTCAACAGGCGATGATATCCCAAACAAATGCCAATACTGCCGAACAACCAATGAAGAAACACCAGCAAAACCAGGGCTGGCCAAGAAAAAAACCAGGGAGCCAGGAGAGCTAAAGCATGAAATGCACCAAAAAATACCACATTCACCAACCTAAGACGAGGTGAGTTGCCCATCTCAGGAGTGAAGTCCAAAAACTTGCCAGTCATAAAAATTCTTGTTGATGGATGATGAAGTGATTTGCCATTTCTTGGTGCAACCCCAGCAGGATTTTCCCCACTCTGCACAGCAGTTAGTTACAGTAAAGAGAAGCAAGTATCACTTACATTGACTATTTTATCAGACCACTTGTCTTCATGCAAGTACCACTTGCATTATTCCCTATGCCATCTCAACTTATTTCAGCACGTCAACGTTTGATCCAATCAGCACTGGAATTATTCACAGTTCAGGGAATTAGCGCCACCACCACCAAGCAAATCGCTGAAAAAGCAGAAGTGAACGAAGTAACGTTATTCCGTAATTTTGGTAACAAACATGGACTATTATTGTCTGTACTGGAAGAATCCGCGGCTTTTAAAAATTTAGGGGAATCCCTTGTACAAAGGGCTAGTCCTTCTGGTGATATATACCAAGCACTTAAAGATTATATAAGTGATAGCTTACACGCATTAGAACGCATACCGGAGTTAGTTCGTTCAGTGGTGGGTGAAGCTAACCAGTATCCCATGGAAAATCGCCGCGCCATAGGACGTGGGTTAACTGAGGCTAACCGCTATGTAGCTCAGTATTTGGCCACTGTTATCCAGCAGGGAGACTTAAATACTTATCTTCCTGCGGAAAAATTAGCTAGTTTGTTGAATGCCATGATCCTGGGGTATGCAGTGATTGAATTTACCAGCGAATTTCACGAACTGTGGGAAGACCGGGATGATTTTTTGGAAAATTTAGTCAAGTTGTTCTTACACGGTGCCATGTCATCTTCGGTAAAATCAGCAACAGTTGGGAAAAATGTCCCGGAAGTAGCTGATTTACCTGCGGGTTTAGTTCACAAAATTATACAACAATCTAAGAAACTGAGTACACAAGATTATGCTTTGGCTTATGTTTTATTTGGTGCTGGCTTATCTTTGAGAGAAATTGTCAGCTTACAGAAAAACCACCAAATCTCTGATGACTCGGGACACTTCCTGCAAGTTACCACCCCAGAAGTACGCCGCCAAGTCCCTGTTAATCAGTGGATTCTCGGTAAACGCTATGGTTCTTACAGCAACAACCCGTTAATTAAATGGTTGAAGAGTCGTAAAGATAGTCAACCTGCTATGTTTGTCAATAAAATCGGTGAACCGATGACAGAATCAGATTTATTGCAACATTGGCAAGTATGGACTCACGGTTTGTTAACCCCTCAAGGAAAACCGCCCACCATCACTCAAACACAACACACCTGGTGTGTAGAAATGTTGATGCGGGGTATGAGTGAAGAAAATTTGAGCATTTTGAGTGGTTGCGATCGCCTCCTATTACAATCCTATGCCAAAAGAGCTAAAGAAAAAACAGCCCTAGAACAAGCAACTCGTTTAGATCATAAGCCCACATAATTCAACTGGGTTAAAGAATATTCTTTAACCCAACCTATCTTTATTTAACCACCCATCAACACCCTGCTCACACCTATTCAGCAACTTTTGGGGTAAAAATTAAATAAGTACCGCCCAAACCCTCCACAATTGTGCGTGTATTAGCAACCATTAGTTTTTGATAAGTATCGGCTTCGCTTCCTGGTTCACTCAGTCCATGGGTATACAGAAGCCTTCTTGATACTCTGACATTAGCCTCTCTAGCTACAGACTGAATGAATGGGGGGTTAATTGTGGTTTCTGCAAAAATTGTTGGTACTTCGGCTTGTTGAATATTTCTTACCCAATTTTTTATTTGTGCATCTGTGGGATTTCTGCCACTATTAATACCATTTAACCCTCCTACTAAAGAAATTCCATAGGCTGTGGTGTAGTAATCTAGTATATTACTAGTTGTTACTAATTTGCGTTGATTATCAGGAATGGTATTAATTCGGGATTTTATCCAACTATCAAGCTGAATTAGCTGATTTTTAATTATTTGGGCATTGCTACTATATAATGTAGCATTTTCTGGGGTGAGTTTTCCTAAGTTATTGTCAATTATATCCACCATTTTTATAGTATTCAGGACTTACGCAACTGGCACAGGCGATCGCTAGAATATAGTATTATTGTACTACAATAAATAACATAACTGGCACAATCAGTCTCGGTGCGGCGGAAGCGTCGCGCCGAGACTAAACTCCAGTAAAAAGCCAATTT
>NZ_JANQDH010000016.1 GCF_029891735.1 Chrysosporum bergii ANA360D
ATTCACTCATTCTGCGCTGTTCTATTATATCGTGCAGCCAGGGAATAAATTCCCTGTCTAATAGCTAAAGTCGGTTAAAACCGACTAGTTTATGTGCAATGTTGATAAATCTTTCTCAAACCGATAACTGCTAGAGGGGACAAGCAGGATGCTTGTGTTACCATGTAACACCGGCTTCTAGCCGGTATTTAGCCGCGCAGCATTAACAGCTAGTGCAATTCACTCATTCTGCGCTGTTCTATTATATCGTGTAGCCAGGGAATAAATTCCCTGTCTAATAGCTAAAGTCGGTTAAAACCGACTAGTTTATGTGCAATGTTGATAAATCTTTCTCAAACCGATAAATGCTAGAGGGGACAAGCAGGATGCTTGTGTTACCTGGACTGTATTAGTATAGCAACGGCAAACTATAAGTAGTCTTTTTTGATCTGAGGTGATCGCTTGCTACAGGTATATGCCTAAGCCTTACAGTTACGACTTTCGTCAAAAAGTAATCCAAGCGATTGAACTCGATGGCTTGAGGAAGACTCAAGCTGGTCAAATGTTTAATATTAGTCGCAACACTATCACTCTATGGTTGAAAGGATTAGGCGGTTGCTATAAGGGCAACTTTAATATTGGTATTTTCTCGCTAGATTTTGATTAGGAGGTTGTTGTATGATGGGAAAAATGATAAAAACATTTTGATTTTCAATATATTTATAAATATTTCTAAATGTTTCTCAAATGGTGCTTTGGTGTGAATACCGGCTAGAAGCCGGTGTTACTTATAAGCAGTTATCGGTTTGGGAAAGATTTATCAACAGGGAGGCGATGGCTTGAATATAGAATGGGGGTTTAAAATCCTGGGTGGTGTTGTTTAAACCCCAGATTTCATTTTGATTTAGTTTGTGTTGTTTTTGGCTTTGATTATTTATTCTCTTCAATTCCTACCTACAATTACTATGGAAGTTTTACTCACAAGTTTAGCAGGTGGTGAACTCAACCTAATCACCGAATTAATCTGGATATTCATCGCCACAGTTTTATCTATGATTGGTGGCGCTATAGGGGGAATGCTGTTAGCTGGAAGGGACTTAGGTTATGAATTTTCAGCAATTTTAGGAGCGTTATTGGGACCTGCTGGTGTAATTCCTGCTATGGTTTTAAGTTTTGCTTTACTTAGTATGTTCAGGAGTTTTTAGGATGTTAGAAATTGGCTGGCTAGCTGCCAAATTATTCTTTAAAGGAAAACTACTACGCGACCCCAGATATTTTTTCGGACAAGTTTTAATTGGTACGGGTATGGGTTCTCTCATACTCCTGGCTTTAGCCCAAACCCAATTACCCCTCTGGCTACCCATCACAGTATCTAGTTTAGCCACAGGCGCACTAATGCCATTTCTATTAAAAGATTTCAAAATGAAGTAGATATGGCTTTTGTAAGTGATAAAAGTCAGGTGGTGCGAGCATCCCCCTCACTGCTTATTGAGTAAAATTCGCTATCAAATCAGAATGGAAAATGTGGTAACTGAAGAAATTAGAGTTCGTGGTACTGTTCAAGGTGTGGGTTTTCGTCCTACTGTATATCGTTTGGCTAAGGCTTGGGGGTTGTATGGTGATGTTTGTAATGACGGGGAAGGTGTGTTAATTCGGGTTTCGGGAAATGAGGAGACGATAACAGGGTTTGTCAATAAACTATATGAGGAATGCCCTCCTTTGGCTACAATTGAGCAATTAACTAGAACCAGTTATCCTAGTGAATTGAAGTTTAATGATTTTGTCATTGCTGACAGTGTGAGTAATTCGGTTACAACCGCAATTGCTCCTGATGCTGCTATTTGTCGTCAATGTCAACAAGAAATCTTTGACCCTTTTAGTCGGTTTTTTCGTTACCCTTTTACTAATTGTACTCATTGCGGCCCCCGTCTTAGTATTATTCTCGGCCTTCCTTATGACAGATGTAATACTAGTATGTCTGCGTTTTCTATGTGTCCCCAATGTCAACAAGAGTATGATCATGTGGAAAGTCGCCGTTTTCATGCTCAACCAGTGGCTTGTCATGCTTGCGGTCCTAGAGCTTGGTTAGAACGGGCTGATGGTCAACCTGTGACAGCTGCTATGTTTTCTATGCTGGATGATGTGGATGCTGTTTGTACTTTACTGCAAAAAGGCGAGATTGTGGCTATTAAGGGGCTGGGGGGTGTTCATCTAGCTTGTGATGCTACTCAAGAGGCTGCTGTACAAAAACTACGTCAACGTAAACAGCGCTATCATAAACCATTGGCTTTGATGGCGCGGGATATGTCCATAATTACAGAATACTGCTTGGTTAACTCCAGGGAAAAACAGTTATTAACCAGTGCAGCTGCGCCTATTGTATTATTACGGAAAAAAACCTGGAAGAAGGGGGAAATAACTCCTAAGTTTACTATTGCGTCTGCAGTTGCACCAGGGCAAAATACTCTTGGTTTTATGTTACCTTATACAGCCTTACATCATTTAATTTTGCGCCGGATGAATCGCCCGATTGTCTTAAGTAGTGGGAATATGGCTGATGAACCCCAATGTATTGATAATCAAGAAGCTAGGGAAAAATTAGGTAAGATAGCTGATTATTTTCTTTTACATGATCGTGAAATTGTTAACCGCGTAGATGATTCGGTAGTCCGAGTTATTGATCATGAAATACAAGTCATGCGCCGGGCTAGAGGATACGCACCAGCACCCATGAAGTTACCGCCAGGATTTGAGAGGGTAACCCCAATTTTAGCTATGGGTGGTGAGTTAAAAAGTACCTTTTGTTTGTTGCGGGATAATCAAGCAATTATCTCTCAACATTTGGGCAATTTAGAAAATGCTGCGGCTTTTCATGGTTATAAACATACACTTAATCTCTATTTAAGTTTATTTGAACATCAACCAGCTGCTATTGCTGTAGATAAACACCCTGAGTATCTGTCTACAAAATTCGGTGAGCAGTTGGCATCTGTTGATCGGGTTCGACTGCATTATGTGCAACATCATCATGCCCATATTGCCGCTTGTATGGTGGAAAATGGTGTTTCTTTAAATGCTTCTCCAGTCATAGGTATTGCTTTAGATGGGTTGGGTTATGGACAAGATGGTCAACTTTGGGGAGGAGAATTTTTATTAACAGATTATCGTCAATTTCGGCGTTTGGCAAGTTTTAAGCCGGTGGCTATGATTGGTGGTGAGAAGGCGATGGTTCAGCCTTGGCGTAATACCTACGCCCATTTACTTAGTGCTAATCTTTGGCATGATTTTCAACAAAAATATAGTGATTTAAAAATTATTAAATTCTTACAGCAACAGCCTTTAAGTCTACTCAATCAATTGGTAAAACAAGAAATTAACAGCCCCCCAGCCTCATCAGTGGGGAGATTATTTGATGCAGTGGCTGCGGCTATGGGGGTTTGTTTAGAAAGTTCTAGTTATGAAGGACAAGCCGCGATGGCGATGGAAGCTTTAGTAGATCCTACTAGCTTAAATAATCATAAAGAAGGTCTGACTTATCCCTTAGATATAAATTTTTTAGATAGGATTTATTATATAAACTCAAAACCAATGTGGAGAGCTTTGTTTGAGGACTTACAAAACCTAACCCCACTCCCGGAAATGGCTAGAAGGTTTCATGAGGGTTTGGCGCAAACTATCATTAATTTGGCTAAACATCTATGTGATGAAAATCTGATTAATCATGTGGTATTAACAGGAGGAGTATTTCAGAACTCTATTTTACTAACACAAGTGAAAGTCGGCTTAGAAAACTTAGGCATAAATGTACTGACCCATCACCTGGTTCCGGCTAATGATGGTAATATTTCTCTAGGACAAGCAGCAATTACGGCGGCACAACTAATAACTAATTCTTGAGATTTGAAAAAAAATGTGTTTAGGAATCCCCGGTCAAATTATAGCCATCAGCGACACAAACCATAAACTAGCCATAGTTAATATTGCCGGAGTCAAACGCCAAGTAAATATTGCTTGTATAGTTAATGAACAACATCCCCCAGAAAAGTGTATAGGTGATTGGGTATTAGTTCACGTTGGCTTTGCTATGAGTCGTATTAATGAAGAAGAAGTAGCCGAAACATTACAACTACTAGAACAATTAGCAAGCCTCTCTATTTGAGAATCTAAATAATCTCTGATATCCCCTATGAAATATGTAGACGAATTTCGAGAACCAGAAAAAGCCGCAGCCCTCAGCCAGCACATAACTAAACTTTGTCACGAGCTAAAAAAACCCCTAAAAATTATGGAAGTATGCGGGGGACATACCCATGCTATATTTAAATATGGCATCCAAGATATTCTTCCCCGGAGTCTGGAATTTATACATGGCCCAGGTTGTCCGGTTTGCGTTATGCCTAAAGGAAGATTAGACGATGCGATCGCCATATCCCAAAATCATCAGGTCATTCTAGCTACGTTTGGGGACACTATGCGAGTTCCCGGTTCTCGCACTAACCTACTCCAAGCTAAAGCCACCGGCGCAGATATTCGCATGGTTTATTCTCCATTAGATAGCTTGCAAATAGCTAGAGAAAACCCAGATAAAGAAATTGTTTTTTTTGCTCTAGGTTTTGAAACCACCGCCCCCAGTACGGCTTTTACTATCCTACAAGCAGCAGCAGAAAATATCACTAACTTTAGTATGTTTTCTAATCACGTTTTGGTAATTCCTGCGATCCAACAACTGCTAGAAAGTCCGGACTTACAAGTAGATGGTTTTATCGGTCCTGGTCATGTCAGCATGGTAATAGGTACAGACCCATATGATTTTATTGCCCAAACATATCATAAACCTGTGGTTATTTCTGGTTTTGAACCTTTAGATATACTACAATCAATTTGGATGTTGTTACTGCAATTAACACAAAATCGTTGCCAAGTTGAAAATCAATATCATAGATTAGTACACCCAGAGGGAAATACTATAGCATTACAAGCTATAAACCAAGTTTTTGCGGTGCGAAAAAACTTTAATTGGCGAGGCTTGGGGGATATACCCAATTCTGGTTTAAAAATTCGTCCTGAATATGCCCAATTTGATGCTGAAATAAAATTTACTCTTCCTAACTTACAAGTAGCCGACCATAAAGCTTGTCAGTGTGGAGAAATTCTCAAAGGAGTCTTAAAACCTTGGCAATGTAAAGTATTTGCTAGGGCTTGCACACCGGAAACGCCTCTGGGAACCTGCATGGTTTCTTCGGAAGGTGCTTGTGCAGCTTATTACAAATATGGAAGATTTGCCCAAACTAACCATAGGCAAAAACTTGATCATGGTCACGGATAAGCACGTCTTTAGCAAGCAGGATGCTTGTGTTACAAGAGGATCATTTTTTTAATAAATACTATACAACCCATTTAACTATGAGCTTTCCTTCCCACCAGCCAAACCAACTCAAAGACACTCACATTACCCTCGCCCACGGTAGCGGCGGTAAAGCTATGGGGGATTTAATTAAACATATATTTGTCAATAGTTTTGATAATCCCATTCTTTCTTTATTAGAAGACCAAGCCACTTTAAACCTAGCTAATCTCACTCAACAGGGAGATAGACTAGCGTTTACTACAGATTCCTATGTAGTAGATCCTTTATTCTTTCCAGGTAGTGATATTGGTGAATTAGCAATTAATGGCACTATTAATGATTTAGCTGTGGGTGGTGCTAAACCATTATATCTCAGTTGTGGGGTGATTTTAGAAGAAGGTTTACCTGTAGATACATTGCGGCGCGTCGTTACTAGTATGAAATTAGCCGCCCAAAAAGCAGGGGTGCAAATTATTACAGGTGATACTAAAGTTGTTCATCGTGGTGCTGCGGATAAACTATTTATTAACACTACAGGTATTGGGGTAATTTCTCCAGGAATTAACATTTCTGCTCATAATATCCAAGTGGGAGATGCAGTAATTATTAATGGTGAATTGGGAAATCATGGCGCAGCTATTTTAATCGCCCGTGGGGAATTAGCATTAGAAACCAACATAGAAAGCGACTGTCAACCATTACATTATTTAGTAGAACATATCCTCAATGTTTGTCCTCAAGTTCACGCCATGCGGGATGCTACACGGGGGGGTTTAGCTACAGTTTTAAATGAATTTGCCTTAACCTCTCATGTGGGTATTCGTCTCCATGAAGAATTTATACCAGTGCGGCAAGAAGTACAGGGAATTTGTGAAATACTAGGTTTAGACCCCCTTTATTTAGCCAATGAAGGTAAATTAGTAGTAGTGGTGGCAAGTGACCATGCAGAAAATGTGTTATCAGCCATGAAGTCTCACCCAGGGGGGAAAAATGCCTGTGTAATTGGTGAAGTTATTGCTTCACCCCCGGGGCTTGTGTTATTAAAAACAGCCTTTGGTACTGAAAGAATTTTAGATATGCTAGTGGGGGAACAACTACCCAGAATTTGTTAAGCTGCTTCCCCTAGGTTGACTACAAAATAAATGCCAAATGGGTAACATCTTAATTACTGCTTGCAATTGGGGCTATTATGCGGATACCGCCACCCACCTTCATCACCACACCCGTTGTATAAATGGCATTAGTAACAACTTCTTCCCTCAAGGCTGTGAAGCAGCAGGTAAAGCAGAAGTGGAAGCAGCATAATCGGTAATCACAAAATCATCAATATTGATTCTGCTGTCTGTTCCATCAGTTTTGCGGATTTCACAGCGAACTAAACCAGGGATGTTAGGGGTGAAAGTTGCGGTTTGCAGTGTTGTTGAGCTAGTGATAATCATGGGTCCTATACCTTTCCATGAAGTACCCCCATTAGTAGAACACCACAGTCCCCAACTGCTATTATCATCTTTACTATACTTGGCGTGTTTAATAGTAATTTTACCAGCACCGGTGGTACGGTCAAATTTCATGGTTAGTTTGCCACTATTGCGAATGCGGACTGATTTACCGCCATTTTTAACATCAGCTGGTAAACTACCAATTAAAGCATCATTTAAATTCCAAGTGCCTGTAGTTAAGATAATATCAGCCGCAGCATAACTTATTTTTTGACCGGATTCAAATCCTTCGGAAATTGCGGCGCTCAAAGCAGGAACAGCAAAACAGGAAAGCAAGAATATAGTTCCTCCTGCTATTTTCCAATCCCAGAGGAATGTACTCATGGTGATGACAGTTATATCTTTTATATCTTTAACGTGCCAATTTTATAGCATTTAGGGGCTTGTTATATGCACGAACTAGGAATTACGCAAAATATTGTAGCCATTGTCACCGAACAAGCCCAAGGGGCAAAAGTTCAACTGGTAGTGTTAGAAATTGGCAAACTCTCAGGAGTCCTACCACAAGCCATAGAGTTTTGTTTTGATATCTGTACTCAAAATACAGTTTTAGTAGGAGCAAAATTAGAAATTAGAGAAATTACTGGTTTAGCAAGATGTCGTCAATGTGGTGCAGAAATAGCTATAGATAAACCATTTGGTGTATGTGGCTGTGGTAGTGTGCAACTAGACCTAATAGCCGGTCAAGAACTGAAAATTAAACAAATAGAACTAGAGTAAAGAGTAATTATGTGTGTAACTTGCGGTTGTTCTAATGATTTTGATAGCACAATTACCAATTTAGCAACAGGCCAAGTAGAACATCATCACACTCTACCTGATGGTACTATCATCACTCATTCTCATGATCATCACACCCACCATAACACCACCATAGCTTTAGAACGCGACATTTTAGCTAAAAATAATCTCATAGCAGCCCACAACCGCGGCTGGTTGAAAGGACGAAATATTTTAGCGTTCAATTTAATGAGTTCCCCCGGTGCAGGAAAAACAACTTTATTAACCCGCACCATTCATGATTTACAGCATCAACTACCTATTAGTGTTATTGAAGGTGACCAAGAAACAACTAATGATGCTCAAAAAATCCAAGCAACTGGCTGTCAGGTTGTGCAAGTTAATATAGGTACTGGTTGTCATTTAGAGGCGGCTATGATTGATAGGGCTTTACAACAGTTAAACCCGCCCCTTAATTCTGTGGTCATGATTGAAAATGTGGGTAATTTAGTTTGTCCCGCTTTGTTTGACTTGGGAGAACAAGCGAAGGTAGTAATTCTCTCAGTAACGGAGGGAGAAGATAAGCCTATCAAATATCCCCATATGTTCCGCGCTTGTGAAATTATGATTCTCACTAAAGTTGATTTGTTACCTTATGTGCAGTTTGATGTACAAAAATGTATAGATTATGCCAGACAGGTTAATCCCCAAATCAAGATTTTTCAGGTTTCCGCTACTACTGGTATTGGTTTAAAAAGTTGGTATGAGTGGTTATCTTTGAATAGGAAATAGGGAGATAATTGTAAAAACAACATCCTCTCAGATCAGAAGCAGATATTTGTTAAATTTTAATAAACCAGCGTTGGCGATAAAGGAGGAAAGCCACTACCCACCAAAATAAAAGGGTGACTAGGGCAAATAGTAATGAACCGTTGACATTTCCTGCCCAAGATGCAAAAATGTTTTGATAAATCCAGTTATAAGTGGTAATGGCGCTCTCCCCCGTGCCGATTTTGGTTCTAACTAGGATTTTAATTAATAAAACTGAGGCAATGAACAGAGCGATCGCATTTAGCCCCATAATTTCAAAAGCTTTACTCCACCGCTTCAGGTGTCGCACCTCAATCAAGTAATAACAACCTGCCAGCAGTAGTAAAGCCCAACCTGTGGTAAAAATAACATAAGAACTTGTCCACAGTTTTTTATTAATAGGGAAGGTCAACCCCCACCCCCAACCAATAATCAAGCAGCCCACTCCCCATAACACCAAACCTAAACTGGTGCGCGTTCCTACCGCTTGATTACGTATCCATTCCCCAGTAAAATAGCCAGCCAGAACACTAACAATAGCCGGAATGGTGCTAAATATTCCTTCTGGGTCTGCTAAATTTTCATAGCCATCACCAGCGTACAAATGGGCTGGGGAAATAATTAAGCGGTCAATATACGCGCCCAAATTACCCGTCCTGGTTAATACACCCGCCCCATAGTCGGGAACTGGTACATACATCATGGTTAGCCAGTAGCCTATGAGTAACACTGCTGCTAATATCCACTGTCCTTGACGAGGTAGATTAAGAACTGCTAAACAAGCAAACAGATAAGCTAGACTGATACGCTGTAATACTCCCATAAAGCGGATATTACTTAAATCAAAACTCCCCACACCTTGATTCCAAAAGCCGTTGAGTATTAAGCCTAAACAAAAGAGTATCCCTGCGCGGCGCAAGATCCGCCAGTAAGCTTTTTCCGGGTATTTTGATAAAGAAAAGCACATGGCTACACCAACGATAAACAAGAAGAAAGGGAATACTAAATCTGTTGGTGTGCAGCCGTGCCAATCTGCATGGGCTAGATAAGGATATACATACCCTGCTACCCCTGCCATATTGACAGTCATCATAGCAGCAATGGTGATACCACGAAAAACATCCAGTGAAGATAGCCGCATGGGAGAATTTTAGATTTTTTCTGTTGACCGAATGGGATTCAAGCTACGTTCTTTTACCGATCATCAGCTGAAACTGTCTATCCTCACATCTTTCCAGATTTCGGAAACTTGCCAACCTGAGTTACCCACAGACTGGATCAAGGGATGAGTAGATAAAGGAACATAGTTAAATTCTTCATAGTCCATATATTCGGGTTCCTCTTCAACTATAGCTTCAGGAACAGTCACACTCTCTGCTAAAAGGTTTTGTTCCTCTGCTTCTTCCATAAGCTTGATTTTATCAAGCAGTAGCTTTTCTGATTTTTTGATTAGTTTCATGTTAACTTCAGGGTGTGGAAAAGTGGACATTAAAAAAAACGAAAATCCTGATACTGATTTTGAAGGAATTTAATGTACTCCTTCAAGAATCATTAGAGAGATCCGTAAAACAAAAAGTTATTATTAACTTTGTGAAAAAACTTCAGTAAGGCAAGATTTCATCATAGCAATTTTCCTGTAACTATCCAAGCATTGATGATAATCTTTACATTTATTAAAATTTCTCAAAATTTCTTAGTTGTACTTCTCTGATGTAGAGTTATTGCAGCAAACTTG
Organism: Chrysosporum bergii ANA360D; assembly: GCF_029891735.1. Lineage (GTDB taxonomy): Bacteria > Cyanobacteriota > Cyanobacteriia > Cyanobacteriales > Nostocaceae > Umezakia > Umezakia bergii. The sequence goes on from NZ_JANQDH010000016.1 coordinate 10,091, forward strand.
ATCATAGTCCCCATTCCTGGGGACATTTATTTATAAAACTATTCCACCAAATTATTCCACCGTCACAGATTTAGCTAAATTCCGCGGCTGGTCAACATCCAACCCCCGACGAGCCGCAATGTGATAAGCTAACAATTGCAAGGGGATCACCGTTAAAATCGGAGATAACAACTCATCCACCAAAGCAACAGGAAGCAAATCGGTAAATATTTCCGTCGTTTCCTCATTATTCACAGAACTTACCCCAATTAAGCGAGAATCTCTCGCTTTAGCCTCTTGGGCATTAGAAATTACCTTTTCATACACACCACCAGGAACAGCGATCGCCACCACAGGAACTTTGGCTTCTAACAAAGCAATGGGGCCATGTTTCATTTCCCCGGCTGGATAACCTTCCGCATGAATATAGCTGATTTCCTTTAATTTTAAAGCCCCCTCTAAAGCAATAGGAAAATTTATCCCCCTACCTAAAAATATTACATCTCTCGTTTCCGTAAAGTCATGTGCTAACTGTTCCGTTAAACCTTGCTGATGTTGTAAAGTTTGTTCTATTTCTTCAGGAATCCGCCGCAACTTGTTAATAATGTCCGCGATTTTCTCCAATGCAAGAGTCTGACGACGAGCGGCTAAATCCAACGCCAAAGCGTAAAATGCCATAAGTTGAGCAATAAAAGTTTTAGTGGCCGCCACTCCAATTTCAATTCCTGCTAAAGTACTAATAACATCGGGAACCATTAACCCCAAGCTGCTTTCCGGACGATTAGTAATACCCAAAAGTCGCGATCGATATTTGGGTTCTTGGCCTTGGCGACGTTCCTTCTCCATCCCCAAAGCTGCTAAAGTATCCGCAGTTTCCCCTGACTGAGTAACCCCAATAATTAATGTATTAGCCGTTAAAGGTGAGGGTGCATAGCGATATTCAGAAGCATAATGTACCTGGGTGGCAATTCCTGCCAATTGCTCAATTAAATATTTGCCCACTAATCCAGCGTGCCAACTCGTACCACAAGCTACAATATTAATTTGTTCTAAATCTGCGTAAAATTCTGTAGATAACCCCAAATTAATGGGTGATGGCGATGAATTCACATCACCGTCAGGATGAAAATAAGCCGCCAAACTAGCTCTAACCACCCCCGGTTGCTCATAAATTTCTTTCAGCATAAAGTGTTTAAATCCCTGCTTTTCTACCATAGTGGGATGTAAATTAAGCAACCGTGGTTGTTTCTTCAACCTTTCACCCGCAAAGTTGTAAACCTCTACCCCCAAAGGAGTCATCCGGGCAATTTCACCATTTTCTAGTGGTAAAACCGCACGAGTATGAGTTACAATAGCGGGAGTATCAGAAGCACAAAAAAACTCACCCTGACCAAAGCCAATCACCAGGGGCGCTTGTTGACGGACCACAATCAACTCATCTGGGTAGTCAGCAGAAATAACCGCCAGAGCAAATGCTCCCTCAAGCCGGTTAACAGCTTGACTAACTGCTGATAAAAAAGCAGATGGAGAGGACGGGACGTAGGGACCTGGAGGATGCTTTAAAAATTCAGCAATGAGATGGGGAATTACTTCCGTGTCGGTTTCGGAAACAAACTGATAACCCTTTTCTTTTAGTGCTTCCCGTAACTCCCGGTAATTTTCCACAATACCATTCTGCACCACAGCCAAACGCCTAGACATATCCATGTGGGGATGGGCGTTGTGTTCTTCTGGTTTACCATGAGTAGCCCAGCGAGTGTGACCGATACCAATTTGGGCTGGTGTTAATATTTGTTCAAGTTTAGAACGCAGGTTGTGTAGTTTGCCCTTAGCGCGAATACACTTGACCTCATCTTCCCACACTGTAGCTATACCTGCCGAGTCATAGCCACGATATTCTAGCTTTTCCAGTCCAGCCAATAAGATATCTGTTGCCGCTTGAGTACCTATATAGCCAACAATTCCACACATTACTCACACCACTCTGATTTAAATAAATATAATCTAATTGAATTTTTCAACTGTAACAACTATTTTTCAACAGGTAAAGTCTCAGATGATATGGCATCTCTTAAACACGTGAGATATACTTGTAACACAAGCATCCTGCTTGTTAATAATATACCTCACTAAACACCGAAAACCGCTATAATATCACTGATCATCCTTAATAATAGAATTAATAACCGCGTAGTTAACTTGATAACTAGGCAGTATTTCCTGGGCTGATTGATGAATAGATGTACTTGGAGGAATACTTTTTAACAAATTAATTGCTTGTTGCCATTTATCTTGTGCTTGTTTTAAATTTGAGAGTGACTGGGGTGAGTTTTTCACAAAAAAATTAGCCTCTGATGCCAACTTTTCAGCTAATTTCAAACTTTCTTGTGCTTTCCTTTCAGTGTTGGCTCTTTTGTTAATATCCATACGATTAAGACCATAGCGAACTAATCTATCTTTTGCTTCACCATAAACAGATGTTCCTTCAGGGATACTAGCCAGTAATTCTGTTGCTTGTTCCCATTTGCTTTCCGCTTGTTGCCACACTGTGAGAGGATGGGGGGGATCTTTGGCTAGGTCAGAAGCTGCTAGACCAAGTTTAAGGGCAGATTGAAAGTTAGTAAATGCGGTTTTTTCTTGCCTATCAGTGAATATAATCTGTGCTATCCAGCCGCTAAACAATAAGACTACTAAACTCGACCCAATCACAACAGGACGGAATATTTTTTCTGCTCTTTGCTTAGTTCTAACTTTTGTTTTTTCATTAATGACTCCTGTGGGTGTAGTCGCTTCTGGAGATTGTTCTAGAGATTGTTCTAGAGATTGTTCTGCTTGTTGAATTAAACTGTTAATTTCAACAATTAATTGATTCACGGTTTCCCCTAATTTTTCAGATTCATTGATAATATCTGTTAATTCTTGAAATTTACCATCACTAGAAATAATTAATTCTTGCTCATCATCCAACCATTCTAAACTCAAGCCAGATTGACCACAAAAACATAACACACCCAAGAGAATTGTTAAGAAATTATGACTAGTTTTAATAGTATGAAAAATATAATTTAATTTTTCCAGTACCTGTATAGCTTCTGCCTCAGCCTTCCTCAGTAACTGGAGTTGCTCTTGTAAAATATTTTGGTCGCTAAATGCTAAGTTAATGTTTAATTTATCACTAACTTTTTGCACTTGAGCAGGTAGTTGAGCATGGTCACTATGATAATTTAGTTGACTGACTAATTCTAAATCACTTAAAATGTCTGCGGATATAACATGAAGAAAATCACCCCATTCAATCCAACCATCAATTTTTGCTTGTAAATCCTTAATTGATATGTCTATATCTGGATTGCCAAATTTAGCTGTAATAAATTTTACTTGACTACTAGAACCTGTATCTACTGTATAAATTTTATTCATCAACAAACTCGCTGTTGCACCAAGACGAAGCATAGTATAAGTTGAAGAATTAGAAGAGTTCGTCATCCTGTCAAATCTCATTTCTTCAATAATGATTTGTTGCAGATTCTTTAATTGTTCCTGAATATTATTGATCAGGACAACCTGCTGCATAATTTCTTGGGAATTTCCCAGATTCAACTTAAGATTAAAAACAAGCTCTGGCAGTTGATGGACAATTTTTTCTAAATAACTCATAAATATCCCTTGGGCATTTGTGAAAAGTTGATCAAAAACAATTCAGATAACTAGGCTCTGAGTTCGTGATTAAACTATAAATCTCCGCCTGTTTAAGTTATGTTTCGTGATTGGTTGACAAATTTGAGAATCTATATAATACAGTATTCACAGGAATTAAAGTAAAATAATCATTTTCCTCAACAAAATTTCTGTAACTGAGAAAATAGCCCATCCATCAATTTATGAATCAAACTGACTTAGCTTTTACCCCCGCACTAGAATTAGCCACATTAATTCGTCGTCGGGAACTGTCACCATTAGAATTAGTGGAATTATATTTAGACCGCATCCAGCAATTAAACCCCCTATTAGGCAGTTACTTTACAGTGACGGCAGAACTAGCGATCGCAGATGCTAAAGCTAAAATGGAAACACTGACAACCACCTCAGAACTACCGCCATTTTTCGGTGTGCCGATTTCCATTAAAGACTTAAATCCCGTAGCTGGTGTACCGTGTACTTACGGTAATCCGGCATTATTACAAAATATCCCCACCTATGATGATGGGGTAGTGACTCGAATTAAACAAGCAGGATTTATTATTCTCGGTAAAACTGCCACACCAGAATTAGGTTCTTTTCCTTACACTGAACCTACAGGTTTTCCCCCAGCCAGAAACCCCTGGAACTTAGACTACACCGCTGGGGGTTCCAGTGGCGGCGCTGCAGCCGCAGTAGCCGCAGCATTATGCCCCATCGCTCAAGGTTCAGATGGGGGGGGTTCCGTGCGCGGTCCCGCCGCTTGCTGTCATTTAGTCGGAATCAAACCCTCACGGGGTAGGGTGACCCATGCACCAGTAGGCGATCGCGTGGGTGGAGTTGTTAGCAATGGTCCCATTGGACGCACCGTAGCTGATACAGCCGCTCTTTTAGATGTCATGTCCGGCTACGTTACAGGAGACCCCTACTGGTTACCCGATCCTGAAACCTCATTTCTAGCTGCTACCACAGCAAAAGTCAGTAATTTACGAATTGCTTATAGTATAAAAATTCCTCCTTTGGGACCAGCCGATGCCAATTGTCAGCAGGGAGTAATGACAACAGTCAAGTTATTAGCACAATTTGGTCACACAGTAGAAGAGAAATGTCCTGATTTCACCGGCTTAGTAGAGACATTTCCCAAAGTCTGGCAAAGTGCGGTAGCAGCTTCAAGTCTACCTCCTGAAATATTACAGCCCATGAATCGTTTTCTGTTGTCAAACACAGGTTCCGTCGGTGAATACCTCAAAGCACTTGCAGAAATGCAAATGGTAGCCAGGGAAATTGTGGCGTTTTTTGATACTGTAGATGTACTGGTATTGCCAGTTTATTTGCACTCACCCATCCCCGTGGGAGAATGGGCTGATTTGACTCCAGAAGAAACATTCACAAAAATTATTCACTGGATAGCCCCTTGTCCAGGAGCTAACGCCACCGGACAACCAGCCATAGCAGTCCCCGTAGGTTTTGATAGTCATGGTTTACCTATAAGTGTCCAGCTAATTGGCAAACCAGGAGCAGAAACCACCTTAATCAGTCTAGCAGCCCAACTAGAAATAGCCAACCCGTGGCTTCACCATCGCCCATCCCTAGCAATACTAGCGTAAACATCGGGAACCAGGAACAGGATTTCTCAAATCTTGTTCCATCTCCAAAATTATTTCTTATGAGCTAAGGTTAACCCGTCAGCCATGGGAACTAAACTGAGATTTATCCGCGAGTCTTGGTGTAGTTTCTCGTTCAGCGCCCGAATTTTTTGGGTGCGGTTGTCTTGAAATTGAGGATCTGCAACTCTACCCGACCACAACACATTATCAATCACAATTAATCCCCCCGGACGTACCAACTCCAGCGATCGCTCATAATAACCATCATAATTGCCTTTGTCAGCATCAATAAAAGCGAAATCAAAAGTTTCCGCCTCACCCGCGGACAGTAATTGATCTAACGTTTCCATAGCCGGACCAATGTGTAATTCTATTTTATCTCCTACCCCGGCTTCTTGCCAATAACGACGGGCGATGTCCGTAAACTCTACATTCACATCACAGGCCACCACTCGACCATCTGGAGGTAAAGCCAAAGACACAACTAAAGCACTTAAACCAGTAAATACTCCTAACTCTAAAGTTTTTTTAGCTCCCATTAGTTGCACCAACAAAGCCATAAATTGTCCTTGTTCCGGTGCAATCTGCATTCTACTCATAGGATGCTGCGCCGTTTCTTGGCGCAGTTGGCTGACGATTTCCGGTTCTCGTAAAGATACGGATATTAAGTAGTTATATAGTTGAGGTTCCATTCCCAGTGTTTGATTAGCCATAATTCAGTAAAACTAACGCACAAATTATTAGTGATTACTTATTAATTTTACGTCTTCAGAAGGAGAACAGCCAATTTGTCTTTCCATCTCAGGAACGATAAATTTAGTCAATTTCATAGTTAATTTTAAAGCAGATGAACAGGAGCAATCCTGACATTCCAAGAGAGTTGTGTACTTGTTTTCAGTGGTCAGATTAAGAGCGTGTGTCAGGTGTGAGGATCACAATGTTAGTCGCGTACAATTGCCTTCAATTAGTACGTTTGGCTTACATCCGGGGTAAAAATGCCTGAACTTGCAAATTGTAAGTTGGGAGTTAAAGCATACGTTAACCTTTTGGATTTTACAAAGTAAAATCCAAAAGGTTATTTTTCTAAACTTTTAGATAGTTTCGTGTTGATCAATTAACAGGAAAAACCACCACAACAACAAGTAAATAATAAATATAGCCCAAGTTAAGTAGATTCTTAGCAAACCAGACTTGTACTCAGCCCTACAAAACCCTCATAAACCTAAAATTACTCTGGCTAAGTAAAAATAAATCAAAACACCCAGTACATCCACAGCCGTAGTAATAAAAGGTGCTGACATCAAAGCCGGGTCTAAGCGGAGGGACTGGAATAAAAACGGCAGCGCCGAACCCGAAACAGAAGCAATAACAGCAATAGCTACTAAACTAATACCTACAGTAAAAGCTACCTCTGCGCGTCCTTGGAGAAAATAAGCCCACACCGTGGCAATACTACCTAACATTATTCCTAAAAAAGCCCCAGCGATCGCCTCTCTGCCAACCACCTCCCATCCTCCCAATGATTTCATGTCATCAGTACTCATACCACGAATGACCACCGTAGAAGACTGAGCCCCCACATTACCACCAGTACCAGTGAGCAAAGGAATAAAAGCAGTCAATATTACCACTTGTTTTAAGATATCTTCTTGGGACTTAATAATAGTCCCAGTCACCGTATTAGCTATCAGCAAAACAAACAACCACACCACCCGCTTCCGGGCAACTTCCAGTAAACTCATTTGAAAATAATTCTCACCATCAGACTGCACACCACCCCCCAAGGTGTAAATATCCTCAGTGATTTCCTGTTGTAGAATATCTATCACATCATCAACAGTAACAATACCCACTAAACGCTGTTCTTTATCCACCACAGGCACAGCTAAAAAATCATATCTTTGTATTAGTTTAGCCACTTCTTCCTGGTCCGTATCTGTGTAGACAAACACCACCTCACGGGTCATAATTTCCCCAATGGTTTGTTCTAGCTGACACACCACTAACTCTCGTAAAGAAACAATTCCCGTCAAGCGTCTAGCGTTATCAGTCACGTAGAGATAATAAATCATCTCACTATGATCAGCCAGACTGCGAATCCGGTCTATGGCTTGAGATACTGTGAAATTTTCCTTTAGATAAATTAACTTCGGGGTCATAATCCGTCCCGCAGTATTAGCCTCATAACCCAACAATTGGGCCGTGGCTTCCCGCTCCGCCGGACTCAGTTGTGCTAACAAGCGGTTAACAACCTTTGCTGGTAACTCATCAAATAACCTAGCCCGGTCATCTGGTGACATTTTATCTACAATGTCACGCACATCCTGACTTCTCAGTTCTGTAATTAAATGTTCTTGAACAGTGTAGTCCAGATATTCGTAAACCTCAATAGCCTCAGTTTTAGGAAGCAAGCGAAAAACCAAAGCGTGCATTGCTTCCGGTAAACCCTCAATAGCCTCAGCAATATCCGCAGCTTGCACAGGTGCCAAAATAGATTTTGCAGCCTGTAAGTTACCAGCTTCTAGCAGCATTTGTAGTTGACTTCGCACCAAGTCTGACAATTCGCCGCGGGTAATATTTTGGTTGTTAAAATTTACATAATTTGTTTCCGTCAAAATCTACTTTCCTCAGCACTACCCATTTAATTTATATACATTAATCGTCTTGTATTGCCAGCATCCTACCCCCTGCTTCAACTCAACGTCCTAGTATTTTATCTCGCAGACGCTTAATGCGATCGCGTAACCTAGCCGCTTCCTCAAATTCCAAATTCTTAGCTGCATCTTTCATCTGTGCTTCCAACTTACCAATCAACTCAGGAATTTCCTCCAAAGGTAATTGATCCAGATGTTCATCCACAATTTTTAACTCACTGGCATTTAACCGCCGAGAAACATCTAAAAAAGATAAAATCGCATTACTAGATTTTTTCACAATCGGTTGAGGTGTGATACCATAAGTTCGATTATATGCCATTTGAATCCCACGCCTTCTATCTGTTTCCTCAATAGCCTTCATCATGCTTCCCGTGAGATGATCAGCATACAAAATCGCTTGTCCCCGCACATGGCGCGCTGCTCTACCAATTGTTTGAATCAAAGAACGTTCCGCACGTAAAAAACCCTCTTTATCTGCATCCATAATTACCACCAACGAAACCTCCGGTAAATCTAAACCCTCCCGCAGCAAATTCACCCCCACCAACACATCAAACTTACCCTCCCGCAAATCTTGTAATATCTCAATTCGCTCAATAGAATTAATTTCCGAATGCAAATACCGCACCCCTATATTCTGTTCTTGCAGATACTCAGTTAAATCCTCCGCCATCCGCTTAGTTAATGTAGTAATTAACACTCTTTCTTTTACGTCTACCCTGTCTTTAATTTCCCCTAATAAATCATCAATTTGCCCAGTAGTCGGACGCACAGAAATTTCTGGGTCAACCACTCCCGTCGGTCTAATAATTTGCTCCGCAATATGACCCGCGGAAACTTCTAACTCCCAATTTCCTGGTGTAGCAGAAACAAAAATACATTGATTTACCTTTTCCCAAAACTCTCCTGCTTGTAACGGTCGGTTATCAGCAGCACTAGGGAGGCGGAACCCATGGTCAATTAACACCTTTTTTCTCGACTGGTCCCCCTTATACATCCCCTGAATTTGAGGGACCGTCACATGAGATTCATCTATAACCAACAGCCAATCTTGGGGAAAATAATCAATCAAACACTCTGGAGGTGCGCCAGCCTTTCTTCCTGCTAAATGACGAGAATAATTTTCTACCCCGTTACAATAACCCACTTCCCGCAACATTTCCAAATCATAGCGTGTCCGTTGGTCGATGCGTTGGGCCTCCAGTAACTTACCCGCTTTTTCTAATTCTCCTTGATACTGTTTTAACTCAGCAGCAATCTCACCACAAGCTATTTCTAACCTTTCCTGGGGTGTAACAAAGTGACGCGCTGGATAGATATTAACAGCTTCTAAACTGCTGATAATTTCCCCAGTTACCGGGTCAATATATCTAATCGCTTCAATTTCATCACCAAAAAACTCCACCCGAATCATCCTATCTTCATAAGCCGGTCCAATTTCCAACACATCCCCCCGCACCCGAAAACGCCCCCGACCCATTTCTATATCGTTGCGACTATACTGCACAGACGCTAAATCTCGTAAAACCCGGCGCTGGTCAACTTCCATACCTATTCTCAAACCAATAGCCGCCCTCAGATATTCCGCCGGAATACCTAAACCATATATACAGCTAATGGAAGCTACCACAATTACATCACGACGTTCAAACAGCGATCGCGTCGCCGAATGTCGCAACATATCTATTTCATCATTAATCGCCGCCGTTTTTTCAATGTAAGTATCTGTCACCGGGATATACGCCTCCGGCTGGTAGTAATCGTAATAGCTGACAAAATACTCAACTGCATTGTGAGGGAAAAACTCCCGCAATTCATTACACAATTGTGCCGCCAAAGTTTTATTATGAGCTAACACCAAAGTAGGCTTACCCACCTTTTCAATCACCGCCGCTATAGAAAATGTCTTACCAGTACCCGTAGCCCCCAGTAAAGTTTGGTAACGGTTACCACTTTGGATACTTTTCACCAGTTGAGCAATAGCCTGGGGTTGATCGCCTGTAGGAATAAAAGGTGCTTGAAGACAAAATCCTTGCATATAATTCTTTTCAATTAGTCCCGCAGAAATTTTTTAACTCAAAGACGCACTATAAATAATCATAATCATAATAATTATACCAACTCAACAGCTGCTTCACCTATGAGCTTAAAAAATAAAAAATTGTTGTCCAACAACACACACTTTTAAAAATTTTGTGTTATATTGATTTAAGACCTGGATCTACGCGGCTGTAACGCCCAAATCTTGTCAGGACCGGAAGGTAGCAGCAATACGGGATGCTTATAGTAGGCGTAGTCTCCGGGTCCCCCTATTTGATGAGGAGCGTTCATCAGCGATGGCTGGTTTTGGAGATATTGTTCAAAAAGCCTTTTACCTCGGTCTTGGTTTGGCTTCTTACGCCAGTGAGAAAGCAGGAGTCAAGCTCAGTGAACTACGCCTGAAAGTCCAAAAACTAGCAGATGAAATGGTGGCTAAAGGCGAAATGAACTCAGAAGAAGCCCGCCGTTTTGTAGAAGAAATGATGAAACAAGCTCAAACCCCCCCCAAACCAAGCGAAACCGAGAAACAACCACCAGCCCAAGAACCCCGGCGCATTGAAATTTTAGAAGAAAACGAAGACACAACCACCACACCTTCCCCACAGTCACAAACCACCCCAACAGATAACGTAGCTGAGTTGCGCCAACAAGTCCTCAAACTCCAAGAAGAGTTAAAAAATTTGCAGCAAAACCAATAAAAGATCAATTAAACTCAATTAAAGTAAACTTTCATATCGTTATATTGCTATGTGTGGCAACTGTACATAGCATTATTTATAAAAACTTAATAGAAAAACTTAATAGAAAAACTTGATAACATACATTGCCTAAGATATTGCCTAGGATGTAGTATTGTCCTTGGTATAGGCACTTAGAGCTTATAATTTATGGAACAATGGCAAAAAGATTTAGCAGCAATAGTATCCACCGTAGCTGACGAAGTAGAACGTTTTTTTTTAGGAATGGGTGAAATCATGGATGTACTTTGGGAAGTAACAGAAGACATAGCCGAACAGTTACAAAACACCATAGCCACTGACCTTGACCAGTGTTTAGAAGAATTAAACGACCCAGTTTTAGAAGTTTACTGGGAAATAGAAGATATGGTCGGAGATACAGAAACTGCTTTTCCCTATGGGGTGGAACCCACAACAGAAACGAATCCCGCTTGTATGGGTTGTCAGCATTACCACGGTCAAGTTTACAGCGATAATCTCTTAGTCTGTGCTATGCACCCCCACGGATGGCATGATAGTCATTGTCCTGATTGGGAAAAAGTGTAAACTTAGTTAAGAGTAAAATTGTGGCAAATTAAAAACACCCAAAAAATCTTCAAGAGAGTATGAGCAATTCCTTACCTGAAACAGTACCCCAGCCAGAAATCAAGTATGGAGAGCGGGAAATAAAAGAAGGTCAACTAACTACCTTTCCTAACCCCCGTCTGGGTAGGCGCTATGACATCACTATCAGCTTACCGGAATTTACTTGTAAATGCCCATTTTCCGGTTATCCAGATTTTGCTACAATTTATATTACCTACGTCCCAGATCAGCGCGTCGTAGAGTTAAAAGCACTAAAGCTTTATATTAACAGTTACCGCGATCGCTATATTTCTCATGAAGAATCCGCCAACCAAATTTTAGATGATTTTGTTGCAGCCTGTGATCCCTTAGAAGTCACAGTCAAAGCCGACTTTACCCCCCGTGGTAATGTGCATACAGTCGTACAAGTGCATCATCGCCAACCAGGATCAAAACCCACAGTAAATTAATTTAACTCACTCATCTAGAACTAACCCCCTCTAATATCTGTAATACTTCCTGTTCAAATGCTACCTGGGCGCGGTTAGTCTTACCACCAATATACAAGCGATCGCTCGTTTGTAAAGCCCAAATTTGGGAGTGAGAGAAATAACTCATGGCCGCGCCCAACATCAACAGTGCAAATCCAGCATAAACCACCGGGACACCAGGATCACACTTAATTTGTAAGCCAGTGCTACCAACCACATCTACAACTTTCAGACTTACCCCATTAACTTGAGTAGACATTCCAGTCCGCACCGTATCCACTAATTTACCAGCAGCATCATAAATTAATACCATTCCCTGCAAATCCTTAGCAATCACAGACACCCCCTCACTCAAATCCGGTTTAGTAGGAATCCAAGTTCCCCAAATCCGCCCCCGTCCCTGAGTATCTAACATAGCCATTGGTAACTGAAAAATAGGACTGTTATTAAACTTGATGCGAACAGATGCAATTCCCCAATCAGTTTGATAAAAAGTTACCCCACCATAACGCAAAGGTTGATTAACAAAAATCTTTTGATGATCAACCTCTTCACCCTGACCATTCAAAACAGACATATCAGAATAAAACTGATCAATACCACCAATAGGCGTGTAATCAATCCAAAACCGATTAACACGCACCGACCAATTTTGGAGAACTGCTGTATTAGCCCAAGGACCAGCATCAATAATATTCTTCACCTGAAAAGTATCACCACTGCTGATCATTTCCTGAGCCATAAATCCAGTCATCGCCCCCCAAATTCCCCCCAACAGGATAGTGACAATACCCACATGGACAACAATCGGTCCAATGCGTCCAATCATCCCCTTACGAGCATAAAGAATATGGTCTTTTTCTTGAAAAACTTGATAACGCCGATGCTGTAAAATTTCCTTCAGAACCTGTAAAGAACCATGATCTAACTCTCCACTCAAAGCCAACTTTTGAAACTTCCGCGGTTCTTGGTAATATTGCCAACGACGAGCAGTTTTTAAAGCCGGTAACTGACGAGTGAATGTACAAGCCGTGAGACTAACACCAAATAAAATCAGCAACCCCAGAAACCACCAAGTCCGATATACATGGTCTAAACCCACTACTTGAATTACCTTCCAAGTCAGAAAACCAAATAAAGCCGGACTCTCCGGGTAGTTAGCCTGATAAAAACCAGGTGACTGGCCCTGTTCTATCACCGTACCACTAACACTAAAAACAGCAATGAGTAGTAAAAGAATAATAGCCAATCTTAAGTCAGTAATTACAGGTAAAATCTCTCCCCGTAAAAATCGCCCCAGTGCTGACCACCAATTTAATTCTGTGGAAACTGAATTTTCAGTCATTGCTTAAAAACTGCCCCAAGGAAGTCGAGAAATCAAAGAAAATACACCAAACCCTACTAACAACACACCACTCACCGGATTAATCCAACCAGACCAGCGCCGCAACTCCAGCAGCTTTTTAATACTAGCAGTGAAAGTACCCGCTAAAATCAACGGTGCTACATACCCCCCAGTGTAGCACAATAACAAAACCGCCCCAAGAATTAAATCTTGGGTAGTAGCAACCCAACCCAGCAAACTAGCTAAAACAGGCGTACTACAAGGAGAAGCCACCAGTCCAAAAGTTAACCCCAAAGAATAGGAACGCACACCCGGGGGTAAATCCCCAGAAATCCACTTAGTTTCACCCAGAGACGGAAACTGTACAGGTAGAGCTTCCAGTAAATTTAGCCCCATCAGAATGGCGATTACACTGACAATAATTGGTAAACCTATTCCAATTTGACCATAGACCCTACCCACAAAAGCTGCTATAATCCCCAGACCAGCGAGAGTAGTGGCTAGTCCCAAAGCAAACCATGTAGATTGTGCTGCCGCTTGGAGACGGCTTTTAGTTTCATAACCACCAATATAACCAATGGTAATAGGTAGCATAGACAGCATACACGGAGTCAGGCTGGTTAGCAGCCCAGCAGTAAAAATAATAGCAATACTCAGCAAGCTTAAATGAGTTAATTGGTTAGCTACTAAGCCATTAGCGAATTGTTCGAGTTGGTAAAGTCCTGTTTCCAGAGTCTCCAGCATGGGATGTTTTAGCAGGCAATGCTTGTTACCCTAACATTCTAACTTAATAACTGATTTTTGGTTGGGGTTATACATCTAGAAAGAGTTTGAAAACATGATCTTAGTTACTATCCCCCTCTAGATGTCAACAATCATATTTAGACTCAGGAACGCTAACTATCTCATAGCACCATCGAGGTTGGCATTTCTGAGGTTAGCATATCTGAGGTTGGCACCACTGAGGTTAGCACCAACGAGGTTGGCACCACTGAGGTTGGCATATCTGAGGTTGGCACCTTCGAGGTCGGCACCTTCGAGGTTGGCATCTTCGAGGTCGGCACTATAGAGGAAGGCACCACTGAGGTTGGCATCTCTGAGGTTGGCATCTCTGAGGTAGGCACCACTGAGGATGGCAGCGTCGAGGTCGGCACCACTGAGGTCGGCACCACTGAGGTCGGCACCTTCGAGGTCACAACCCACGCATTCTTTAGTACTCAAAAGTTTGTCTAAGTCCCCCTGGCTAAAAGCATAGCTAGGGTTGCTCCCAAAGGTTAGGGAACAAATAACAACCAAAACTAACATCATTGTCCAAGTTAAAAATCGTTTCATTATTTCACCTGTAACGACATTACCTCAGCAATATTATCATAATTGCAATCAATGTTATGTAATTATTCTCTCCTATTGAGCCTAGCCATACTATCCCCGCACTACAAAAAAATAGCTGTTTATATCATTAGCTTTACTCGCAAAACTTGTTGAATTACTTGTTGCACAGCCTCTTGACTTAAACTACCATCCACCCGGACAATTCTATCTGGGTAAGACGCAGCTAACTCTGCGTATCCTTGCTGAACACGGCGATGAAAAGCGATCGCTTCCTGCTCAATGCGGTCCAACTTACCAACATGACCTTTTTTCCTAACTAGTCCCACTTCCACATCCACATCTAACCAAATAGTTACATCACTTTCTAACCCACCAGTAGCAATATAGTTAAGTTGATTAATTAAACTTATACTCAAACCCCTACCATAACCTTGGTAAGCAACGGTAGAATCAGTATAGCGATCGCATAATATATATTTTCCCCCCGCCAGATTTGGTTTTAATTCTTCCGCCAGGTGTTGGGCCCGGTCAGCCGCATACAATAATAATTCTGTCACCTCTGCAATTGGTTTATTCTCCACCCCATCCAATAAAAGACGGCGCAAATGTAAGCCTAAATCTGTTCCCCCCGGTTCACGGGTCACCACCACAGCCAACCCTAAATTTGCCAACCATTGACCACAAAGCTCTATTTGGCTAGTTTTACCGCAGCCTTCCACCCCTTCAAAAACAATTAATTTCCCACTCATGCTTTTAAACTTATTTTTATACACAAAAAAAGCACTCGCAAGTGCTTTTTTTGTAAAGTTTGATACCATTTCACCCGGTTGCCCTTGAATTTAAAGAGTACAACACAACCTTAAAAGAAGCATTGCCATAATTACTTGTAACAAACACTAAATGAACTGGTAGCACTCCTTGCACTATACTTATCATAACTGGTTTAGAATAAAATATAACATTTTATTCATGAAAATTTATGAACTCGCCAGAGTGATCAAAGGTTTTAATTCAGCCCACTTTCTTGATCAAAAAACCCAGAGTAATGGCGATAAACCCAGAAACCGCCATTCCCTTAGTAAAAATATTAACGATACTCCCCGCTTTGAATATCACGTAAACGAGCAGCATCACGAATATTGTATTCAGCACGAGTAAAACGATTTAACTGAGCCTCAAAAAAATCTCTGTTAGCTTGTAAATGTTCAGAATTAGAGTCATCTAAAGGATGGCATAGTACAGTCCGCAATGCTTGAATAACAGCAGAAGTGACATTATACATCGACCGTTGAAAACTAATCCCCAACTGAATCAACATATCCTCCTCACCCCGACAAAAACCCTGATAGTAATCAACCAGATATTGTGGTAAAAAGTGTAACATATCTTGCATCAGCAGAGTTGGGGGGATACCCGCAGTACCCACCGGGAAAACATCTGCATAGAGAATTCCATAGTGAAAATCTTTTTGCTCCACCGGCACTTGTCCCGCTTGAGCATTATATGACTTTGTACCCCGGAAAGGAGCCGTCCGATAAAAAACAGCCTCCACATAAGGTAATGCAGCTTCATAAAGCCAAACAAAGCCTTTAGACTTAGGTACAATTTCGTAACATTCACCACGGATATAAACATGATGGTAAATAGGACGATTTGCCACAGCAAAAATCCCATTAACTAGAAAATTCATCGCCTCTGGAACAGAACTAATTTTCCCCTCATCATATAAATCAGACATTTCAAAGAACACAGGAGCCATAACTTCCCAGAATAGCCCCAAATTCGCATAGTAAGACATTTGGCGGCACTGTTCTATAAACATATCCGGAAACAGTTTATAAAGTGCCGACATCAATGGATTACCTTGGAAATAAGCCCTAATTGCCCGGTCAGCATTCCCCTGATATTCTTCAGTGTCTAAATACGGGTCAAATTTGCCGCCCATCCCCCTATGCCAAAGCATTGCCCGCATACAAGCCTCCGCAAATTCCATGTTAATGCGGTCATGGAATAAGTGATGTAATAACTTAGGCATTTTGATAGTTTCACCCTTTTCTATAAATGCCAACAGTTCCGGATGGGCACCAGCTTCACCCCGCCACACTCTCAACTCTGCATCATCCCCAGCATAATGATTATGTCGTTGTAAATACTCCCCAGGCAGAAAGTATTTAAAAAACGGCAAAGGGTCTAAAAATACCCGTTCAGCAATATAGAGTAAATCCCGCCAGTAAAAATCCATAGGTACCGCATAGGCCTTATAAATGCCGATAATTTGCATTAAATTTTCTGGCGTATCTGGCAACATAGAACCACCAGCCTCAAGACGATGAATTATATCAGCAAATTCATGCTGAGACGGTGGTAATTTTGTAGTATGACTTTCCCCTGCTTGTACCATGGCACTTTAATTCCCTTGATTTTAATGGTTAAATTGGATGGTTAAATTTTCAGGCAATATCATTAAGATTTGATCTAATTAGTTGATGTGCAATTTCCTAATACCTCACAGTAACTTGAGAAACTATAGTTTTATCTAGCGGGTAAATGCTCGCCACCATAGCTGTAGTTGTCGGTTCACTCCAACGCACCAACCAAGTAGGTTGTACTCCCAAAAACACAATCAGAGCCGCCAAAATCAAAGCCGGTATTTTTTCAGCCCATATCACTTTAGGGTAATAAGCCAACTTATTATCCAACTTGCCAAAACAGGTACGATTGAGCAGAATAACAAAATAAACTGCCGTTAAACCACTAGATGCCACACATAAAAGAGTTGACAACGGAAAAACCGAAAAACTACCTTGAAACACCAGAAACTCCGCCACAAATCCTGTTAAACCAGGAATACCAGCGCTCGCCATCCCACTCAGAACCAGTAAAGCGCTAATTAAAGGTAAACCGCGAATAGGACTCATTAACCCATTGAGTTTATCTAATTCCCGCGTTCCCACCTTAGCCTCCACAACCCCCACCAAATGAAAGAGAATTGCCAAAATTAAACCGTGGCTGAACATTTGAGCCACAGCCCCCACCAAAGCCAAAGCCGTACCAGAAGCCCCAGCTAACAAAACATAACCCATATGACCAATGGAGCTATATGCTACCATACGTTTAATATCTGTTTGCGCGATCGCCACCACCGCTCCATAAATTGCACTAACTGCACCCCAAATTGCCAAAGTCGGACCCACCACAGGCCAAACTTGAGGAAACATCCCCAAGCCAAAGCGTAACAGTCCATAAGTCCCCAACTTAGCCAACACCCCACCTAATAAAATCGCAATAGGTGCAGAAGCTTCAACATAAGCATCAGGTAACCAAGTATGGAAAGGAACCAGAGGAATTTTAATCCCAAACCCTAAGACAATTCCCCCCAAGAGAAGCAGTTGCAAACCCGCGGATAATGTTTGTGTAGATACAGCATCAAAGGCAAAACTAGAAGCACCA
The DNA here is from genome assembly GCF_029891735.1 of Chrysosporum bergii ANA360D. Taxonomy (GTDB): domain Bacteria; phylum Cyanobacteriota; class Cyanobacteriia; order Cyanobacteriales; family Nostocaceae; genus Umezakia; species Umezakia bergii. Next base: position 27,971 of record NZ_JANQDH010000016.1, read on the forward strand.
GTCAAAAATACCATCCCCAAGAAAGTTGCTAAAATCAAAGCCCCTGAAACAGCAGTATAAATCAAAAATTTCATAGCAGCATAAGCCCGTTTTTCTCCTCCCCAAATGGAAATTAGTAAATAAAACGGGACTAACTCCAATTCGTAGAACAGGAAAAATAACAGCAAATTCTCTGCTAAAAATGCCCCGGACACCCCACCACTAACTAATAAAATCAAAGAGTAAAAAAGTCGTGGGCGTTCAGTTTCCTTGTCACTGCTATAAATAGCAATCCAGGTAAGTAAACTATTTAACAGCAGCATTAAAATTGATAAGCCATCAACACCCATGTGATAACTCAAACCCAAGGTTTCATTCCAAGGTAGATATTCTTCAAACTGCATCCCTGGGTTAGTGATGTCAAATTTCAGTAAAATAAACAAATTCCACAGTAAAACCATGCCCGCTACAGTTAAAGACACTAAGCGAACGCGACTTGCTGAAACAGTTTTATCAGGTAAACAACCGATAATTACAGCACTCAAAATTGGGATTAAAACTAAAACACTGAGCATAAGCTTGAGGTTACTAATTGGTCTATTGCAAATAAACTTTGGTTAGCGATTTAGAAAATCAGGCTTAAAAGTTGGACTCCCCAAAACGGCCAAGTTATCCATGCGCCGAAAATGCCTATTGCCACCAGCACAGTGAAGGCATAAAATTGAGTTTGTCCAGAATTACTATATTTCAAACCCTCCCCACCTAAAAGCGAAAACAAACCTACTAAATTAACAATCCCATCCACCACAAAACGGTCCATCATATCAGCAAATTTAGAAAGCTGGGCAACACCCAAAATGATAGTCATGCGGTAAATTTTAGGAGTGTAAAAATCGTAAGCCAACAAGTTTTGTAAACCTTGCCAAGGTAGACGCACTGGTTTAGGAATATTCCCTAAATAAATTACCCCACTAATGCTGCAACCAAAAATACTTGACCAAATCAGCAACAAAGCCACATCCTTATTTAAATTTGCCCAAGTTGGTAATATTGATAAGCTTTGTAACACCAAAGGCAAATGCAGCACAAACCCGAATAAAATCATCATCGGTACTATCATCGGCCAATGAACTTCAGGCGATCGCTCACTCATCAGTTTAGCTTTACCACCAAAAATCAAGCCAAATTCTCTCGTCAAACTCACAGCTGTTAAAGCATTGACCGTGATAATAACTCCCACCAACCAAGGATAACTTGCCCACAGTCCGTCAGCCAATTTCAACAAAGCCCAAAAACTACCCAACGGAGGAAAACCAATTAAACCCAAAGTTCCCACAATAAAAGCTAACCCAGAAAAAGGGCGACGCTTCCACAAGCCCCCCAGTTGAGTTACATCTTGAGTAATGTTATTCCAGACAATTCCGCCAGTACTCATCACCAATAACGCAGATGCTACAGCGTGGGTAAGTACCAATAATAGCGCCGTTTCCTCCTGCTGCACCCCCACAGCAATGAACACCAAGCCCATATAAGCACTCACAGAATAAGATAAGCAGCGCTTCAGGTCAACTTGAGCAATGGCAATTAAAGATGCACCCACAGCAGTCACCGCACCAACAGCGACAATAAATGAAGAAACCACAGGAGATAAAGTTAATACAGGTTGCAACTTAATCAGTACCCATGCACCACTGGCAACCACCACCGAGTTACGCAAAATTGTACTGGGAATCGGTCCCTCCATTGCTTCATCTAACCACAAATGCAAAGGAAATTGAGCGCACTTACCCATCGGACCCGCCACCAATGCTAAACCCACTAATGTAATCACCCCTGCATCTACTTGGGTATTAGCCGCCCATACTCCCAACTCCGTATAATTCCAAGTTCCCGATAAAGTCCATAACCCCAATACTCCCATCAGCAAGAATAAGTCCCCCACCCGTTTAGTTAAGAAAGCATCTCTTGCACCAGTGACCACCAAAGGTTGACTAAACCATAGACCCACTAAAAGATAAGTTCCTAAAGTCAGAATCTCCAAAATTACATAACTAAAAAACAGATTATTGCACAAAGCTAACGCACATAATCCCGCTTCAAATATTCCCAACAAAGAATAAAAGCGTCCCCAACCCCAATCCATTTCCATGTAACCAATAGCGAAAACTTGCGCCAGCCAATTTAAGCCGGTTACTACCACCATCGCCCCTACACTGACAGAAGAAATGTCTAAAGCAATAGTGAGATTCAAACCAGCAGTTGATAGCCAGGGAATAAATATTTCTTGAGGTGGTTGATTCCAACTTGCTTGTAAAGCTATCACACTATGAACCAACGCCAAAAATGTCATCATTAAATTGACATAACCCGCCGGTCTAGGTCCAATTCTGCGAATAATTCCTGGTGACCAAGGAATCGCCAAAAGACCACCTATTAACGCATAGCAAGGAACTAGCCATACAGTCTCTAGGAGAAACTGAGCCATAAAATTAACCTCTGTTTTTTTTTAGGAGACAATAGACCTCAGTAGGGCAACTACTCGGTCAATATGAGAAATTTATTTTTGCTTAATATTATTTTTATCTTACCGTTATGTTCACCAAAAAGAAATTAATTCACAACATGAATTGACAATCTCTACCATAACTAATTCTTATATTGATATTTTCAGCCGCAAACCATAGACTATAGTCTATGCAGTATCAGCCCTTTCCATTAATCAACAAAATCTGGTAGTGCAGGCCTCTTCCCCCCACTACCACCGAACTTATCAAATTAATAACATCCACCTGATTTGCGATGTTCCACAGCAGTCACGCCATTAAGTTCTAACACCTCTCCCTGATCCACCACAGCATAAATTAAGTATCTATCCCCACATTCAAGTATATTCGTGACAGTACATTCCAGATAAGCTAACGCCTCAGTTAAGATTAAACAGCCATTATCAGCCGTTTTTGTCCCCAGATGAGTAAAAGGATTCTCCCCTATTCTGCTTTGACCGCCGAAATAACGCCGTAAATCTCTATTTTCCTCTAGGATATTCAACACAAATTGCTCACCAGGTTCACCCATTAAATCTGCATTCTGCTCTTGACTAATAGCAATCATAATCCCTGGAGGATTAAACGTTGCCTGAGATACCCAAGAAGTTAAAATACCTTGATGACTATCTAAATCACGAGTGCTAACCACACACAAAGAACCAATAATCCTACCTACAGCTTGTTCAGTACGGTTTATTTTAGCTTCAGAAGCCACCCGGCGGAAAGTACGCAGTTTCTTGGTTTTCTTTAAATTTTGAGCAAAACTCGCCCCCGCCGCTTGACATTGTTCAAGAGCTTCTACCGTAGGACTAAAACGCACCCTAATAGTTTCACAGCCGAAACTATAGTTAGCATCTTTGAGTTTACCAGCAATTAAATCTATAGCCTCCCCACTCCAACCATAAGAACCAAACACCCCCACTAACTTGGTTTTTGCAGCCCTTGACAACACTATCCCCAAAGCAGTTTGAATTTGGGTTGGTGGATGACCCCCTAAAGTCGGAGAGCCAATAATAAAACCATCGCAGGCCTCCACCACACCGCTAATGTCCACCGGGTCTGCAACTTCACAATTAATTGACTCCACACTAACATTATTTTCAATTAAACCTTGAGCGATCGCATGAGCTAAACTTGCTGTACTGCCATAAGCCGAAGTATAAAGCACGGCAACTTTTAAATCTTGAGATTTTTGTGCTTGACACCATTTACGGTAATCATAAGTAAAACGACTCAGACTATAAAGCACCACCGGACCATGACCAGGAGCATAACATCTAGCCGTCAAAACCGCCAACTTATCTAAAGCCGCTTCTACTTGTTTCGCCTGGGGTGCATGGAGACACTCAAAGAAGTAATGACGTTCCGGGTCTAATTTTTTCCAGTCTTGGTCAAATAACGCATCTTCGCAAATATGAGCGCCAAAAAATTTATCTGTGTACAAAATCTGAGTTGCAGGGTCATAAGTACAAAGACCATCAGGCCAACGAGGAGTAGGAACCGTATAAAATGACAGCTGATGTTTTTGTCCCAAATCCAAAGTATCCGCAAAACGCACAGCTTGAATACGTCCTTCCCACTCCGGAAAAGCACTTTTTAAAGCGTTCGCAGCAGGACGAGAACAAATCACTGTAGCTCCTAATGCTAGCGACAATAACTCCCTCAGCGTAACTTCACGGTTAGGATTAACGTGACCAAGAATAATATAATCCAGAGTACTAATATCCAGCTGTTCTTGTAGTTGCTGTAAATAAATACCAGTGAAAGACTCTCCAGGAGGATCAATAACAGCTTTTTTGTCAGCCTGAATCAAATATGAATTGGCTGTAGTTCCCTTTTGACGGGAATACTCCACTTCAAACTTAAGACGCTCCCAAGTACGCGATCGCAAAATCAAGGTATTTTCGCCAATATTCGCCACTTGTACATCTCTAAAACCCTTCAATCTAGAACTAGTCATCATATTTTCCTCACCAGTTTTAGTTTTATTCCTTCGTCGCTAATTTAGTAATGTTTAGTAATGATTGCCAATTTTGCGGTGATGAACAGTACTCAGCCCATTAACATTAGCCACCCTACCAGTAGTAACAATGCTGTAAATTACCCAATGATCACCACAATCCATCCGGCTAGTAACTTCACATTCCATATAAGCTAAAGCCTCTGCTAAAATTGGAGAATTATTACTAGCAGCATAAGTTTTGATACCCTCAAAGCGATTAGCACCAGGAGGAAAACGCTTAAGAAAATGTTTTATTAATCCTTGATAATTCTCCTCTCCCAAAACATTTAACACAAAGCCATCGCCCAGATGCATTAGCGATGCGATCGCCCGTTCTTTAGACACAGCAATCGCCACTCCTAACGGCTGTAAACTTGCTTGTATCACCCAAGAAGCCAACATAGCACCCTGCATTTCTCCTTTTTTAGTAGTAACGATATATAATCCTGAGCTAATTCTGCCTAAAGCCTCTTCTAACTTAGTCTTGATAGATATGTTTTTCTGATTATTACCATTTCCCGCCCAGCGGCTTTTTCCCTCACACTTCAACCATTGCCCCATATCCGTCCCCGCTTCCTCACACAATTTTTCCATTGCTTCTCCAGGGATTTCTTTAATTAAAATAGGCGGGAAAGCTTCAATTAATCCTAACTCCTGAAATTGATTACGTAAAGGATAAATCGGTTCATCTTCTCCCCCACCAGACTCTAATAAACCTATTGCCTGCCTTTGATGCACAGCAGCCAAAATAGTATTTAAAGCAACTTGAGCCGGCGCAGAATTTTGGCATGGCATAGCAATCACTACACCCCCAGCCTCAGATACCAATTCTCTCACCTCCTGTGGTTCCGCACTATTCATATCCATCAACTCCACAGCCACACCTGTTGTACTACATCCATGAGCCAAAATATAGGCCAAATGTTCACTGTAGCCATAATTTTCCCCATAAAACACAGCCACCAATATTTCCGTTTTAGCCTGTGACAAACTCCAAGTTTTATACTCGTCTAACCAAGCCGTAATATGATATTTTAGCAGTGGACCGTGACCCGTAGCCACCGTATTGATTTGATTAATGTTTAAATTCTCAATCCGTTTTAAAGCCGCCAAAACAGACCGGGCATTGGGTTTCATCAAACAATCATAGTAATATTTAAAATCCTCCGCAATATTGGCAACATATTCATCATAAGTATGATCATCACAATAGTGCATCCCAAACACATCGCAGGTGTAGAGAATACCTGTTTTATGATCATAGGTCAAAATAGTATCAGGCCAATGTAAATTAGGAGCAGAAATAAACTCTAATTTGTGACCATTACCCAAATCTAAACACTCCCCGCTTTTTACCAACAGAGACTTAAATGGCAAGTGAATGATATTTTCTAAAAACTGAATTGCCACCTTAGAACCAACCACAGTAATATCAGGTGCTAACTGCAAAATATCCTTAACTAAACCACTATGGTCTGGTTCCGTATGGCTAATAACCAAATAATCTATTTTATTCACATCAATCAAACCCGTCAATATCTCCAGATATAATTCCTTAAACTTCCCATGTGAAGTGTCAACTAAAGCAACCTTCTCACCAGCAATTAAAAAAGAATTATATGTTGTTCCATTGCGCAAACCAAACTCCACATCAAAACGCTCCCGATCCCAATCTAAACAGCGAATAGCAGTTGTTTTAGCCGCAATTTCTACTGTTTGAACAGTCAAACGTCCTACATTTATACCTTTAGTAGGTTGTGTAAGTATGACCATTGATTTTTACCTCGAAAATTTGGGAGATTCCTTATGCTTTTATCTTGAACCAAAAAGCCCGATTAGTAAAATTTCAATTTCTCAAGACATTGATTAGTAATACTTATATTTACACAGAATAGGGTTTAGAGGATTTCTCAAGTCTTATTACTTGCACTTTTTCAACACTTAATAGTACATTAGTATCTACATACGGTTATTTAATGTAACTAGCAATACATTAATAAAAATATATGTAAAATTTATATATATAACCAACATAACCCAAGCAAATCAAGAGGTATAGGCTTTTATCTATGAAAATAATTTAATATTTATTTAACTTTCAGCTGAGAAAATGAAAAATATTCACCACCTAGTTGTAGAATACTTTTAATCCCATGAAATTCGGTTATTAACAAAACTTGCAGCCCATGTAAGTTTTTTTCATCAAAAAATTTCATTAACCGCCTTAGACCTCAGCTATCTCTAACAGTGATCCATCATCACTGCATAGCCGTGTAAAAAAGCGAAAAAAACCGCCAGTTGGCAAAAAACCTGCATCAACCTTGCATTTTTTGCCCAGTTCTTCATGGTCATAAACCTTGCTACATATAAGTAGCCTTTTTAGCCTTTTTTACTTAAAATCTTTCACAATATGACATTAACCAATACCATTCACTTTAGAAACTTACGAGGGGATTTATTCGGTGGACTAACCGCCGCCATCGTTTCCCTACCCCTAGCCTTAGCCTTCGGTGTCGCCTCTGGTGCTGGACCCGCGGCTGGTCTTTATGGTGCCGTGTGCGTCGGGTTTTTTGCCGCCTTATTTGGTGGGACACCAACCCTGATTTCTGAACCCACAGGTCCCATGACCGTAGTCATGACTGCTATTGTTAGTTCCATGGTAGCCAAGAACCCAGAAAACGGCTTGGCAATGGCATTTACAGTAGTTATGTTAGCGGGGATATTCCAGATTTTATTCGGAGTATTCAAGCTCGGTAAGTATATTACCCTCATGCCCTACAGTGTAATTTCCGGCTTCATGTCTGGAATTGGGGTCATCCTAATTTTACTGCAAATTGCTCCTTTTGTAGGACAACCCAACCCCAAAGGTGGCGTACTGGGAATGGTGCAAAATCTCCCCCTGCTGCTCACAAATATTAACCCTGTGGAAACAATCCTGGGTGGCATGACCTTAGCTATTATTTTCTTAATGCCATCTAAGGTCAAGCGCATTGCTCCACCTCAACTAGTAGCATTGGTATTAGTAACAATTGTTTCCCTAGTATTTTTCCCTGATGTGGAAATTAGACGCATTGGTGAAATCCCCATGGGACTGCCAAAATTGCAATTACCAATCTTCAACGGCTCACAAATCACAACCATGCTTGTTGATGGGGCAATGTTGGGAATGTTGGGTTGTATCGACACCCTCTTAACTTCAGTAATTGCCGATAGTCTAACTCGCACTGAACACAAATCCAATAAAGAATTAATTGGTCAAGGCTTGGGTAACCTAGTATCTGGTTTATGTGGCGGACTCCCTGGTGCAGGTGCAACCATGGGAACAGTAGTTAATATCCAAACCGGCGCCACAACAGCTTTATCTGGTTTAACTCGTGCCATAATTTTATTAGTTGTGGTTTTGTGGGCTGCTGGTTTAACTCAAAGCATCCCCATGGCAGTATTAGCTGGTATTGCCCTCAAGGTGGGGATTGACATCTTAGACTGGAGCTTTTTAAAACGCGCTCACCAAGTGTCCATCAAAGGGGCGCTGATTATGTACGGTGTCATGTTCTTAACCGTATTTGTGGATTTAATAGTTGCTGTGGGTGTGGGAGTTTTCATTGCCAACGTCTTAACCATTGAACGCCTTTCTCAGTTACAAGCTCAGGACGTGAAGACAATTACCGATGCCGATGATGCCATTATCTTGAATGATCAAGAAAAAGAACTACTCAACCAAGCCAACGGCAGAGTACTGTTATTCTACCTGAGTGGACCAATGATTTTTGGAGTTTCCAAAGCCATAGCTCGTGAACACTCAGCCATGGCAGACTCTGACGTGTTAATTTTAGACCTGAGCGATGTCCCCATGTTGGGTGTAACAGCTTCCTTAGCCATTGAAAATGCCATCCAAGATGCTCATGACCAAGGTCGGCAAATACTCATAGTTGGTGCAGCCGGCAAAGTCAAACGCCGCTTAGAAAAATTGGGTGTTATGAATTTTGTACCCCAACATAATTGGTTTCTCTCTCGTCTAGAAGCACTTAAGCAAGCCGTTGATGTAGTCAATGCCAATGGAGTCAGCAGTAAATAAACTACCGGGATTAGGAACTAACCCCTTACCTACTGCTGGGGATGTAGAAACTCCAGCATCAACAAAGTAGGGCGGGGTGTGGGATTCTAACAACACAGTTCATCGACACAAGAAACAAAAAGCATGATTCTTTCAGAATTAATACTTAACTCAATGGGGGAAAATCCTCTACTAGCCACCACCAACGAAGCCGAAAATGCCCCCATAGTCTTGGCTGGTGTATTACTCAGTTTAGTAGTCATTTATCTAGCCAGTAAAATTGGCGGTGAATTATCTAAAATGATGGATTTGCCCCCCGTTTTAGGTGAATTAATTGCAGGCGTAATTGTAGGTGCTTCCGCTCTCCATTTACTAGTATTTCCCGACAGTGGCGCAGCCGCCAGCGACTCCAGCATCATCACCATTTTGCAATTGATTAACCGCATCAGTCCCGAAGCAGTAACATCAATTTTTCAAAGTCAGAGTGAAATCATTTCCGTTCTGGCTGAACTCGGCGTGATCATTCTTTTATTTGAGATTGGCCTAGAGTCAGACTTAAAAGAACTAACCAAGGTCGGTTATCAAGCCGTCATTGTTGCTTGTGTAGGGGTGGCTGTCCCCTTTATGGCTGGTACTACAGGGTTAATTTTCCTATTTCATGCCCCCGTCATTCCAGCAATTTTCGCCGGTGCTGCCCTCACAGCTACCAGTATTGGTATTACCTCCAAAGTTTTGTCAGAACTTGGGCAGTTAAAATCTCGTGAAGGTCAAATTATTGTAGGTGCTGCCGTCATTGACGACATTTTAGGCATCATCGTCTTAGCAGTGGTGGCTAGTTTAGCCAAAACTGGTGAAGTTGATATTCTAAATGTCGTGTATCTCATTGTCAGCGCCACTGTATTCCTCATTGGTTCAATTATCCTAGGCAAATATTTCAATCAAAGTTTTGTAGCCATTGCTAATAGATTGCAAACCCGAGGCAATTTAATTATCCCAGCATTGATATTTGCCTTCTTCATGGCTTTTTTAGGCAACGCCATTCATTTAGAAGCCATCCTAGGGGCATTTGCAGCCGGTCTAGTTTTGGATGAAACAGATAAACGTAAAGAACTAGATGAGCAAGTTAAACCCATTGCTGATATTTTAGTACCAGTTTTCTTTGTCACAGTAGGGGCAAAAGTTGATCTAGGCGTTCTTAATCCCTTAGTTCCCAGCAATCAAGCCGGACTGATTATTGCTATCTTCTTAATCGTAGTGGCAATTATTGGGAAAGTTGTCACAGGTTGGTCAGTTTTCGGGCAAACTGGAATTAATAGGTTAGCAGTTGGCGTGGGAATGATTCCCCGGGGAGAAGTTGGGTTAGTATTTGCAGGCATTGGTGCCGCCAGTGGTACTCTTGACAAACCACTCCAAGCAGCGATCATTATTATGGTCATTCTGACAACCTTCTTAGCACCGCCTTTGTTACGCTTTGCCTTCAAACAATCCACAGACAAAGAATTAGAAAAAGCCAACCTAACAAGCTAAATACTGTTTTCAAATTTCCACAGATCATACCATTATCACCCAAACAGCAATTTTGTGTTAGAAGCGTGCATATTCGCAACCATATTGTGCGGATTCTTTGGTATTGTCCTAAAAAAGAACCTGGTGATGAAAATAATCTCTATGGATGTCATGAGTACAGGGGTTATCGCCTATTACGTACTCATGGCTTCACGAGATGGCTTATTCACACCAATAATTGTAGACAACATTGACAATCGTGCCTATGCCGACCCAGTTCCCCAAGCGGTCATATTGACGGCGATTGTGATTGGATTCTCCATACAAGCTTTAATGCTAGTGTGTGTCGTTAAGCTAGCACGAGACAATCCCACTTTGGAAAGCAACGAGATCGAAAAGAACAATACGCCATGAACATTATGACCGCGCCTGAGTCGGGCATAGCCATCAGTTGGATTGCACTACCCTTTTTTGTGGGGTTTGTTATTTATCTCCTCCCCCAACTAAACCGCTACCTGGCCTTGAGTATACCCCTAGTTTCCGCTGTATATGGGTTGCAACTAATCTTCAACCCATCGCAGTTAACACTAAACTTACTGGATAGTTTCGGGGTGACATTAGTAGTCGATCAGTTGAGCGGCTACTTTATATTAACCAATGCCCTAGTAACAGCTGCAGTCATTTTATATTGTTGGGGTAGTGATAAAACAGCTTTTTTCTATACCCAAATCATCATTTTACATGGCAGCGTTAATGCTGCCTTTGTCTGTGCCGACTTCATCAGTTTATATGTAGCCCTAGAAGTAATCGGCATTGCAGCCTTTCTGCTGATTGCCTATCCCCGCAGCAATCGCTCAATTTGGGTAGGCTTGCGCTATATGTTTGTCAGCAATACAGCCATGCTGTTTTATCTCGTGGGCGCAGTCTTAGTTTATCAGGCTAATCGTTCCTTTGCTTTTGCAGGTTTAGCCAATGCACCAAAGCCAGCGATCGCCTTAATATTTCTCGGCTTATTAACCAAAGGAGGAATCTTTATTTCTGGATTGTGGCTACCCTTAACCCATTCAGAATCAGAAACACCAGTTTCAGCCATGCTATCAGGAGTAGTCATCAAAACCGGAGTTTATCCCCTAGTCCGCTGTGCCTTGATTTTAGATGACATAGACCCCATAGTTAGGATGTTTGGAGTAGGAACCGCAATACTAGGAGTATTCTCCGCCATCTTTGAAAAAGATACCAAGCGGATGCTAGCCCTAAGCACCATATCTCAATTAGGCTGGATTCTTGCCGCTCCAGCCGTCGCCGGCTTTTATGCTTTAGCCCATGGTCTAGCAAAATCCGCCCTGTTTCTCATGGCTGGTGTGTTACCAAGTCGTAAGTTTCAGGAACTGCAAGAAAAACCCATAAACACCAAGTTATGGCTAGCCCTGGTCATTGCTAGTCTTTCTATGTCCGGCTTTCCCCTATTATACGGCTTTAGCGCCAAGATGTTGACCATCAAGAATCTACTCCCCTGGCAAACAATGATTATGAATATTGGCGCAGTAGGTACGGCGGTAGTATTTGCTAAATTTATATATTTACCCCAGCACAACCAAGACCAACAACAGCAACCAGCAAACTTACCGCCTAACTTCTGGTTAGCACTGATACTATTGCTAGGGGGACTGATGGTAGCAAACCTCTTGTATTACCAAGCCTATACTGTTGCTAATATCACCAAAGCACTCCTAACCATTGGGCTGGGATGGTTGACATATGATTTAATCATTTTTAACCGCGTGTTCACTTTACCCCGTGTACTTGAGCAATTTGAACATTTAATTGGGATGATGAGTTTGATGTTGCTCTTGCTTCTGGGGATGGTGTTGGCATGATTGGGCATCTTAATCTCATCTTACGATTAGCTATCTGGTTTTTACTCACCTCTGATGTGAGTCCAGCAAACATCATGATTGGCATCACCGTAGCACTTTTATTACCAGGTCGGCAAAAAGTCCCAGAATCCTTAAAAGATTGGCTGCGTGTCCTAGGTGAAGTCATAGTAGCCATTCCCCAAGCCTATTTAGAAGCATTTCAGATTATTTTGCGCCCCCACAACCATGAAGATGTAATTACAGAACGAGTTAAACCCCAACGGACACCCGGCTTAATTTTCCTAGATATATTTCTGATCACCTTTACGCCAAAAACTATTGTTCTGAAATACCAAGAACAAGGCTGGTACGCAGTACACCGGATTCAACGGAGGGAAAAAGTATGAATCTAGTGCTAATTGCTATGATTGTAGCTCTACTGATCCCCATGTACGAAGCTTGGCAAGACGATGATATTTGGCAAAAAATGTTAGCATTTGCCAGTATTGCCACCAAAACATCTATTATGATCCTCATGGTGTCTGTTTTACGAGATGATTGGATGATTGGCGTGGTGGGGATTATCATCCTCAGTGTGGGTAATGCCGGATTAATGTTATTAGCACATCTACTAAAACGCATGAGTGATTTATGATCCATTGGTTGAGTTATACCTGCATAGGTTTAGGAATGGTTTTTTGGTTTTGGGGTACTTGGCCCCTGATTGGCCATCGCTCAGTCTTATTCAAGCTGCACAGTCTTTCTGTAGCAGATACCCTAGGGTCAATGAGTATCATTGTCGGACTCTTACTCAAGATACCCAGTGAATGGCCGCTACTCATCCTCGGCATTATCTCTTTGGCTATCTGGAATACAGTATTGGGGTATGTATTGGCCTACTGTTCTAGTAGAGAAAATAACCATGAATGATATTTATGTCTACATTATCACTGCCCTACTGCCCTTATCTGCTTTCATGCTAGTACTTCAGGTCAATCCATACAATGCCCTAGTTATCCAGGGTATATTAGGGGCTGTAGCATCATTAGTATTTGCAGTTTTGGGAGCAGCAGATGTCGCTTTGACCCAGGCCTTAATGGGTACCCTATTAGCAATTACACTTTATGCCATTGCCGTCCGTTCATCTCTAGTCCTGCGTCTCGGTGTGCTGAAAGACGGTACTACAGAAGAACTAGAAACAGACTTTCAGCAGTTAATAAATGAACTGCGGGCTATTTTTGCTAAATATTATCTACGTCTCGAGTTAGTTGTCTACAGTAACAATCAAGCTTTAGAACGAGCCTTAACGGATAAAGATGTTCATGCTATCTGCACAGAGCTACCCCCTAGTGAGGACGAACAAAAAGGACTAGCTTATCATACTGTTACTAGAGTTCAACGTATTTATGAAATTATACAGGCTGATATTTCATCACCTATGACAATTTTAACCTATGTCAACCTACTGGATTCAGGAGAAAAACATTAAAATGAAATCAGTCAAATGGGTCTACATTGCTGCTGGTATGCTGCTGTATTTTATTTTAGTCATCATGCCCAACGAAAAATGGCAACTACCAGATATTTCCATTGTAGACACAGTAGTTAAAGATAGTGGTATACCTAATGCAGTTACAGGTATCATTCTCAGAAATCGTCTCTATGACACCATTTTTGAGGTAGTAGTATTTACAATTGCAGTAATGGGGGCCCGGTTTCTTCTGGCGGATGAAAGACCATTTTGCACCATCTATCAGTTTACCGATCAACCATCAATTGTTTTAGCACGTCTAGGGGCTACTATCTGCTCCTTAGTAGGTATCGAATTAGCTATTCGCGGACATCTCAGTCCAGGGGGTGGTTTTGCCGCTGGCGTAGCCGGCGGAACTGCTATAGGTTTAGTGGCAATTACTTCATCAACTGAGTGGATGCAGGCTATCTACAAGCGCTGGAATGCTGCCACATGGGAGAAGATTTCAGTTTTAGTTTTTATCCTATTGGCAGTAATTACTTTAACAGGGATAGAATTACCCCACGGTGATTTAGGAGCGCTTTTTAGTGGTGGAGTGATCCCAGTCCTAAATATATTAGTGGCTATTAAAGTCGCCCTAGGGTCTTGGGCAGTGATTTTGTTATTTATTCATTATCGGGGACTCTTGTAAAAAGTCAATCCACAGCCACACAGGAGTAATAGTTTGAGGTATTAGATCATATGGACAAATCCCCCCCTACCCAAATGCTAGAAAGCATTTATCAGGAATTACTACCTAAATTACAAATTGAAAGTATTAACCCACGTAACCCAATTAAAATCAGCCATATTCCAGCACCTTGGCAACCACTAGGAGCAGGAAACTATGCCGTCGTAGTTTATCACCCTGACTACCCTGACTGCGTGGTTAAAATTTATGCCCCTGGACGGCCTGGCTATGATGAAGAAGTGGAGGTTTATCGCCGTTTGGGTTATCATCCTGCTTTTTCTGAGTGTTTATATGCTAGAGACGATTTTTTAATTTTGAAACGGCTATATGGTACCACTCTCTATGATTGTATGCACTTAGGATTACCTATCCCTCAACAGGTAATCCTCGATATTGATGAAGCCCTCAAATATGCCGAAAGTCGCGGACTTCACCCCCAGGATGTCCACGGTCGTAACGTGATGATGTACCAAAATAGAGGTTTGGTTGTGGATATTTCAGATTTTCTCCACATAGAAAACTGCTCCAAGTGGAACGACTTAAAAAAAGCTTATTACTGGTTATATCGCCCCTTATTGTCTCCCCTGCGCCTGCGGGTTCCCTATTCTACTTTAGACATGGTTCGCAAGTTTTACCGGATAGCCACCGCTCTAAAAAATTCTGTTTATCTTCTAATCAGGAAATTACTGCGTTTGAGAAGTTAACTAGCAACTTTACAAATAACCATAATATGTGATAAATTCCCACTGCGGCTATAGTCAACAACTTGTAAACCAGCTTTTTCTATATCTTGGATCAGTTCGGGTAGCTGGTATTTATGATGTCTCCAAATAGTGATTTCCTCATTTTGGCTAAATTCTACATTATATTCCATGTCTAGTTGGCTAAAACTGATAGTATAATTTTTCTTAAACTTAATACTAGCAGTGATACTATCAGTTTCAAAATCATATTTTCTCACCAGTTGGCAGTGTTCAGGTTTAATCCCCAGGCTTTCTTGTATCCATTTATATATTCCTTCCACGTGATACTTACAGCCTCCCCGCGGGTCTTGATTCCATGTGGAATTAGAACCGATTTCATTAGTAAATATAAGTAAATCCAATTGATTCATACTGTTTTTTAAGTTTTGTAAAGCCTTATTTCTGTTTTGATGATTGCCAATGGTAACACCTAAATGTAAGAAGATGTTGGCTATGTGGTTGATTTCATCATCGCTAGATGTCGTTAAAATATCTAAAGGGATAGTTTGCTTTTCTATATCAACTCTGTGAGTGTGAATTTTTAGTGAAGGAAACCATTTCTTAATATTGGCTTGGGAGATTGATAAAAGTTCTTGGCTAATATCTAAAGCAATATATTGATTAATTTTGCCTAATTTGTGCAATTGAGCAAGGATCCCCTTTACCGGGTAAGAATTCCCAGCGCCTACATCTACTATATTAACCTTAGCAACCTTTTGATAACTACCATTAATATATAAAAAGTTTTGTTGCAATAACTCAACCTCCACATTTGGTTTTTGATACCACTTCGCGATGACGTGGTTTTGATAAAACTTATTCCAAATTTTCGCCCCTGTACCTTTATATGAGTATTTTAAGGGAATTTCTCGGTAAAGTTTTAAAGCTTCCATTAATTCTAAAACTTCTGTTGGGGAAAACACAGAATAAAATTCAGGGCTGGGTTTGGCTATAGCTGTCATAGAATAGTGAAATTGCTGAGACATGATTGTTAATTACTGTAATTACTGTAAGTTGGTTTACTTGGTTGGCATTTATGTTTTATTTGAGGGTATGATGTGGTTAATGTCTTAGTAGTGGTGGTAGTATTTAAAAAGAGGTGCTTAACTTTCCGTTAGAAAACACTGATTTGGTGGGAATAATAGTTTCATCAAAGTAAACACTAATGTTAGTTATGAGGTAAATCTATAATGACTACTGCTGGAGACCCATTACCCATGATTCCAGGGTATCGAATAACTTACCAACTATATGCAGGGTCCAAGACTTCAGTATATCAAGCTGTCCGGGAACAAGATCAACTTCTAGTGGTCATTAAAGTTTTATTTAGCGAATATCCCAGTTTTAACGAATTATTACAATTCCGTAATCAATATACAATTAGTAAAAATCTTAACCATCGTGCTATAGTTAATCCCATCGCCTTAGAAGCCTATGGTAATAGTTATATTTTGGTAATGAAAGATACAGGCTTCGTTTCTTTACGAGACTATATCAAAGAAACTCCCTTCTCTATGGTAGAATTTTTGGAATTTGGAATTAATTTTACCCATATTCTGGAGCATTTGGTAGAAAATCGTGTTATTCACAAAGACATTAAGCCAGCAAATATCTTGATTCATCCACAGACTAAAGAAATACAACTGATTGATTTTAGCATCGCTTCATTACTACCTAAAGAAAACCAAGAAATTAAAAGTCCTAATGTTTTAGAAGGAACCCTCGCCTATATTTCTCCAGAACAAACTGGTAGAATGAACCGAGGGATAGACTACCGCAGTGATTTTTATTCCCTAGGTGTGACATTTTATGAATTGTTGACAGGAGAATTGCCTTTTACTTGTGATCAACCAATGGAATTGGTACATTGTCATATGGCAAAAATCCCCCCCGCCCTGGGAAACAGAAAACGACCCATAGGGGATCAAGAACTTATTCCAGGAGTAATTGGCGATATGGTCATGAAGTTAATGGCTAAAAACGCCGAAGATAGATACCAGAGTGCTTTAGGATTAAGATATGATTTGGAAAATTGTTGTCATCAGTGGAAAAATACTCAGAAAATTGCATATTTTGACATTGGAAAGCGGGACCTGTGCGATCGCTTTTTCATCCCAGAAAAACTTTATGGGCGAGAAACTGAAGTCAAGAATTTATTAGCTACCTTTGACCGGGTCTGTAATGGTACAAGCGAGATGATTTTAGTCGCTGGTTTCTCCGGCGTTGGTAAAACCGCAGTAGTCAATGAAGTACACAAGCCCATTACCCGCAGACAGGGCTATTTTATCAAAGGCAAATTTGACCAATTTAATCGTAATATTCCTTTTTCCGCCTTTGTGCAAGCACTGCAAGACCTAATCAACCAGTTGTGGTCAGAATCCGATCAGCGATTACAGCAGTGGCGAACTAACATATTAGCCGCCCTAGGAGATAGTGGACAAGTTCTAATTGATGTCATACCAGAATTAGAAAAAATTATTGGTAAACAACCCCCCGTCCGGGAATTATCAGGTATTGCAGATCAGAACCGCTTTAATTTATTATTTAAAAAGTTTATTGAAGTCTTTACCACCGCAGAACATCCAGTAGTGATTTTTCTAGATGACCTACAGTGGGCAGATTTAGCCTCCCTAGAATTAATTAAACTCCTCATAGAAGATGAAAACTATCTGCTCTTGTTGGGAGCTTATCGAGATAACGAAGTACACCCAACTCATCCATTAATGTTGATCCTACATGAATTGCGGAAAACCACAAAAACCATCAATACTATTACCCTTAATCCTCTGAGTTTTGCTGACGTTAACCAACTAGTAGCTGACACCTTGAACTGTCCACAAGAGCGATCGCAGACCCTCACAGATTTAATTCAGAGAAAAACTCAAGGAAATCCGTTTTTTATTACTCAGTTTCTTAAATCCCTGCATCAAGATGGGCATATTAAGTTTAATACAAGTCAGGGTTTTTGGGAAAGTGATCTTACTCAAATTAAAGCCTTATCCATTACCGATGATGTAGTCAGGTTTATGTCCCAACAGTTACTAAAACTACCCAAACCAACCCAAAATGTGTTACAGTTAGCCGCTTGCATTGGTAATCACTTTGATTTAGCAACTTTAGCAGTTGTGTGTCAACAATCCCCAGTTAATACAGCCACTGATTTGTGGAAAGGTGTAGAAAATGGGTTGATTTTGCCCACTAGCCAGGTTTATAAATTCTTTCAAACAGAAATCATTGAGAGCCAAACAATAGTTCACGATCAAGGAGTCAATCTCACCTATCGATTTCTACACGACCGTGTGCAACAAGCCGCTTATGGTTTGATTCCTGACGAGGAAAAACAATTAACTCACTTAAAAATTGGACAATTACTTTTACATCATACGTCTCAAGAAAACTTAGAAAGTCGGATCTTTGATATTGTTAATCAATTAAATATGGGAATTGACCTAATTTCCCAACTTGGACAAAAGAAACAGTTGGCTAAATTAAATTTAAGAGCCGGCGAAAAAGCTAAACTAGCCACTGCTTACGATGCTGCGGTTACCTATTTACACAAAGGTTTGCTATTGCTAAGTAATAACTGGGAAAGTGACTATACTTTAACTCTCAAATTACATGAATTGTTAGCCGAGGCGCAATATTTAAATACTAATTTCGCATCCTCAGAAGAAATAATTAACGAAACTTTGACCTATGCTCAAACTTCACTCGACAAAATAAAAGTTTATGAAATCCAAATTCAATCATATACCGCTCAAAACAAACTAGTCGAAGCCATAAAAGTCGGACGCGAAGCCTTGGAATTATTAGGTATAGATTTACCTAACCAAGTTCACAGGGAAACTATTAACTTACAACACCAACAAATTAAAAATATTCTAGGCCATCGCCCCATAGAAAATTTAGCCAATCTACCCTTGTTAGTAGATTCTGTCCACCGTGCTGCTTTGCGAATTTTGGCTGGTTTATTTGCATCTGTATATTTAGCTCAACCAGAATTGTTACCTTTATATATATTCACAATGGTGAAAATCTGCCTGGAATATGGTAACTCTCCCCAAGCTGCTATTGCTTATAGTCTTTATGGCTTATTTTTATGTGCTAGCGGAGAAATTGACCGAGGATATAAATTTGGTCAACTAGCCACTATCCTCGTTGAGAAACTAGAAGCCAAAGAACTAAATAGTAAAATTAACTTGATTTTTGGTTTATTTGTCAAGCATTGGCAAGATTCCTTAAGCTCCACCTTACCAGTATTTTTAGCTGGTCTGAAAAGTGGATTAGAACATGGTGATATTGAATACGTGGGTTATTGTGCTAACTGTTACATTCAGTTTTTATTCTGTAGTGGAGAAACTCTCGAACTAGTAGAGTCAGAAGGTTACAAGTATGCTGAGTTAATAGCAAGTGTAAAGCAAGAATCAGCTTATATTTGGGTAAATACATGGCGGCAAACTGTAATGAACTTGCGCGGTAAATGTGAAAATACCACCATTTTAGTCGGCTCTTGTTTTAACGAAGCCGTCAGTTTACCCTTTTTAATTGAGAGTCAAAATATCAACGGTATTTGTTTTGTTTATTTAGCAAAACTCCTACTATACTATTTATTTGGCGATTATCAAAAAGCTCAAGAATACGCCGATAAATTTGGAGAATATGAACAAGGAGCCGCAGGTCTCTGGATTATTCCTTTAAAGAATTTTTATCAATCCCTGACTTTGCTCGCCTTGTACTCTCAAATGGATCAAGAAAATAAAACCGCTTCTCTCGTCAAAATTGCCAATAATCAAAAATTCATGAAAACATGGGCCCATCATGCTCCTATGAATTATTGGCATAAGTTTCACCTAGTAGAAGCAGAAACTTACCGCGTGCTAGGAAAAAATTATCAAGCCGGTGACTCCTACGACCAAGCCATTGCACTTGCTCAAGAATATAGCTACTTGCAAGAACAAGCCTTAAGCAATGAATTAGCCGCTAAGTTTTATTTGCAATTAAAAAAAGACAAAATAGCTGCTGGTTATATGCAAGAAGCATATTACTGTTATGCGCGCTGGAATAGCGAAGGGAAAATGAAAGATTTAGAAACCCGCTACCCAGAATTACTGCGCCCCATCTTAATTAAACCCAATCTGGGATTTAATCCACTAGAAACCTTGGCTGGTATAAGTCCTGGCGTTTCCATTCACGCCCCCAACACTGTCAAACGCAGTTCTAGCTCCAGTATTAATAACACTTTAGACTTTGCAGCCATCCTCAAAGCCTCTCAAAGCTTATCTAGTACAATCCAACTAAATGAACTACTGCACCAATTAACTCAAATTATTCTCCAAAACTCCGGAGCCGATTACTGTAGTTTAGTTTTACCCGATAGTCATAATAATTGGGGAGTAAAAGCCGTAGCCACAGAAACAACCACAGAACTTTGTTTTCAACCCCTCCAAAATAATCTTGATGCAGCCGTAAAGCTGATCCAGTACGTCAAAAATACTCAACAAATAGTAGTAATTGACGATCTTAATACAGATTTAGCAGTCATCGATGAATATTTAACCCAGCAGCAACCAAAAAGTGTATTATGTTTACCAATTCACAATCAAGGCAATTTAATAGGGATTTTGTACTTACAAAATAGCTCCACCAGTGGGGTGTTTACCAGCGATCGCATTATTATTCTTAATTTTCTTTGTACTCAAGCTGCGATTTCCTTAGAAAATGCGCGACTTTATCAACAAGCAGGACAAGCACTACAAGACCTACAAGCAGCACAGTTACAAATAATTCAAAACGAAAAAATGTTTGCTTTGGGTAATCTCGTAGCCGGTGTAGCCCATGAAATGAATAACCCCTTGGGGTTTATTTCCGCCAGTTTAGAACAGATAAAACCAATCATAAACGATATTATCACACACTTACAACTATATCAAAGCAGCCTACCCACCCCAGAATCGACACCCCAGAATCAGATCAACCAAAACCAAATTTTAGACCATGCAGAAGAAATTGATTTAGATTACATTTTAGCAGACTTGCCTAAAATGGTTAACTCAATAATTATGGCTTGCGATCGCCTCAAGAATATCAGCAATAGCCTCCGTACCTTTTCCCGCGCTGACCGAGATTATAAAGTATTATTTAATATCCATGAAGGCTTAGATAGCACCATCTTAATTTTAAAACATCGTCTCAAAGCCAATCAACGCCGTCCAGCTATTGAAGTCATCACAGAATATGGTGACTTACCCAAAATTGAGTGTTTTCCCGGTCAGTTAAACCAAGTATTTATGAATATAATAGCCAATGCCATCGATGCCTTAGAAGAATCTAATCATCAGCGCAGCTTTGAAGAAATTAAAGCAACTCCTAACTATATTTGGATTAAAACCAGCGTCATCAACGACCAAATACAAATTATTGTTGCAGATAACGGTGTCGGTATGAGTGAACAAATTAAACAGCGAGTATTTGATCATTTATTTACCACCAAAGCCGTCGGTAAAGGTACAGGTTTAGGCCTAGCCATCGCGCAACAAATTGTGGTAGAAAAACATAATGGAACTATCAAAGTCAACTCCACACCAGACCTAGGAACAGAATTTATCATTACTTTGCCCATAGCGGTATGAGTAGCGGTATGAGTAACACCGGCTTCTAGCCGGTATTCAAACCAAAGCACCATCGCAGCATCAACAAGCCTACATTCTCTCATTCTCTCATTCTCTCATTCCACATTCTGCACCGTATATCATGCAACCAGGGAATAAATTCCCTGTCTAATAGCTAAAGTCGGTTAAAACCGACTATTTTTTGGTAAATTCTCATGTTGATCAATCTTTCCCAAACCGATAACTGCTTATAGGTAACACCGGCTTCTAGCCGGTATTCAAACCAAAGCACCGTGCAACCAGGGAATAAATTCCCTGTCTAATAGCTAAAGTCGGTTAAAACCGACTATTTTTTGGTAAATTCTCATGTTGATAAATCTTTCCCAAACCGATAACTGCTTATAGGTAACACTGGCTTCTAGCCGGTATTCAAACAAGCAAGATGCTTGTGTTACCTGGACTGAACCAAATTCAGTCGGTCTCAAACCGACTTAAGCTTTCAGCCGGGGAATTTATTCCCCGCGGTAATCGCAGCATCCAAAAAAAAATTTTCAATACCTGAATAAACCTGAACTTTTATGTATTGACATTCTCACTCCAGATGTGTACTGTGTTTGAGGTACTGTCACAATGAGGATGTTTACCATGACCAATCAAGCTGTTAGCCTATTTCTTGAAAAAGTTGCCGCAGACGAACAACTCCAAAGCCAGTTAGCTAAAGTGCTGGAATCAGCAGAAGATGCAGAAGGTGCTGACCGAGAAGCGGCTGTTGGGTTAGCGAAAGAACATGGCTTTGATTTTACCTCGGAAGAACTCTGGGCTGAAATTAAAAGGCTGAAATTCAATGTTGAGGATGAGGAGTTGGAAGCTGATCTTCAAAGGCGGCTGAAATTGGTTGAATTGGTTGTTGAGGGGAAGGAGTTGGAAGCGATCAGCGGTGGTATTAAGTTTAGTTTTTAAATTCGTTTGTTATATCGAATTGGATGAGATAGCAGGAATGCAGTTACCAATATACAAGGGGGGATGGCAAATGTCAACCCCCCTTTAGTAATCAATTCCATTCCCCGCGATTTGGGTAGTTATTCCCCGCGATTGGCTTCGCCCCTGGAGTAGGCGATCGCATCAACAAGCCTACATTCTCTATATCTATATTCAAGCCATCGCCTAATAGTTGATAAATCTTTCCCAAACCGATAACTGCTTATAGGTAACACCGGCTTCTAGCCGGTATTCAAACAAGCAAGATGCTTGTGTTACCTGGACTGAACCAAATTCAGTCCGTCTCAAACCGACTTAAGCTTTCAGCCGGGGAATTCATTCCCCCCCCCGCAATCGCAGCAACAAGCCTACATTCTCTCATTCTATATTCTACATTCTATTGTCTTATTACTCAGCAACAGTCCACCAAGCTAAACCATAAGGTTGAATTGCTCTGTTGACCCGGCGGCGAAAATGAACACGAATTTTATAATTACCAGTGTGTGGAATAGGACAAAAAATATGCTCTACACTGTCAATTGCACTCACAGAAGCACAAACCACCGCAGCAGTAGCGTTGTGAGTATCTGCTCTCATTAAGTATAAATCCAAATCATTTAAACCGCGATCGCCAAAACCTTCACCTATATCATATTGGTTATTTTGATTAACATCATTTAACTCTACCAACCGATTCCATGTGAGAGTAACACTCGCAAAACTCCCTTTTTTCAAAGGTTTATCCAAAGAATAATCCACCGTATTTGACCATTCTAATACGCCATAATTCCAACCAATACCTGGGACCCACCCCATTGGTGACCATTGACCAGCGCTAAACTGCTCATAAGCACGAAAAGTATTTAAATGACCAGTTCCCATTTGAGCATCCAAAGGAATTTGGGGACTTTTATAAGCATCCGAAGCCAGCCAACTTTGATTTTGTTTATCAATTAAAGTGCGAGTCATACCCAGATACAAGCCATCCCCATTATCTTGGATCTTGTCAGCCGAATTTAATAATACAGCCTTCATCACCTGATGACGACGAGCATCAAGAGACCAATTAACAGACCGATTAAATTGTTTTTTGTGTAGCTGTCGGTCTGCGAATTCCTGCAACAAAGCCACACTAGCCGTCACTTGAGGAGCAGCAAAACTTGTACCCGTCACCTTGTTTAACTTACCATCAGGATTGAGCATAGGAATATTACTTCCAGGTGCTACCAAACCGATAGAACGACGACCATCTACATTAAACTCCTTACCAGCCAACCGAGCAGTAGCTCCCTCATTAACAGCAGCTAGATTAGAAACATCAACCTTATTAAAAATCCCCCTCCTAGCAGATGAAAAAGCAACATTAATTCCATTATAATTATCCGTAGGTATAGGAATACCACCCCGCCCTTGATTACCCGCCACCACATATAAAACATCATGAACCCGGCTAGACCAGTCAAGACATAAAGTCAAAAGAGCCTTACCGTCCAGCACCGGGTCAGGGCGTTCGTCACGCTTCAAAGGTTCACCAAAACTAAAATTAATAGCGCGCACATCATTAGTATTTTGGTTAGCTATATGTTGAGCAGTTAAACACTCCTCCGGCTGTGCTACCTTACTAGTAAGACCCACAGCTGAAGAATACAAACGCGCCCCAGGTGCGACCCCCCGAAAAGCCTTATCCTGACTAACCATCACACCAGCCACATTATGAGCGTGTGAGTCCACACCCATATCAGACTTAGCCGGTTTATCCCGCAAAAAAACCCCCGACAAAGACACAGACCGATTTTGAGATACTGCTTTATCCCATCCAAACATACCCGGACGGCCAATTTCCACCTGACCAATAGCCACCTTTCGCCCAAGTAAATTATAAGGAGGTTCGTGTAACTTCAGAGCATCAATACCATTACCGCCCAAAGCAGTATGTACAGCCGAAGCAAATACAGGGACAGTCAAACAACAAGCAGTTAATGAGCAAACGACCCAGCCCAGATTGTTTATCATATTAGCCATACTTCAACAGTTACTTTTAATTCCTTATTAGTTAATTGTTTATCAACCATATAATCAACCATATAACTTGACCTCCCTCACAGGATGGGATCAAACAAATCAGCTTTTGCCCCATATTTTGCCCCATATTTTGTTACAATGCCTACAGACGAGAACGCTATAAAACCCACTAACCATGACCAACAACTCATCTCAAAAGCCCATTGTGATTGCTCCATCTATCCTCTCCGCCGATTTTAGTCGCTTAGGCGAAGAAATCCGTGCAGTAGATACAGCAGGAGCCGACTGGATTCATGTTGACGTAATGGATGGTCGTTTCGTACCCAACATTACCATAGGTCCTCTGGTGGTGGAGGCCATTCGCCCAGTAACAACCAAGCCACTAGATGTTCACTTAATGATTGTAGAGCCAGAAAAATATGTAGAAGACTTTGCCAAAGCAGGAGCTGATATTATTTCCGTACACTGTGAGCATAACGCCTCGCCCCACTTACACCGCACCCTAGGACAAATCAAAGAATTAGGTAAACAAGCAGGAGTCGTACTTAACCCCAGCACCCCCCTAGAGCTAATCGAGTACGTTCTAGACCTGTGTGACCTAGTGCTAATCATGAGCGTTAACCCCGGTTTTGGTGGTCAAAGCTTCATCCCCGGCGTATTACCAAAAATCCGTAAATTGCGCCAAATCTGTAACGACAAAGGATTAGACCCCTGGATTGAAGTAGACGGAGGACTAAAAGCAAATAACACCTGGCAAGTTTTAGAAGCCGGAGCCAACGCCATTGTCGCAGGTTCAGCCGTATTTAAAGCCAAAGATTACGCCCAAGCCGTCTCATCTATTCGTAACAGCAAACGTCCTACACCAGAACTAGCAACAGTCTAACACCACCTAGTACCAAACTGTTATTATTATAGTCCAAGCAGGATGCCCCTCCATGTAACACAAGCATCCTGCTTGTCCATGTAACACAAGCATCCTGCTTGTCCCAATACCCCCTAGAAGCCTAAATTCCCCGTCTCAAAGCTCAAGTCCCTTAAAACAGACTAATATGACATTAGCAAAAAAATCACTAAATATATTATGAAAAATACAGTTTCTATTGGTCAATAATAAATGAAATCATTAATTATTCATGTAGTCGGGGAATCCAGCCGGGGAATCCAGCCGGGGCAACCGGGGAATAAATTCCCCGTCTCAAAGCTGAAGTCCGTTAAAACGGACTAATACGACATTAGCAAAAAAATCACAAAATATATTATGAAAAATACAGTTTCTATTGGTCAATAATAAATGAAACCATTAATTATTCATATAGTCGGGGAATCCAGCCGGGGAATCCAGCCGGGGCAACCGGGGAATAAATTCCCCGTCTCAAAGCTCAAGTCCGTTAAAACGGACCAATATGACATTAGCAAAAAAATCACAAAATATATTATGAAAAATACAGTTTCTATTGGTCAATAATAAATGAAACAAGCAGGATGCTTGTGTTACCAGTCGGTTTTAAGCGACTTAAGCTATCAGACAGGGAATCTATTCCCTGGCTCCCCCCCACCGATCGCCAATCCATCGCACAACAAATCAAACAACCGAGATCCTTGTATCCAAACTCCCCACCAACCCATAAAACCAGTCGCTTCTGACCGACTTTAGCTATTAGACAGGGAATTTATTTCCTGGCTGTCTTGTACATCTATCAGTTATCGGTTGGGGAAAGATTATTCAAAAGGGGGGTTGACAATTTGCCTTCCCCCATCGTATGCTGTGTTTTAGTGAAATTCAAGATATCATGTTTCAGCTAGCCGCTGGTGGTTTGCTGCCTGGTCTGTTGGTTTAGGTTTATAAGCCTCTACTGGTATCGAGGGTTATAGTGTTCCATTTGGATGTAGGCGACGTATAACTCTTGGGATTCGATGCGACAACTGTTCTCATCGAACTACGTCCACTGTTTGCTCTACTACCAGCCGTTAAGTATATTGCTTCTGATTGGCTCAACTCTTGAAACCCAAGAGCTGCTTCGTTTGTTTCTGTTTTCATGGTTCTTTGCTCCCTGGCGGAATGTATAAGGGGATGGAGGATTTGGATTTATTCCGATTCCTCACGTTTCAATAATATACCTGTTTTTTGAAAAAAGCAACACTTTTTTTGGATTGTTTTGAATTTTTTTGATGTAAAAAATTAGCTATTTGTTGGACAGTATACTTGACTTCACATAGCGAATGTGAATCATGAAATAAAAAATTAAAATAAATGAAAAAAACTGGTAATTGTTAACCAGATTACTTGACTAAAACAGAGAAATGTGAATAGTAACACAAGCATCCTGCTTGTCACCCTATCCAAAAACTCAAATCCCTGAAAAACTAATATCCCCTACCCATACCATCAGCCATGCGACAAATTAATCAATAGTTTATTACCAAGTAAAAAATGTAGAAAATCCATACAAACAGTCGGTTTTAACCGACTTTAGCTATCAGACAGGGAATTTATTCCCAGGCTCCCCCCCCCACCGATCGCCAACCCATCCCACAACAAATGAAACAAGCAGGATGCTTGTGTTACCAGTCGGTTTTTACCGACTTTAGCTATTAGACAGGGAATTTATTCCCAGGCTCCCCGCCCACCGATCGCCAACCCATCCCACAACAAATCAAACAAGCAGGATGCTTGTGTTACCAGTCGGTTTTTACCGACTTTAGCTATTAGACAGGGAATTTATTCCCTGGCTGTCTGCTGGCTGCTGACCGATCGCCAACCCATCCCACAACAAATGAAACAAGCAGGATGCTTGTGTTACGAAAAAAAACAGGGGGACAGGGAATAATATATAATACACACACCCCACACACACCAGCACATGAACAGCAAAAAAAAACTGATAGAAGTAGCCCTACCCCTAGAAGCCATCAACAGAGAATCAGTTAGAGAAAAATCCATCAGACACGGACACCCCTCCACACTACATCTATGGTGGGCTAGAAGACCCTTAGCTGTTTGTCGAGCCGTATTATTCGCCTCATTAGTAGATGACCCTTCCAGTCACCCAGATAAATTTAACAAAGAAGAAGAACAGGATAAAGAAAGACAGCGTTTATTGGATATCATCGGCAAAATTATTACAGTAGAAAAAAAAGGTAAAACCGAACAAACAGTCAAAGGTTTAGTATCTTGGGATCCCGACAACCACCAAGAAGTTATGACCACAGCCCAAAAAGAAATAGCCCGTTGTCTAGCCTGGAGCCGCAACGAAACACCACCCAGCACCAGAGAAGAAATTACCGCATACTTACAAAAATACGCACCCCCCGTATATGACCCCTTTTGTGGTGGTGGTTCCATCCCCTTAGCAGCTCAAGGTTTGGGTTTAGCAGCTCATGGTAGTGACATCAACCCTGTAGCAGTACTAATTACCAAAGCATTAGTGGAAATACCACCAAAATTTAAACACCTTGCCCCAGTCAACCCAGACAGTCAAAACAAACTAAAAACAGCCCAATGGTACAATAGCCAGGGACTAGCGGAAGATGTCCGCTATTACGGGCAATGGATGCGAAAACAAGCCATACAGCGCATAGGCAAATTATACCCCCAAGTCAACCTACCGCCAGAACATGGAAACGGGAGTGCAACAGTCATCGCCTGGTTATGGGGGCGGACTGTGAAATGTCCTAACCCCGGTTGTGGAGCGCAAATGCCCTTAGTCAGTTCCTTTAAATTATCTACTAAAAAAGGTAAAGAAGCCTGGGCCGAGCCGGTGATTAACCGCAGCCAACAACCACCAGTTATTACTTTTCAAGTGAAAACCGGTCAAGGAGAAGCACCAGAAGGAACCATGAACCGTAAAGGTGCTGTTTGTATTTGTTGCCATACACCAGTACCCTTTGACCATATCCGCCAAGAAGGGAAAGCAGGAAGAATGACAGCCCAATTAATGGCTATAGTGGCAGAAGGACAAAAACAACGGGTTTATATTTCCCCAGATGATGATCATGTTCAGGTCGCTTGGTCAGCACAACCACAATGGAAACCAGAA
>NZ_JANQDH010000017.1 GCF_029891735.1 Chrysosporum bergii ANA360D
TTCGCCGAGTCTCTCTCTGAGACACCATCCAGATCGTTACGCCTTTCGTGCGGGTCGGAACTTACCCGACAAGGAATTTCGCTACCTTAGGACCGTTATAGTTACGGCCGCCGTTCACCGGGGCTTCGGTCGTCAGCTTCATGTTTCCACTGACCAACTTCCTTAACCTTCCGGCACTGGGCAGGCGTCAGCCCCCATACGTCCTCTTTCGAGTTGGCGGAGACCTGTGTTTTTGGTAAACAGTCGCCTGGATCTCTTCACTGCGACCTGCCTTTCGGCAGGCACCCCTTCTTCCTAAGTTACGGGGCCATTTTGCCGAGTTCCTTAGAGAGAGTTATCTCGCGCCCCTTGGTATTCTCAACCTCCCTACCTGTGTCGGTTTCGGGTACGGGTACTATATGTTCATCACAACCCTAGCTTTTCTTGGCACTTTCCTTCACCACTCGACCGTCGTAACGTTCTTCCCAATCCATTCAGGGCGTGGCTATCTTTCATGCGTCCCTAGTTTTGCTCCCATATTGTAGTCCGGGATTGTTGACCCGGTCTCCATCGACTACGCCTTTCGACCTCGCCTTAGGTCCCGACTAACCCAGAGTGGACGAACCTGCCTCTGGAACCCTTAGGGTTTCGGGGCATTGGATTCTCACCAATGTTTGCGCTACTCAAGCCGACATTCTCACTTCCGTCTCGTCCACAGCTGCTTGCCGCTACTGCTTCTCACTACTACGGAACGCTCCCCTACCGATTATTTCTAATCCCACAGCTTCGGTACATCACTTAGCCCCTTTCATTTTCGGCGCAGGATCGCTTGACTAGTGAGCTATTACGCACTCTTTCAAGGGTGGCTGCTTCTAGGCAAACCTCCTAGTTGTCTTTGCAACCCCACCTCCTTTTTCACTTAGTGATGATTTGGGGACCTTAGCTGGTGGTCTGGGCTGTTTCCCTCTTGACGATGAAGCTTATCCCCCACCGTCTCACTGGCAATGTGATCCTTGGGTATTCTTAGTTTGCCTCGATTTGGTACCGGTCTCCCAGCCCGCACCGAAACAGTGCTTTACCCCCCAATTTTTTCATTACCGCTGCGCCTCAACACATTTCGGGGAGAACCAGCTAGCTCCTGGTTCGATTGGCATTTCACCCCTAACCACCGCTCATCCGCCGATTTTTCAACATCGGTCGGTTCGGACCTCCACTT
Organism: Chrysosporum bergii ANA360D; assembly: GCF_029891735.1. GTDB lineage: Bacteria > Cyanobacteriota > Cyanobacteriia > Cyanobacteriales > Nostocaceae > Umezakia > Umezakia bergii. The sequence continues at coordinate 1,196 of NZ_JANQDH010000017.1, forward strand.
GGTTTTACCCAAGCTTCATCCTGGCCATGGTTAGATCACCAGGGTTCGGGTCTATAAATACTGATTAGCGCCCTTTTCAGACTCGGTTTCCCTTTGGCTCCAGCATTCCCGCTTTAACCTACCAGTACCTATAAGTCGCCGGCTCATTCTTCAACAGGCACGCGGTCATCCGTTTAATCGGACTCCCACTGCTTGTAAGCTCACGGTTTCATGTTCTTTTTCACTCCCCTCCCGGGGTTCTTTTCACCTTTCCCTCGCGGTACTTGTTCTCTATCGGTCACACAGTAGTATTTAGCCTTACGAGATGGTCCTCGCTGATTCATACGGGATTTCTCGTGCCCCGTACTACTCGGGATTCAGCTTCTATCCTTTGACTTTCGACTACAGGACTTTCACCCCCTCTGGTGCAGTATTTAGCTGCTTCGTCTAGTCTCTGGATTCGATGTTGCTGTCCCACTACCCCAAGAGGTATACCCCTTGGTTTAGGCTCTTCCCCTTTCGCTCACCACTACTCGGGGAATCTCTTTTGATTTCTTTTCCTCTGGCTACTAAGATGTTTCAATTCGCCAGGTTCGCTCTTTCCTGTCTATATATTCAACAGGCAGTGTTCAGGGTTGCCCCATTCGGATATTTCCGGCTCTCTGTTTGCTTCCAACTCCCCGGAACTTTTCGCAGGTAACCACGTCCTTCTTCGCCTCTGTGTGCCTAGGTATCCACCATGAGCCCTTATTAGCTTGACCACTTGGTTCTTCACTTACTTCTATCTTTCGATTTCGGCTCTCTTATCTATCTATATGCAGTTTTCAAGGTTCTGGCTGGTTCT